>CAUJIW010000188.1 GCA_963205175.1 Pseudomonadota bacterium
GGGCCGCTGGACGGCATCAGCGTCGGCTCCAAGGCCTATGCCGCAGCCTCCGATGCCAGTGTATCCCCGTCCGATGCCTGGCTGGGCCGGATCGTCAACGGACTCGGGCAGCCGGTGGACGGGCGCGGCCCGCTGCCCAAGGGACCGGTATCCCGCCTGGTGCGCGGCCGGCCGCCTTCCGCCCACGCCCGCGAGCGCGTCGGTGACAAGATCGACCTTGGCGTGCGCGCGCTCGACGTGTTCGCGCCGTGCTGCAAGGGCCAGCGGCTCGGCATCTTCGCCGGCTCCGGCGTCGGTAAATCGGTGCTGCTGTCGATGCTCGCCCGCTACACTGACTGCGACGTGGCGATCATCGGCCTGATCGGCGAGCGCGGTCGCGAGGTGCAGGAATTCATCGAGGACGATCTGGGACCGGAAGGCCTGAAACGCTCGATCGTCGTCGTCGCCACCTCCGACGAACCGGCGCTGATGCGCCGTCAGGCCGCCTATCTTACCTTCGCGCTGGCCGAACATTACCGCGACCAGGGCCTGCATGTGCTGTGCATGATGGACTCGGTGACCCGCTTCGCCATGGCCCAGCGCGAGATCGGCCTGGCCTGTGGCGAGCCGCCGGCCTCGAAAGGCTATACCCCCACCGTGTTCGCCGAGCTGCCCAAGCTGCTGGAACGCGCCGGCCCCGGCGCCGGCAACGGCGGCGCGATCACCGGCCTGTTCACCGTGCTGGTGGACGGCGACGACCACAACGAGCCGGTGGCGGATGCGGTGCGCGGTATTCTCGACGGCCATATCGTCATGCAGCGATCGATCGCCGAGCGCGGCCGCTATCCCGCCATCAACGTGCTGAAGTCGGTGTCGCGCACCCTGCCCGGCGCCCACACCGACGAGCAGAACGCGCTGTTGCGCGAGGCCAAGAAGCATCTCTCGATCTATGCCGACATGGAGGAGATGATTCGCCTCGGCGCCTACCGGCGCGGCTCCAACCCCGAGGTCGACCTGGCGCTCTATTATGCGCCGATGCTCGAACAGTTCCTCAACCAGCGCAAGGGCGACTGCATGCGCGCCACCGACAGCTTCTCGGTGCTGCAGCAGCTGCTGAGCAGCCCGCCCCAGTAAAGGTGTAGCCGATGAAGACGCCCTACGATTCGGGCCTGCGGGTCCGCAAGCAGGAGCTGGACGATCTGCGCCGGGAACTCGCCGGCCTCTACAGCCGGCAGGACGAGCTGGAGGCCGCGCTGATGGGCCTGGAGGCCGAAGTGCGGGCGGAGGCCGACGTCGCCACTGCCCAGCCGTTCGCCAATTTCGTGAGCTACATCGGCCGCCAGTCCGCCGCCAAATCGCAGGTGCGCGGCCAGATCGACACCGTGGTGAACGAGATCGAGCGGATGCAGGAGGTGATCGCCCAGGCGTTCGCCGACTTCAAGACGCTCGACATCGCCGCCGAACGCTTCATCGAGGCCGAGCGCGAGCGCCTGGCCAAGCTGGAACAGGCGCAGGCGGACGAGGCCGCCCTGATGGGCCATTATCGCAACAGCGACGAGGCCGCCTGAACCGCTCGCCAGCCCGTCCGCGATACGCCCCTCGCACGCGTCAGCGAGCTCCCGCCGCCCGCCGCTCCAGGTGATCGGCCGCGGCTTCCATCGACCGCGCCAGCACATCCCAATCCAGCTCGACCAACGCCGAGGCTTCCGCTTGCAGGCCGAGCTCGGCGGCCTTGAGCGCCGCGCGGACGTCGGCACCAGTCGCCCCCTGTCCGCCCTTGAGACTGCGCGCCGCCTCACGCAGCGACTGACTGGCCTCGCGCAACGCCTCGCTACGCTCCAGCAATGCCTCGCGTCGGGTCCGTTCCGCCTCACGCAACGCCTCGCGGCGCGCCTCCGCCGCTTCCCGCTGGGCCTCCCGGGCCTCGCGGCGGGCGTCCTCCAGTTCGCGGCGGGCATCCTGCAGATCGCGCTGGGCGTCCGCGCGGGCCTCGGCAAGGTCACGCCGCGCCTCCTCCAGCGCCCGTTGATTCTCGCGTAATGCCCGCGCCTTTTCGGCCTCAGAGAGGTTGGACTGGGTGATGCTCAGATGGGCCTTGCGGTGGGCGGCTTCCACCTGTTCGAGATGCCGCTGCGCCTCGGCCAGACGGGCGTGCGCCTCCCGCCGCAGCTGGGCGAAGCTGGTCTCGGCCCAGGCCATCCCGGCGCCGGCATCGGCAGCCGCGGGCGGCACCGGCGGGGTGGGCGCCACCGGCGGCACCGCCACGACATCGCCGGGCAGGACCAGCGCGCCCGGCCCCTGCGGCGCCGAGGGCGCAGACGGCGCGACAGGCGCAGACGGCGCCTTCGGCACGGCGGCCACGATCCGACGCTTGACGACGGTGTGCGACGGCGTTGCGGTGGGAACCGCCTTGCCGTCGGCCGCTTCGATGGCCGTTGCATCGGAATCGACCGCCGCGTGGGCCAGCGGCAGCACCAGCAGGCCCAGCGTCACCACACCGGCCAGCCCGGCGACCCGGGCCGGCGTCGACAGCGCGCTGCCCTGCTTCAGCCAGACCAGCCGCTGCCTGAGGCCGTGGCCGGCGGCGCCATCCATGCCAAGCGTGCCGGCCAGCGTCGGCGTCGCCGGCAGCCGGAAGGCCTTGAGGGCGGCGATCAGCCCGCGCCCGTAGTCGAGGGTGGAGATCATGCCGGCGGTGGCGGCACGCCCGTCGCAGCAGGATTCGCGGGCAACGTCGATGCGGCGTACCGCCATCCACACCAGCGGATGGAAGAAGAACAGGATCAGCAGCAGGCGCTCGACCCCGCGCCAGGCGACATCGAAGCCGCGCACATGGGCCATTTCATGGCCGATGACGGCGCTCAGCGCCGCCGCGTCGAGCCGGGCGACCAACCGGCGCGGCAGCACGATCACCGGCCGGAACAGGCCGGTGGTGAACGGCGCCGACACCTCGGGCGTCACCAGCAGCCGAACCGGCCGGCGCACCGCCAGCCGGTGGCGCCAAGCCTCCACCAGCGCGCTGGCCAACGCCTCGGCCGGCGACGGCCCGGCGGGTTCGGCCAGCAACACCAGCCGCCGCGCCTCGCGCCCGGCGCGGGCGAGCAGGATGGTCATGGCGGCAACGCCGCCGGCCCACAGCAGGGTCAGCACCAGCGGCCAGAACGGCACGACGGGAGCGGGAGCGCTGGCAGTAGCGGGCATGGCTGCCGTCGTCACCGGAATCCCGGAGGCCACCTGACGCACGGAATCGACGGTCGCCATCGGCGCGGCAAGAGCAGGCGTCGCCGCATGGGCCGGGCCGACCGGGTTGATGTGCGGCGCGCCGTCGGGCCACAGGGCGTGGGCCATCATCGTCTCGGCCGACGAGCGGATACTCCACGAGGTGGCGAAATCGGTGGGCAGCACCAGGCGGGCCAGCACCAGCCACCACAGCGCCAGATGCAGCAGCGGATGACGCGGCCGCACCACGGCGAGCACCGTCCACACCAGACCGGCCACCACGGCGGCATACAGCGACTGCACCAGCAGATAGTCGACCAGCCGCTCGGCGAGCCGGGCCGCGTCCATCAGACCATCGTTCATGACCGTTCCTTTCGTGCGGCGGCATCGGCATCGTCGGCCACCAGCCGCTCCAGCTCCGCCAGTTCCTCGGCACTCAACGACTCACTGTCGCGGAACAGGCCGAGCACCACGCTCAGGTCCCGCTCCACCACGCGATCGGCAAAAAAGCGCACGAACCGCGCCAGGCCCGCCGGGCGCGACACCAGCGGCCGGTAGACGAACACCCCATGAAAGCCTTCGCGCGCCAGCAGGCCCTTGGTGGCCATCCGGTCCATCACCGTCTTGGTGGTGGTGTAGGCCCAGCCGGTATCGGCCGTCAGTGCGTCGTGCACCTCCCGCACGCTGGCCTGGCCCGCGCGCCACAGCACACGCAGCACATCATACTCCGGCTTGGACAGGTCTGGCGATTCGCGCATGTCGACTCCCTATGGTGTCGCACGACTACTACATTGTAATAGATATGCGCAAGTGTCGTTGCGGCCGGTTGCGACGAATCGACGGCGGACGCTGACAGGCCGAAGCGGGGTTGCTAGGCTTGGCGCCATGCACACGCCCCGCCCCACGACCCTGACCGCCCGCGTCGCCCGCCTGGCGACGCTTGTCGCCCCCGCGCTCGCGCTGGCGCTGGCCACGGCCCTGCCCGGCCCGTCGCTGGCCGGCGACCGGCCCATCGGCCCGGCGTTCGCCGGGCGCTCGCCGGTCATCGCCGCCCATGGCGTTGCCGCCACCAGTCAGCCGCTGGCGACCCAGGTGGCGCTGGACATTCTGCGCCAGGGCGGCAGCGCGGTGGACGCGGCGATTGCCGCCAACGCCGCGCTCGGGCTGATGGAGCCCACCGGCGCCGGCATCGGCGGCGATCTGTTCGCGCTGGTGTGGGACCCGAAGACCGGCCAGGTGGTCGGCCTCAACGCCTCGGGGCCGGCAGCCCGGGGCCAGACGCTGCGGCAGCTGAAAGCGAAACTGGGGCCCCAGGCCAGCGTCATCCCGCCGGTCGGCGTTGCCCCGGTGACGGTGCCGGGCGCGGTGGCCGGCTGGTTCGCGCTGCACCAGCGTTTCGGCAAACTGCCGATGGACAAGGTGCTGGCGCCCGCCATCGCCTATGCCCGCGACGGCTTCCCGCTGTCGCCGGTGATCGCCGAGGGGTGGGCCATGAATTTCCGCCGCTTCGAGCAGCGCCGGGCGATGATCGAGGAGTTCGACAACGCCCGGGCGACCTACCTCATCGACGGCCAGCCGCCACGAGCCGGCCAGCTGTTCCGCAACCCCGACCTTGCCCGCACCTACGACCTGCTGGCGGCCCACGGCGCCGACGCCTTCTACAAGGGCGACATCGCCCGCGCCATGGACGCCTATTTCCGCCGCATCGGCGGGCCGCTGCGCTATGCCGATTTCGCCGCCTTCACGCCGGAGTGGGTCAGGCCCATCGCCACCAGCTATCGTGGCTATGACGTCTGGCAGATCCCGCCCAGCGGCCAGGGCATCGTCGCGCTGGAGATGCTGAACATTCTCGAAGCCTATGACCTCAAGGCGATGGGTTACGGCAGCGCCGACCACCTGCATGTGATGGCCGAGGCCAAGAAACTGGCCTTCGCCGACCGCGCCCGCTTCATCGCCGACCCGCGTCAGGCGATGGTGCCCACCGCCGGACTGCTGTCGAAGGACTATGCGGCGAGGCGGCGCGCGCTGATCGCCATGGACAAGGCGCTGCCGGCCAGCGTCGACCCCGGCGCGCCGATCTTCGCCCGCGCCGATACGGTCTATCTCACCGCCGCCGACCAGGACGGCATGATGGTGTCGCTGATCCAGTCCAACTATCGCGGCATGGGCTCGGGCCTGGTGGCCGACGGGCTCGGCTTCATGTTCCAGGATCGCGGCGCCCAGTTCAGCCTGGATGCCCGCCACGCCAACGCCTACGCGCCGGGCAAGCGGCCGTTCCACACCATCATCCCCGGCTTCGTCACCCGCGACGGCAAGCCGTTCCTCAGCTACGGCGTGATGGGCGGCGACATGCAGCCCCAGGGCCATGTGCAGGTGCTGACCAATATCATCGATTTCGGCATGGACGTGCAGGCCGCTGGCGACGCGCCGCGCTGGCGCCACATCGGCGGCCCCGACCCGGGCGACGGCGGCAGCCCGACCAGCGCGCTCTATCTGGAGCGCGGCATCGACCCGGCGGTGGTGGCCGAGCTGAAGCGCCGCGGCCACGAGGTGACCGGCGGGGCGGCGGGCGGCGGCTACGAGGACGTCGGCGGCTATCAGGCAATTCTGCGCGACCCCGCCACCGGGCTTTACTGGGCCGCCTCGGAAATGCGCAAGGACGGTCAGGCCGCCGGCTACTAGCCCGCGATCGCATCCGCGCGACGTCCCGCCCCGAGGCCCGACCCGCGCCCCACCCGGCGGCAACTTCTGCCCCTCCGGCACGGCGAACCGACCGGTGTTTCACGGCAAGCCCTGCCGGGCGCGGCCGGCCAACCGCCCACGGGCGGCGGCTCATCGTGCGCCGTACCAGCAAATTCAGCGCGTTACTCGGCTCATCGTTCGTGGCCCGGCGCTTGCGTCCCCCTACAGCGTCGCGGGGACGGTCGTCGGACCGTCGAGCCCCGCAGGCACGCCCGGCCCCGCAGGAAACCCCTGCGGCGATGACCGTTGCAAATCACAAAATATACCAATAAAAACAATAAGATAATGCACTTTTTCGCGAAGGATCGGCGGCCGCGGGACCGTTTCGGATTGTGGGGACAAAGGTGTCTCCACAGTCAGGAAAGGACCTCAACATGTCACTCTCAATCGGAGGCTACTCCAGCGGCGCCGCCCAGGCGAAGCTGGCGCAGCTCTTCACCAAGATGGACGCGGATCAGGACGGCAAGGTCAGTCGATCCGAGTTCGTCGGTGCCGCGCCGGAGGGCGTCAGCGGCACCGCCGCCGACGCGCTGTTCACGGCGCTCGACAGCGCCGACAGCGGCGCGCTGAGCGAAAGCGATTTCTCCAGCGCGTTCTCGCAGCTCGCCGGCGAAACCCGTGGCGCGCTGATCAGCCTGCAGCAGGCCGAGGGCGGTGCCGGTGGCCCACCGCCGCCCCCGCCGCCCGGTGGCGGCCGTGGCGGCCCCGACGCGTCGGAAATGTTCGCCTCGATGGACACCGATGGCGACGGCACCGTCACCCGCGAGGAAGCCGTGGCCGCGCGGCCGGACGATGTCAGCGAGGAACAGGCGACCGCCTTCTTCGATGCCATTGCCGGTGGCGCCGACTCGCTGACCGAAGACGCCTTCGCCGACGGCCTGAAGGCGATGGAAGGCAGCCGAGGTCCGGGTGGCCCGGGTGGCCCCGGCGGTCCGGGCGGTCCGCCGCCGGCCAGCGCGTCCGCCGACGAGGAGGAAGACACGCTGGCGGCCCTGCTGGATTCGGTCACCACCGACTCCGGCGCGACCGACACCACCACGGCCGATACGGAAGCCGCCAGCCGCCTGAAAGTGCTGCTGGAGACCATCGCCAGCGCGCTCAACAGTTATCAGAACAGCGCGACGGCGAGCACCGAGTCGAGCCTCGCCTCCACCTTGTCGCTGGCGGCATAGGCAGGGACCGTCGCAACAGGCGGATCGATACCGCCAGAAACAAATAACGACATCGGGGGCGCGCGACGGCGCCCCCGGGTCCGTGCGCGCCTACCAGATTTTCACCCGGTCCTCGGGCTTGAGGTACAGCGCGTCGCCCGGCTTGATGCCGTAGGCGGCGTACCACTCGTCGATGTTCCGCACGATGCCGTTGGTGCGGTACTGCGACGGGCTGTGCGGATCGGTGACCAGCCGCTTGCGCAGCTCCGGCTCGCGGTAGTTGCGCCGCCACACCTGCGCCCAGCCCTCGAAGAAACGCTGGTCGCCGGACTTGCCGTCGAGCACCGGTGACGGCTTGCCGCCCAGCGACAGCAGATAGGCCTCGTGCGCGACGGTGAGGCCGCCCAGGTCGCCGATGTTCTCGCCCAGCGTCAGCTTGCCCTTCACGCACGCCTTGTCGAACGGACAATAGGCGTCGTACTGCGCCGACAGCTTGTCGCCCAGCGCCTCGAACTTGGCCTTGTCCTCGGGCGTCCACCAGTCGGTCAGCAGGCCATCGCCATCGGATTTGGCGCCCTGGTCGTCGAAGCCGTGGCTGATCTCGTGCCCGATCACGGCGCCGATGCCGCCGTAATTGACGGCATCATCGGCATGCGGATCGAAGAACGGCGGCTGCAGGATCGCGGCCGGAAAGACGATCTCGTTCATCTGCGGATTATAATAGGCGTTGACGGTGAAGGGCGTCATGAACCACTCGCCGCGATCGATCGGCTGGCCCAGCTTGGCGATGTTGCGGTTGTGCTCGAACGTCGCCGCCCGCTCGGCGTTGCCCAGCGCGTCGCCGGCCATCACCTCCAGCCTGGCATAATCGCGCCACTTGTCGGGATAGCCGATTTTCGGCGTGAACTTGGCGAGCTTGGCATGCGCCCGCTTCTTGGTTTCCGGGCTCATCCAGGTCAGCCCGTCGATGCGCTTCTCGTAGGCCAGCAGGATGTTCTTCACCAGCTTGTCGGCGGCCGCCTTGGCCTCCGGCGGGAAATAGCGCTGGACGTAGATGCGCCCGACCGCCTCGCCCATCGCCATCTCGACGAAGTCGCCGCCGCGCTTCCAGCGCGGCTTCAGCTCCGGCGTGCCCGACAGCACACGGCCGTTGAAGTCGAAGTCCTCCTCGACCACCGCCCTGGGCAGGAAGTCGGCCGAACCGGAGAGATAATGGTAGGCCAGGTAATCCTTCACCACCGGCAACGGAGTCTTGGCCAGCACCGCGGCCATGCCGGTGAAGGCGCTGGGCTGCGAAACGATATAGGCGTTGGCCTTCTCAAGCCCGACGGCCTTCATGTAGGTCGGCCAGTCGACACCCGGTGCCTTGGCCTGGAAGTCCGCCAGCGTCCATTTGTTGTAGGTCTTGTTGCGGTCACGGCTTTCGATCTGGCTCCAGTGCGCCCTGGCCATCGCCTCTTCCAGCGCGTAGATGGCGGCCGCCTTTGCCTCGGCGTCCGTGGTGCTGACGCCGGTGAAGGCGAGCATCCTGGCGATATGCGCCTTGTACTTCTCGCGCGCCTCCTTGAAGGCCGGATTGTCCTCCAGATAATAGTCGCGGTCCGGCAGCCCCAGGCCGTACTGGACGAAGGTGGCGATATAGTCTTCCGGTTTCTTCTCGTCCTGCGCGACATAGAAGGGGAAGGGGTTGTTGCTGGACAGCACGGTCATCCGGCCCATCAGCGCGGCGATGTCCGCCGGCGTCGCGGCGGCCGCGATCCTGTCCAGCATTGGCTTCACCGGCGCCATGCCGGCCTTTTCGATCGCTGCCTCGTCCATGAAGGTTGCATAGAGCGTGCCGATCTTGCGGGCGTCGGCGTCGGTCGACGTACCGGCCGCCATTTCCTCGATGATCGCCCGCACCCGTTCCCGGCTCAGGTCATCGAGCACAGTGAACATGCCGTAGTTGGAGCGGTCGGCGGGAATGGCGGTGTTTTTCGCCCAGGTGCCGTTGGCATGGGCATAATAGTCGTTGCCCGGCCTGACGCTGGCATCCATGCCGGCGGTGTCAAAACCGTAGGTGCCGTAGGCGGGCTTGCCGTCGGCGTGGGCCGTGCCGGCCACGGCAAGCAGGCTCGCGGCGGCGAGCAGGGTGATGCGAAGCATGTGTCTTGTCCCCAATGTTGAGCGCCGAGGGCGCCCCGATGGGACCAGACGCTATCGGTTCGTCGCAAATTTGCAATGCGGCGCCATCGCGTGGACGCCACGGCTGGCCGCAGGCAGCCCCCTTCACGAACCGCCTCAGGCCTCCTGATCTTGCGCGAAGGTGGCAAGCGCGTCGGCCATCGGGGTCGGCGGCGGCGCGTCAACCTCGATGCGCCGGGTGTTCGGGCCAAGCTGGAACGCCAGGCGGCGAGCGTGCAGCAACAGGGCAGGACCGTCCGTGCCGTACAGGGCGTCGCCGACGATCGGGCAGCCCAGTGTCGCGCAATGGACGCGCAGCTGGTGCGTCCGGCCGGTCTCCGGCGTCAGTTCCAGCCAGCTCCGCCGGGCCGTACGGCCGAGCACCTTGTAGCGGGTCACCGCCGGCTCGCCATCGGCCGCCGCCACCATCCGCCAGCCCTCGGCGCGGGTCGAGATCTTGCGCAAGGGCGCCGCGATGCGGCCCTCCAGCGCCGGCGGGTGGCCCTCGACCACCGCCCAGTAGGTCTTCTCCACCGCCCGCTCGGCGAACAGCGCATTGAGCTGGCGCAACGCGCGCGGGCTGCGCCCCAGCGCCAGGCAGCCGGAGGTGTCGGTGTCCAGCCGGTGGCCGGGCTGGGGCAGCCGTTCGAACCCGAAGGTCAGCGCCGGCAGCCAGGCCTCAAGGCTGTAGCGGGCGCGCGGACCGCGGTGCACCGGCAGGCCGGCGGGCTTGTTGAGCACGATCACATGGGCATCGATGTACAGCACCGCCGCCTCGATGTCGGCGATCAGTGTCGGCAGCGGCTCGCCCGCGTCGTCGGTGACGCCCCGCTCTGGCGTTCGGCCGCGGGAATGCGTATATCGCCGGCCGTGTGGCGCGCCGCGGGTCGGCGCGCGTCGGGGCCCGCGGGGCCGTTTCGAGGCTGGTTTCATGTCTGTCAAATCCCTGGCCGTGCCGCCGAAGGTCGGCCTTGTCTCTCTAGGCTGTCCCAAGGCGCTGGTCGACTCCGAGCGTATCCTGACCAAACTGCGCGCCGACGGCTACCAGGTGTCGCCGACCTACGACGGCGCCGACGTGGTGCTGGTCAACACCTGCGGCTTCCTCGATTCCGCCAAGGCCGAGAGCCTGGAGGCGATCGGCGAGGCGATTGCCGAGAACGGCCGGGTCATCGTCACCGGCTGCCTCGGCACCGAGGCCGAGATGATCCGCGAACGTTTCCCCAACGTGCTCGCCGTCACCGGGCCGCAGCAGTATGAGGCGGTAGTCGGCGCGGTGCACGAGGCCGCGCCGCCGTCGCTGGGCCCCTATGTCGATCTGGTGCCGGAACAGGGCGTCAAGCTGACCCCGCGCCACTATGCCTATGTGAAGATTTCCGAGGGCTGCAACCACCGTTGCGCCTTCTGCATCATCCCGTCGATCCGCGGCGATCTGGTCAGCCGGCCGGTCAACGCCGTGCTGCGCGAGGCGGAAAAGCTGGTCGAGGCCGGCGCGAAAGAACTGCTGGTGATCAGCCAGGACACCTCGGCCTATGGCGTCGACATCCGCCATGCCGCCAGCCCGTGGAAGGGCCGCGAGGTGCGCGCCCACATGACCGATCTCGCCCGCGAACTGGGGACGCTGGGCGCCTGGGTGCGGCTGCACTACGTCTACCCCTACCCGCACGTCGACGACGTCATCCCGCTGATGGCCGAGGGGCATATCCTCCCCTATCTCGATATCCCGTTCCAGCATGCCTCGCCGGCGGTGCTCAAGGCGATGAAGCGCCCGGCCAACCAGGACAAGACGCTGGACCGCATCAAGCGCTGGCGCGACATCTGCCCTGACATCGTGCTGCGCTCGACCTTCATCGTCGGCTTCCCCGGCGAGACGGAGGAAGACGTCGACATCCTGCTCGACTGGCTGGACGAGGCCCGGCTCGATCGGGTCGGCTGCTTCAAGTACGAGGCAGTGGAGGGCGCCGCCGCCAACGCCCTGCCCGGCGCCGTGCCGGAAGAGGTCAAGGAGGAGCGCTGGCAGCGCTTCATGGAAAAGGCCCAGGCCATTTCGGCGGCCAAGCTGGAGGCCAGGGTCGGCACCACCATCGACGTCATCATCGACGAGGTCGACGAGGAAGGCGGCGCCACCGGCCGCTCCAAGGCCGACGCGCCGGAGATCGACGGCCGGGTACTGCTGCGCGACGCCGGCCACACCAAACCCGGCGATATCGTGCGGGTCGAGGTCGAGGACGCCGACGAATACGACCTCTATGGTGTGCCGCTGGCCTGATTCGCACGCCTCTCCAGTCGCCGGGAAGGCCAGCAACGACATCAGAAGTAATGCTAAAGTCGAAATCCGACCGCCTTTGTATTCTCAAAAGGCTATGATCATTGACTTAGATCATGACCCATTTGCCACAGGGCACAAAAGGTCGCAGTGCTTATTGCGCTACATCAAAGGCAGCGCCGCCAGTTCTGGCATGAAGTCCCCCGTGTACATGTTCATGGAGGAAATCATGACAATGAAGTTTGCGAAAATCGCGCTGGTCACTGCGGCCGCCATCGGAGCGATGGCTCCGGCCATGGCCAATGCCAAGGCCGGTGACTGGATCGTCCGTGCCCGTGCCATCATGATTGCCCCGACCGACGGCGGCAATAATGGCGACGTGACCGGTATCGCCGGTGCCACCGTCAATGTCGACAACGCGATCACCCCTGAAGTCGACTTCACCTACATGGCGACCGACAACATCGGTTTCGAGCTGATCGCCGCCACCGCCAAGCATCACGCCAAGGGCGCGGGCATTCTGGATGGCGCCGGCAATCTGGTGAACACCTGGGTTCTGCCGCCGACGCTCACCGCCCAGTGGCACTTCGCGCCGGAAGCCAAGGTCCGCCCCTACATCGGCGCCGGCATCAACTACACGATGTTCTACAACGAGAAGGCGACCAGCACGCTTGACGGTGCGCTGGGTGGCGACACCAAGGCCAAGCTGAAGAACGACTGGGGCTGGGCTGTCCAGGCCGGTGTGGACATCGATCTGACCGAGAAGTTCTTCCTGAACCTCGACGTCAAGTACATCGACATCAACACCAAGGCGACGCTGACCACCGGCAGCACCGTCCGCACGGTCAAGGTCGATCTCGACCCGATCGTCGCCGGCGTCGGCTTCGGCATGCGCTTCTGACCGACTTCGCGCCCCCTGCGACAGGGGCGCCACGATCTTCCCTGCACCTTGGCGCCGGAACACTTGTGTTCCGGCGTTCTTGTGTCTGTGCTAGGCCGGAGGGTGAAGGGAAGATCACATGTTTACACAGTACATCGAACTGGATAGCGGCCAGCCGGCCACGCCGTTGTGGCTGGTGGACGAGGATAGCCTGGCGCTGTGGCGTGACGGCCGCGAGGCCCGTCAGGTCGCCTGGGTGGCCGCCCAGGGGTTCAAGGGCAAGGCCGGTGACCTGCTGTTGCTGCCCGCCGCCGACGGCCAGTGCGCCGGCGTGCTGGCCGGCGTGCCGCGCGGCGATGCCCTGGGGCCCTGGGATCTGGCGCCGGCGGCTGGCAGACTGCCGGCCGGACGCTACCGGCTGCTGCCGGACGGCAAGCGCCAGCTCGGCGAGGGGCGGCTCGGCTGGCTGCTCGCCCATTATCGCTTTGACCGCTATCGCAGCGAGGCGGCGGCAACGGAGCCGCGCGTGCTGGTGGCCGGTGAGGACGCCACCGTCAACCTGGAAGCATGCCGGCAGGCCGCGGCGGTGGCGCTGGTACGCGACCTTGTCAACACACCGGCGGGCGACATGGGGCCTGCCGTGCTGGCCGACGCCGCCCGCCAGCTGGCGGCTCGCCATGGCGCCGAAATGCACGAGACCATTGGTGACGCGCTGCTGGCCGAGGGCTTCCCGACCATTCACATGGTCGGCCGAGCCGCCGCCGACGCACCGCGCCTGATCGACATTCGCTGGGGTGATCCCGACCACCCGAAGGTCACTCTGGTCGGCAAGGGGGTGTGCTTCGATTCCGGCGGCCTCGACCTCAAGCCGTCGTCGGCGATGCTGCTGATGAAGAAGGACATGGGCGGCGCCGCCCACGCCCTGGCACTGGCGCAGATGGTGATGGACGCGCGCCTGCCGGTGCGTCTGCGGGTGCTGGTGCCGGCGGTCGAGAACAGCGTCAGCGGCAACGCCTTCCGCCCCGGCGACGTGGTGCGCACCCGCAAGGGGATCACCGTCGAGATCGGCAACACCGATGCCGAGGGCCGACTGGTGCTGGCCGATGCACTGGCACTGGCCTGCGAGGAAACGCCCGATCTGCTGCTCGACTTCGCCACCCTCACCGGCGCCGCCCGCGTCGCGCTGGGGCCTGAGCTGCCAGCGCTGTTCACGCCCGACACGACCCTGGCCACTGAACTGGCGGCCCACGCCGACGCGGTGAGCGATCCGCTGTGGCGGCTGCCGCTGTGGGACGGCTACCGCGACATGCTGGCCTCCACGGTCGCCGACATCAACAATTCCAGCGAGAGCGGCTTCGCCGGCGCCATCACCGCCGCGCTGTTTCTGCAAAGATTCGTTGCATCCCCGGTCACCTGGGCGCACTTTGACCTCTACGCGTGGAACGGCTCGGCAAAGCCCGGACGTCCGAAGGGTGGCGAGGCGATGACATTGCGGGCGTGCTGGGCCTTGTTATCCGCCCGGTTTATCGCAAAATGATTGAGCATAGCCGCTGTTGTCCGGCTCTGAGTGGCACCAAGGGTGGCGACAATTCGTTCCGCTAACACTTTATTAAGGGGTGTTAACGGAATCTGTCGACGCGTTGAGGTGGTTCAACAAAGGAGACGCTCATGGCCCTCAACCTTGATCGCGACGACGCCCGAATGGCGCCGCTCAAGGATTGGCTGCGAACTCTGATCAGCTTCGTGCAGTCAGACCAGCCTGATTTAACCAATCGCCAGATGGCGATCCTGATGGTCGTGTACCTGATGGATGGCCCCCACACCGTGCGCGGTCTGGCCGCCCGGCTGAAAGTGTCGAAGCCCGTGGTGACGCGGGCATTGAATACGCTGGGGGCTCTGGGCTATGTCCGGCGTCAGAAGGACGAATCCGACCTGCGCAATATCTTCGTTGAGCGCACCGAGGCCGGCATGGCGTTTCTTGAGGATTTTGCCGACCGCGTAAGGACGCCGCACATTGACGCAGGCCATAGCAGCGACACCCAGCCCCGCTCCGTGTTCCGCGGCGCCTACGAGTAAGGCAACCGCCCTTCTGCATCCGTCGCTTCCGCTCGACCCGAGGCTGCATGCCTGGCGGCGGGATCTCGCCGACATCGCACTCTACGGCCGGGTATCGGCCCAGCATTTCGCGGCGCCCGTCCCCCTGAGGGGCGGGCGCGCCTCTGTTGGCGTGCGGGCCGCGCCGGCACCCACGGCCGAACAGGCGAGCGAGCTGTTGCTCGGCGAGACCTTCATGGCGCTGGAGCGCCGCGACGACTGGACCTGGGGCTACTGTGCCCACGATGGCTATGTCGGCTATGTGCCGTCGACCGCACTGGACGATACCGACCAGCCGGCGCCGACACATTGGGTGAGCGCACCGCAGGGCCTGGTGTTCGCGGCCGCCAGTATCAAGGCGCCGCTGCTTGTTGCCCCCCCACTGGGCAGCCGGCTGGCGCTCACCGAGTTCGACGACCGCTTCCTGGCGGCGACGGGTGGCGGTTTCATTCATCGTCGCCACGTCCGTCCGCTGGGCGACTGGACACAGGACCCGGTGGCGGTGGCGGAAAGCCTGCTGGGCACGCCCTATCTGTGGGGTGGGCGCAGCCGCGCCGGCATCGACTGCTCCGGCCTGGTGCAGACCAGTCTGATGGCCTGCGGGGCGGCCTGCCCGCGCGACAGCGACATGCAGCAGGAACTCGGCACGGCGGTGCCGGAAGACGCCTGGGATGGCGGCCTGCGGCGCGGCGACCTGGTGTTCTTCCCCGGCCATGTCGGCCTGATGGCGGATGCGACACGCCTCATCCACGCCAATGCCTACTGGATGACCACCGTCATCGAACCGCTGGCCGACGTGGTCGCCCGGCTGCGCCCCGACCACACGCATCCTGTTGTGGCCGTGCGCCGGCCGTAGGCCCTGACCGCTTCGGACCAGCCCCCTGACCTCCGGAAACGAAAAGGGCCGCCCCGAAGGGCGGCCCTGATCTGTCTTGCGACGCCGTGGCGCTTACTGGGCCGCCGGAGCGGCTTCGGCCGGTGCCGCGCCCTCGGCCGGAGCAGCTTCAGCCGGCGCCGCGCCCTCGGCGGGCGCCTCGGCGGTCTCCGCCTTCGGCTCGACCTTTGGCAACGGCAGCGGGCTGTCGCTGTTCTGATTGAGATAGGCCAGCAAGGCTGCGCGCTCTTCCGGCTTGGAAATGCCGGCGAACGACATCTTGTTACCCGGAATGGCTTCCTTCGGGCTCTTCAGCCAGGCGTCCAGTGCGTCCCAGCTCCAGGCCTCGCCGGACTTGCCCGCCAGCGCCGCGGAGTAGCCGAAGCCGGCCACGTGCGCGTGCTTGGCACCGACCACACCCCACAGGTTCGGGCCGGTCTTGGCGGCGCCGCCCTTCTCGATGGTATGGCAGGTCGCGCATTTCTTGAACACGCTGGCGCCCTTCTCGGCCGAGGCGGTGGCCAGCAGCTCGGCCAGCGACGGGCCTTCCGCCACCGCCGGACCGGCAGCGGCGCCGCCCTCTTCCTCGACGCCTTCAATGGCGTAGGCCTGCGCCTCAAGCGGCGCCACCCTGAACATTTCACCTGTCAGAATGATTGCCACCAGAATGGCGATCGCTGCCAACAGGCCCCCTGCTGCGAATTTATTCCACTCGAAACCGTCCACGCTTGTCCTCCAGCGGACCCCTGAAAATTGGCGCGCACCATAGGAGCGCGTTGCGTCGTGCGCAAGGAGCAAGTCGTCGCAACCCTTGACCGGAGCGCACGCCCCTCGCCATATGCGCTCCGACGACTGATTTCAGCCCAAGCAAGGCGAACCTCCCATGGAAACCTACCCCAAGCCGGCCCGGGACCTGGTGGCCCGGATGACCGCCGAGGCCGCCCAGCGCCCCGAGGACGCCATCGCCTTCCAGGGCGCGCCCGGCGCCTATTCCCATCTCGCCACCACCCAGGCCTTCCCGCTCGGGCTTGCCCTGCCCTGTTTCACCTTCGAGGATGCCTTCGAGGCGGTGGAAACCGGCCGCGCCGAGCTGGCGATGATTCCCATCGAGAACAGCCAGGCCGGCCGGGTGGCGGACATCCATTTCCTGCTGCCGGAGTCCAGCCTGCACATCGTCGGCGAGCACTTCCTGCGGGTGCGTCATTGCCTGCTCGGCCTCAAAGGCGTCTCCCTCGACGCGGTGCGCGAGGCGATCAGCCATCCCCAGGCGCTGGGCCAGACCCGCCACTGGTGCCGCGACCACAACATCCGCCAGGTTGGTTATGCCGATACCGCCGGCGCCGCCGCGCTGGTTGCCGAGCGCGGCGATCCGCAGGTGGCGGCGATCGCCTCCAAGCTGGCGGCACGCCTGTTCGACCTCGATGTGCTGGCGGAAGGGATCGAGGACGTCAGCCACAACACCACCCGCTTCGTCGTGCTGTCGCGCAAGCCGCTGCACCCCGACCCCAGGGACGGTCCGCTGATGACCTCGTTCCTGTTCGAGGTGCGCAACGTCCCGGCGGCGCTGTACAAGGCGCTGGGCGGCTTCGCCACCAACGGCGTCAACATGACCAAGCTGGAGAGCTACCAGAAGGAAGGCAGCTTCACCGCCACCATGTTCTTCGCCGACATCGACGGCTCGCCGGACGACGCCAACGTCGCGCTGGCGATGGAGGAACTGCGCTTCCACACCAAGAGCGTGCGCATTCTCGGCACCTACCCGCAGGCCCGCGTCCGCCGCCACCCGGAGGCGATGCCCGAATAGGGCCGGAGCGGGGCCGGTACGAGCCTGGCGCTAACCCAGCTCCGCCCATGCCTTGAGCAGATGGTGGGCAATGGCGATCGGCGGCGGGGCGGTGAACGGCCCCTCGCCGCGCAGCGCGCTGAGCACCTCGGCCCGGCTGTACCAGCGGGCCTCCTCCAGCTCCTCGGCGTCGACGGTGATGTCGGTGGACAATGCCTCGCCGAAGCAGCCGATCATCAGGCTGGAGGGGAAGGGCCAGGGCTGGCTGGCGACATAGCGCACCCGCCCCACCCGCACCCCGGCCTCCTCGGCGACTTCACGGCGTACCGCCTCCTCAAGGCTCTCGCCCGGCTCGACGAAGCCGGCCAGCGCCGAATAGAAGCCCGCCGGAAAGGCTGGCTGCCGGCCCAGCAGGCAGCGCTCGCCATCCACCACCAGCATGATGACCACCGGGTCGGTACGCGGGAAATGCTCGGCACCGCAGCCCGCGGCGGTACAGCGGCGACAATAGCCGCCCTTGATCGCCTCGGTCGGCGCGCCGCACACGGCACAGTGCCCGTGGGTGGCATGCCACGACAGCAGCGAGCGGGCCTGGGCGATGATACCCGAACGCGAATCACCCAGCTGGATCGCGGCACCCCGCGCGTCCAGTGGCCGGCCCGGCACGAAGCCGCCCGGCGCCACGCTGGCGGCAAAATGCGGCGCGTCACCCCGGAAACCCAGAAACACCCAGTCGGTGATCTCCGGCAGATCGTCGGGCGGCAGCCACAGCAGGTCGAGCACGCCGCCTTCGGTCGACATCACCGGCTTCAGGTCGACCAGCAGCAGCCAGCGCGAATCGCGGGCGCGGCGGAGCACGGCGAGCCGGGCGGCATCACGGCGGACCTCGTCGGCGCGGTCGAACGGATTACCGACGAAACCCATGTCGGCGCCGACGCCGACCAGCGGCGCGGTGAACGGATCAACGCTCATGTTTCCTCCCTCAGGCACGCGGCGCACCCTGCCCGGCCACGACGCCCGAATGCAAGTCCTCGTCACGCGATGACGGTTGCATGACGGGGCGTTTCGTGAAAAAGGGAGGCCGGGAGTCGGGGCGGGCAGGTCGCTCGCCAACCCGGTCAGGTCCGGAAGGAAGCAGCCGCAACGAATCCGGCTTGGGTCGTCCCGGCTCCCACCCGCCCGCACCAGACATTCCATGATTGCCGTCGCCCGCGCCGCCGGCCCGGTGCCTTGAGCCTGATACACGCCGTCGGGCAAGCCCATGCGCTTCCCTCCCAACCGATCAGGCTCTAGAACAGCGCCATGACTGATTCCGCATCCGCCGACGGCTACCGCGTTCTCGCGCGCAAGTACCGCCCGTCCACGTTCGAGGCCCTGATCGGCCAGGACGCGATGGTGCGCACGCTCGCCAACGCCATCCAGACCGGTCGCCTGGCCCACGCCTTCCTGCTGACCGGCGTGCGCGGGGTCGGCAAGACCTCGACCGCCCGCCTGATCGCCAAGGCCCTCAACTGCATCGGCCCGGACGGCACCGGCGGCCCGACCATCAGCCCGTGCGGCGTCTGCGAGCCGTGCCGGGCGATCAGCGAATCCCGCCATATCGACGTGGTGGAGATGGACGCCGCCTCGCGCACCGGCGTCGACGACGTGCGCGAGATCATCGATGCCGTGCGCTACGCCGCCGTCTCGGCGCGCTTCAAGGTGTACATCATCGACGAGGTCCACATGCTGTCGAAGGCGGCGTTCAACGCGCTGCTCAAGACGCTGGAGGAACCGCCGCCGCACGTGAAGTTCATCTTCGCCACCACCGAGATCCGCAAGGTGCCGGTGACGGTGCTGTCGCGCTGCCAGCGCTTCGACCTCAAGCGCATCCCCGCCGAGATGCTGGCCGAGCATTTCCGCGCCATCGTCGAGAAGGAAGGCGCCAGCGCCGAACCGGACGCGCTGGCGATGATCGCGCGGGCCGCCGAGGGCTCGGTGCGCGACGGCCTGTCGATTCTCGACCAGGCGATCTCCCACGGCAACGGCGCGGTCAGCGCGGCGGCTGTGCGCGACATGATCGGGCTGGCCGACCGGGCGCTGGTGCTCGACCTGATGGGCCACATCCTGACCGCCGAGCCGAAGCCGGCGCTGGCCAACCTGCGCCGCCAGTACGACGCCGGCGCCGACCCGGCGACGGTGCTGCAGGACCTGCTCGACCTCACCCACGCCATCACCCGGATCAAGCTGTCGCCGGACGACCCCACCGACGGCCTGACCGAGGGCGAGCGACCGCGGGCGCTGCAGTGGGCCGAGGGGCTGGGCTTCGCCGCCCTGCAACGGCTGTGGCAGCTGCTGCTCAAGGGCCTGGCGGAAGTGCAGAACGCGCCGGCGCCGATCCAGGCCGCCGAGATGGCGATCCTGCGGCTGATCCACGCCGCCGGCATGCCCGACCCGGCCGACCTGCTGAAGCGCCTGGAGAATGGTGGCAGCGTCGCCGTCGGCGGCGGCGCTCCGGCCCCGACGGCACCGGCGGGCGCCCCGGCGGTGTCGGCCACGCTGAACGAGGTGGCGGACCTGCCGGAGGTGGACAATCCGCCAGCGCCGCCGGCCGACTCGCCCGACCCCGTTGTCGTTCCCCACCCCGCCGCCCGCCCCGCGCCCGCCGTCGTGCCGGCGCCGGCGAGCTTCCCCGAACTGGTGCGGCTGTTCGAGAGCAACACCGAGGGCCTGATCGGCAAGGCGCTGCGGGACGACGCCCATCTGGTGTCCTACGCGCCGGGCCGCGTCGAACTGCGGGTGACAAGTCGCGCGCCGCGCGATCTGGCGCCGCGCATGATGCAGTGCCTGGAAACCTGGACCGGCAGCCGCTGGATGGTCAGCCTGTCGCAGGCGGAGGGCCAGCCGACCCTGCAGCAACAGGCCGCCGCCCAGGCGACCCGCGAGCGCGAGGCCGTACTGGCCGACCCGCTGGTGCGGGCGGCACTGGAAACATTCCCCGGCGCCACGCTGACCCGTATCATCGAGCGGGAAACCGGCGCGCGCGCCACCGACGTCAGGAGTGCACAGGCATGAACTTTCAGGAAATCATGAAGGCCGCCCAGACCATGCAGTCGAAGATGGCGGACGCCCAGGCCAAGCTCGATACCATCGAGGTCGAAGGCCAGTCGGGTGCCGGCATGGTCAAGGTGCGGATGACCGCCAAGGGCAAGGTGCTGCGCATCAGCGTCGACCCGTCGCTGATCGACCCGGCCGAGAAGGAAATGCTGGAGGATCTGCTGGTCGCCGCCATCAACGACACCCGCGCCAAGGCCGAGGCGACCGCCGCCGAGGAAATGGGCAAACTCACCCAGGGGCTGCCGCTGCCACCGGGCATGAAACTGCCGTTCTGACACCAGGGTAACGCCAGGCCCGCGCCAGAGGCCGACAGACGACCAACCAGGGGGGAATCACCATGCAGGCCAGCCAGCCCGCCCGACGGGCGAGACCGGCATGACCGGGACCGGGGACGCCAAGGCGTCGTTCCTGCTGCTGTTCCTGGTGCTGATGGTGGTGGCGGCCGGCAATAACGCGCTGAGTTCGGTGATGCCGGCCATCGGCCGCGAGATCGGCATGGCCGACCTGATGATCGCGATGGTGTTCTCGGTCTCGGCGGCGTTGTGGACCCTCACCGCGCCCTACTGGGGCCGCAAGTCGGATCAGCATGGCCGCAAGAAGCTGATCCGGCTGGGCCTGATCGGCTATGTGGTATCAACGACCGGTGCCGGCGTGGTGGTGCTGGCGGGCCTGAGTGGCTGGCTCACTCCGGTCCTGACCTTCCTGCTGTTCACCCTGCTGCGCTCGCTGTTCGGCCTGCTGGGTTCGGCCGCCAATCCCGCCGCGCAGGCCTATGTCGCCGCCCGCACCACCGGCGAGGCGCGCACCAACGCGCTGGCGACGCTGAGCTCCGCGTTCGGGCTGGGCACGGTGCTGGGGCCGGCGGTGGCGCCGTTCATGGTCGTGCCGATCCTCGGTCTCTCCGGGCCGCTGTTCGGTTTCGCGCTGCTGGCGGTCATCACCATGCTGGCGGTCAACCGCTATCTGCCCGACGACGCGCCCGGCAGCCTGGGCTGGCGCAAGGACGACACGCCCGCGTTGCCGCTGCGCTGGCGGGACCGGCGCATCGCGCCCTTTCTCGGCGTCGGCTTCGTGGCGGGCAGCGCCCAGGCGGCGATGACCCAGTGCACCGGCTTTCTCATCATCGACCATCTGGCGCTCTCGCCGGCCAAGGCCCAGTCCTTCATCGGCGTCGCGCTGATGGCCGGCGCCGGTGCCACCCTGGTTGCCCAGTGGGGCCTGATCCGCATGCTGCGCATGACGCCCAAGGCCTTGCTGCAATGGGGCACCGGCCTGTGCCTTGCCGGTGCCGCGATCATGGCGATGGCCGGCAGCTACGGCACCATTGTTACCGGATTCGCGATCATCAGCCTTGGCGCCGGTTTCGTCCGGCCGGGCTTCACCGCCGGCGCGTCGCTGGCGGTTCGGGTGGAGGAACAGGGCGCGGTGGCCGGCGCGGTCACCGCCATCAACGGGGCCTGCTTCATCATCTCCCCGGCCGTCGGCGTGGCGCTCTATCATGTCGCCCAGCCGCTGCCGTTCGCGCTCTCCGGCCTGCTGCTGGCCGGTACGCTTGCCTATGCCCTGACCAACGACACGGTGCGGCAGGCCGGACGGACGCCGGTCCCCGAGACACCGACACCCGAACAATAGCCCCGCGACCGCCGGACAGATGCGCAACCTACTGCCTTCATTGGCATTCCATGAAAAGTAACGAAGGAAACTGTCATCGACTGCCGTTATCAGGAGGCGCATGATCGTGACCCGGCCCCAGGTGCCATCTGTCAGGCCGGACCTTGAAACAACCCCTGGACTCAACTGGATACGCCCGATGATCTCCCGCCGCCTGGTTCTGATTGGCGCCACCGCCATCATCGTTGCCGCCGCGGGCGGCTTCTGGATGCTCCGGGATGGCGACAAGGCGGCCTTCCAGACCCAGGTGGTGGAAAAGGGCGACATCATCTCCACCATCTCCGCCTCTGGCAAACTGCAGGCGGTGGGCACGGTGGAGGTGGGCTCGCAGGTCTCCGGCCAGATTTCGGAGATTCTTGTCGATTTCAACTCGCCGGTGAAGAGGGGCCAGCTGCTGGCGCGCATCGACCCCAGCACCTTCGAGGCCAAGGTGTTGCAGGCACAAGCCAACCTCGCCACCGCCAACGCCACCCTTGCGCAGGCGAAGGCCAACCTGCTGGAAGCCCAGCGGGACTACGACACCAAAAAGGCACTGCTGGACTCCGGCTACTATTCGGTGCGCGCGATCCAGACCGCCGAGGCTACCTTGATGTCGGCCCGCGCCAGCGTCACCTCGGCCCAGGCCGCCATCCGCGAACGCGCCGCCAGCCTCAACCAGGCGCGCATCGACCTCACCCGCACCTACATCCGGGCGCCCGTTGATGGCGTGGTGATCGACCGCCAGGTCGATAGCGGCCAGACCGTTGCCGCCAGCCTGTCAGCGCCGACCCTGTTCGTCATCGCCGAGGATCTGTCACAGATGCAGGTGGAGGCCAATGTCGACGAGGCCGACATCGGCAACGTCAAGGCCGGCCAGCGGGTCGAGTTCACGGTCGACGCCTTTCCCGACGCCACCTTTGCCGGCGAGGTCAGGCAGGTGCGCATCGCCGGCGTCGAGACCTCCAACGTCATCTCCTACACCGTCATCATCACGGCCCCTAACCGGGATGGCCGGCTGCTGCCGATGATGACCGCCAACGCCACCATCTACCTCGGCGAGATCAAGAACGTCCTGAAGGTGCCGATGGCGGCGCTGCAGTTCAAGCCGCGCGATCCGGAAGCGGAAAAGGCGCAGGTCGCGGCCCAGTCCGGCAACCCGCTGGCCGCCACCATGGGACCACCGGGCATGCGCGGGCTGCGCGCCGCCGGCGGCACCCAGAACCAGAACGGCGGCCAGGGGGGTGCCAGTAGCCGTCGACCGGACCCGGCCAAGATGCTGGAAGACCTGACCGAGGATCTGACGCTCACCCGCGACCAGCAGAGCCGGGTCCGCGCCATCCTTGAGGAGTCGCTGGCTGGCCGGCCGGCGTTCAACGGCCCGCCCACCGACGCCCAGCGGGCGGAGATGCGCCAGCGCCGCGAGGCGATGCGCGAGAAGATCAAGGCCGTGCTGACGCCGCCGCAGGCCACGCTCTTCGACGAAATGCAGCCGGTGCGCGGCGCCAACGGCGAGAGCGGCAAGGCCGGCACCGTCTATGTGCTCGACGCCAGGGGCGAGGCGGACGAACGCAACATCCTGATCGGCGCCAGCGACGACGACTGGGCGGCGGTGATCGGCGGCCGGCTGAAGGCCGGCGACAAGGTCATCGTCGGCCAGTCCATGCCGGGCGAGGATTGAGGCGTGAGCGAACCGCTCATCCGCTGCCGTGACCTGACCAAGCACTTCCGCATGGGTTCGGAAGTGGTGCGCGCGCTCGACGGCGTGTCGCTGGACATCGCGCGCGGCGAGTTCGTTGCCATCATGGGGCCGTCCGGCTCCGGCAAATCGACACTGATGACGATGATCGGCGCGCTCGACACGCCGACCAGCGGTGACATCATCATCGATGGTACCGCGCTCGCCGAGGCCTCGCCAAGCGCGCTGGCCGACCTGCGCGGCCGGACCATCGGCTTCGTGTTCCAGCAGTTCAACCTGCTCTCCCGCCTGAGCGCGCTCGACAATGTGGCGATGCCGCAGATTTACCGCCGCGACGCGGTCGCCGACCTCCGGGGCAAGGCCATCGACTGCCTGAAGCGCGTCGGCCTGGGTGACCGCATGCACCACCTGCCGTCGGAAATGTCGGGCGGCCAGCAGCAACGCGTCGCCATCGCCCGCGCGCTGGTCAACGATCCGCTGATCCTGCTCGCCGACGAACCCACCGGCGCGCTCGACAGCCGCACCGGCGCGGAAGTGATCGCCCTGTTCCAGGCGCTCAACCGCGAGGGCATCACCATCATCCTCGTCACCCACGACGCGCAGGTCGCCCGCGCCGCCCGCCGCATCCTGCGCTTCCGCGACGGCCGCATCGTCGCCGACGACGTCAACACCGACGTCTGGACCCCCGCTCCCTCCGCCGCCTGAGGCCCCGCCATGCGCCCCCTCGCCGCCCTCCGCCTCGCCACCAGTTCGCTCAAGGCCCACAAGCTGCGCAGCGCGCTGACCATTCTCGGCATCATCATCGGCGTCGCCTCGGTGATCACCATGGTCGCCATCGGCCAGGGCGCGCGCCAACAGATCGAGGAGCAGGTGCGGGCGCTGGGCACCAACGTCGTCATGCTGCTGCCGGGCTTCAACCGCTCCGGTCCGGTGCGCTCCTCCAGTGGTGGCACGCCGCTGACCGACCGCGACGCCGCCGCCATCGCCAGGCGCGTCTCCGGCGTCGAGGTCGCCGCCCCGATCCGTCAGGGCAGCGCCCAGCTGATCTATGCCGGGCGCAACTGGTCGAGCACCGTGGTCGGCTCCACCGCCGATATCTTCGTCGCCCGCGACCTGACGCTGGCGGAGGGTCGCAAGTTCTCCGACCGCGAATCGCGCAGCCCGGCCAAGGTCGCCATCATCGGCCAGACCGTGGTCAAGGAGCTGTTTGCCGGCGCCTCGCCGCTGGGCCAGACCATCCGCGTCAACCGGGTGCCGATGAAGGTGGTCGGCGTGCTGGAGGCCAAGGGCCAGAACGCCATGGGCCAGGACCAGGACGACACCGTGCTGGTGCCGCTCAAGGCCGCCCAGTCGCGCCTGCTGGGCGGCCGGTCGCGCGGGGCCGGCGAGGTCAACATGATCGCCATCAAGGCCAGGCGCGCGAGCCTGGTGGGCCAGGTGCAGACCGAGGTCGACGCGCTGATGCGCGAACGCCAGCGCCTGCGTCCCGACCAGGAGGCCGGCTTCGCGGTGCGCAGCCTGTCGGAACTGATGGCGGTGCGCACCCAGACCACCAACACCATGACCGGCCTGCTCGGCGCCATCGCCTCGGTGGCGCTGGTGGTGGGCGGCATCGGCATCATGAACATCATGCTGGTCTCGGTCACCGAGCGCACCCGCGAGATCGGCCTGCGCATGGCGGTGGGCGCGCGGCCGGAGGACATCCTGCTGCAGTTTCTCACCGAGGCCGGCCTGCTGGCGCTGATCGGCGGCGTGATCGGCGTGCTGCTGGCGCTGGCGCTGTCGCTGGCCATCGCCCAGTTCGCCGGCTGGTCGGTGAGCATCGACCCCGCGATCGTGCTGGTCAGCCTGCTGTTCTCCGGCGGCGTCGGCGTGGTGTTCGGCTTCTACCCGGCGCGAAAGGCCGCCCGGCTCAACCCGATCGAGGCACTGCGCCACGACTGAGGCGGGAGCGACCAACGTCAACCGGCCCCGACGTCGTGCGTCGTTCCGCCACGCTTGTTGTCGGCGCCGGACGTCTGACCTATGAAGGGAGTGGCGGCGGTTCCGTCGCGAGTCATGGCGTTCCCATTCCAGCGGAGAGGAGACCATCATGAGCGACGCCGACAAATCCGGCACGATCCGGGAAGCCGTGGGCTATTTCCAGACATCCGACACCTTGCAGGCGGCCATCGACGAGCTTCTGCGATCGGGCTTCGACCGCGCGGAACTCAGCCTGCTGGCGGCGGCGCGCACGGTGGAGGAGCAGCTGGGTCACGCCTACCGCAAGGTCGCCGAGCTGGAAGACGACCCCCGGGCGGCGCGCTGCTGCTATGTATCGACGGAGTCGATCGGCGATGCCGAGGGCGCGCTGATTGGCGTGCCCCTCTATGTCGCCGGAACCGCCGCCGCAGGCATCATTCTGGCCACCGGCGGCACCATGGCGGCCGCCATTCTGGGCGCGGCGCTGGCAGGTGGCGCGGGCGGCGCCTTCGGCGGGCTGTTGGCCCGGCTTGTGGGGAACCATCAGGCCCGGCACGTCGAGGAACAGCTGGACCATGGCGGCCTGCTGCTGTGGGTGCGGACCTGGACGACCGACGACGAACAGCGGGCGAGCGCGATCATGAAGAGACATTCCGGCCGCGATGTGCATATTCACGCCATTCCCGCCTGAGCGGGCGGCGCACGCCGGCGTGACCGCGACCGCCTGACACGAACACAATGACCAACCGGACTGAAGAGGTGATCCAGATGAAGGGTTTTGTCGCCAATATCGAGGAACTGACCGAAGCGAACAATGACTTCCGGCGGGTGCTGTACACCGGCCACAATCTGCAGCTCGTGCTGATGGCGCTCCGGCCGGGCGAGGAGATCGGCGAGGAAATCCACGACGACCGCGACCAGTTCTTCCGCATCGAGACCGGCGAGGGCGAGATCTGGATCGATGGCGTGTGCCACCAGGTGAAGGCCGACGATGGCATCATCGTGCCGCAGGGCGCGCGCCACAACGTCATCGGCCGGGGCAGCGAACCGATGCGGCTGTATACCATCTACGGCCCGCCCGAGCATGTCGACGGCACCGTCCACAAGACCTGCGCCGAGGCCCAGGCGTCGCACGAGCATTTCGACGGCAAGACCACCGAGTAGGCCGCGCGGGGCTGGCATCGGCGCGCGGCGCGCGGGGCCGGCATCGGCGCGCGGCGCGCGGCTGCGAACACCCCGGAGAACGCCGGTTCATCGCCCATACAGGCGGGCACGCCCATATACACGGGCACGCCGATGGTGCCCGCAGCCTGCACGGAGACCCCCGATGACCCAGCCCCGCCCCGATGACCTGACCGCCGCCCCCCCGTTCCCGCGCGACGCCGCCAGTCGTCGCTGGCTCGCTGGCGCCGCCGTGCTGGCGGCCGGCATGGTCGCCGGAGGCTATCTGCTGGGTGACGGTCTGGTGCGGGCTCGCGAGGCCGACCGCTCGGTGACGGTGCGCGGCCTCGCCGAGCGTGAGGTGACCGCCGATCTTGCCACCTGGACGATCGCCTATTCCGCCACCGCGCCGGACCTCGCGACCGCCCAGGCCGACGTCGATGGCGATTCCGACGCGATCCGCGCCTTTTTCCGCGATCTCGGATTCCCCGCCGACGACCTCCAGCCCACCGGCGTCAATGTCTCGCAGTTCACCGACAACATGGGCGCCACCCGCTTCACCGTGCGCCAGCGCATGACCCTGCGCTCGACCGACATCGTCCGCGCCCAGTCGGCGGTGCGCCGCCAGTTCGAGCTGGTGCGGCGCGGCGTCGTGCTGGAGGAGGGCTCGGGCATGACCTACGCCTTCACCCGGCTGAACAGCGTCAAGCCGGCGATGGTCGCCGCCGCGACCCGGGACGCGCGTGCGGCGGCCGAACAGTTCGCCAAGGACAGCGGCACCTCGGTTGGCGCGATCAAGCAGGCGACCCAGGGCTATTTCGAAGTCACGGCCCGCGATGGCGATTCCGGCGGTGGCTGGGGGGTGTCGGACACGCCGTACAAGAAGGTCCGCGTCGTCACCACCGTGGTGTTCTATCTGCGCTGATCCCGGCCGCCGGCGTTGTCCCGCCACGCCTTCGCAGCCTCGCCGTGATGGCCGGGTGTGAGCAGAAGCCTCCCGCCCCGCGACCCTCGCTGTCAGGGCCGGGCGTGGCCGGGCCGGGACGGGGGGAAAGAATAGGTATACTGTCCCCCGATATGCATGCACCGATATGCAGGCAGCACCCCGCGACCCCACGGGATGGCGCAACCACGCCCTTCGACAGGCTCAGGACGAACGGTGAGGACGGCGCCTTGCGCCAACGGGCGGGTCGCGACGTCGAATTGCCGTTCGTCCTGGGCCTGTCGAAGGGCGGACGGCCGCATGAGCAGGACCGGCCCGCGTCCTACCCA
>CAUJIW010000189.1 GCA_963205175.1 Pseudomonadota bacterium
GAATGGCCCGACGAGGCGCTGGATGCCTGGTGTCCCGACCGGCTGTCGGCGGTTGTCACGCTGACTCACGACCCCAAACTGGATGATCCGGCGCTGATCCGGGCCCTGCGCTCCCAAGCTTATTACATCGCGGCGCTGGGATCGCGCGAAACCCATGCGGCGCGCCTGGAGCGCCTGCGCGCCAGGGGCTTCAGCGACATCGAACTGGCGCGCATCCACGGTCCGGCCGGGCTGGCCATCGGGGCCCGCTCGCCGGCCGAGATTGCGGTTTCAATCGCCGCGCAGATGACGGCGGCACGACGCCAGGCGCCGGTGGCATGAGGTTTGGTACTGTCGACGTGGCGGAAGCCGTGGGTGCCATTCTGGCCCATGGCATCACCGTGGCCGGGCGGCGCCTGCCCAAGGGAACGGTGATCGACGCCCCCACCCGGGCATGGCTGCGCGACTCCGGCGTCGCCACGCTGGTGGTTGCCCTTCCCGACCCCGGCGACGTGGCCGAGGATGTCGCCGCCGCCCGACTGGCGGCCCTGCTGTCCGGCCCCGGTGCGCGGCCGGCCAAGGCCATCCACGGGCGCTGCAACATCCACGCGACGGTGGACGGCGTGGCCGAGCTGGATGTAACGGCGATCGGGCGGATCAACCTGCTGGACGAGGCGATGACCGTGGCGACCGTGCCGCCGTTCATGCCGGTGCGCGCGGGCGCCCTGCTGGCCACGGTCAAGATCATCCCGTTTGCCGTCGCCGGGGACGTATTCGCCCGGCTGGCGGCCTGCCTGCCCGACCAGGCCGCCATCGGCCTGCGTCCATTCCGGCCGGGTGTCGCGCATTTCATCCAGACCGCGTTGCCGGCCCAGAAGGAGTCGTTGTTCGCCAAGGCCGAACGGGTGACGCGGGCGCGCATGGACGCGCTGGGGTGGACGCTGTCGGCCTGTCCGCCAATCGCTCACGACAGCGCCGCGCTGACCGGTGAACTGCGCCGCGTGACGGCCGTGGCGGCACCGGACGACATGATCCTGATACTGGGCGCCACCGCGACGGCCGATCGCCGTGACGTCATTCCTGCCGCCATCGTGGCGGCTGGAGGCAGGATCGAGCGGCTGGGCATGCCTGTCGACCCCG
This sequence comes from Pseudomonadota bacterium, assembly GCA_963205175.1. Taxonomy (GTDB): domain Bacteria; phylum Pseudomonadota; class Alphaproteobacteria; order Sphingomonadales; family Sphingomonadaceae; genus CAUJIW01. The sequence continues at coordinate 1,120 of CAUJIW010000189.1, forward strand.
GGAATCTGCTCTGTCTTGGTGTGCTGGCGGGGCGGCCGGTGGTCGGCCTGCCAGGGTGTGCGCGCTCGCCAAAACTCAACGGCGCGGACTGGGTGCTGTCGCGGCTGGCGACCGGCCTGTCCGTAACGGGCGCCGATATCGCCGCGATGGGTGTGGGTGGGCTGATCGATGACGTCGCCGAGCGGCCCGAGCCCCGCGGCAGCACGGTGGACATGGCTGGCGATGCCGATGGCATAGGCGCGGTGGTGCTGGCCGCCGGCCAGTCGCGCCGGATGGGCGAGCTCAACAAGCTGTTGGCCGATCTGGGCGGGCAGCCGATGATCCGGCGGGTGTGCGCCACGGTTCGCGCCGCGCTCGGGCAGCGGCCGGTGGTGGTGGTCGGTCATGAGGCCGAGGCCGTGCGCGCGGCTCTGGCGGGGCTTGATGTCGACGTGGTTGACAACCCGGCCTATGCGACCGGCATGAGCAGCTCGGTCCGCGCCGGAATCCAAGCTGTTTCAGATCGTTATGACGCGGTTTTCATCTGCCTTGGCGACATGCCGGAAGTCAGTGTGGAAAGCCTGCGGGCGCTGGCGGCGGCGTTTGACCCGGCCGCCGGGCGGGACATCGTGGTGCCGACCCTGCAAGGCCGGCGCGGCAACCCGGTTCTGTGGGGGCGCCCGCACTTCGCCCGCTTGAAGTTGCTTGAGGGTGATGCGGGTGCGCGCGATCTGCTGGAGCTGCTTGCGCCGCATGTGGCGATGGTGGAGATCGGCCGGCGCGAGATCGTCGACGATGTGGACACACCGGATGATCTTGCCGCTCTCAGGGTGCGTCAGTCTGCGCCATGAACTGTTCCAGCTCTTCCGGCGACCCCAGCTTGAGCAGGCGCAGCGCCACCGCCGGCGGATGACCGGCGCGGGCCATTGCCGCCAGGGCCTTGCGGCGCGCATCCGGCGCCAGAGGTTCGCCGCTGCCGAACGGCCCCAGCCGTCTGCGACGCAAAAACTGGATGGCGGCCTGCACATCATCGGTCGTCGCCGCCACTGCCTGCCCCAGTTCAGCGTCGATACCAGCCGAACGCAGGGCGCCTGCGATACGCTGACGGCCGTAACCGCGCCGTTCCAGCCCGCGCTGACGGCTGGCGGCGAAGGCGGCGTCATCAACGCCGCCCAGCGCCTCCACGGTGGCGACGGCGGCCGCAATCATCGACGGGCCATGCGCGCCATCAATCACGCCGCGTTCCCGCACTTTGCGGCCAAGATACATCGTCAGACGCTTGCGGGTTGTGGCATAACGCGCGACATAGGCGAGTGCCAGATCGCGTAACCCTGCGTCATTCAAGGGAGTCCTGGTCATTGCCGGGTGTCGGGCCTGTCGCTGGTCAAATGGACTGTCGCCTTGATCCTGCCACAGTCGGGCCGGAATTTGAACGTTACTCGGGGGCAGATGACGGGCTTGGATGACGGTCCCGTGACATATGGGGCGGTCAGCGAGTAGAGTCAGTTGAGAAACGGGAGCGCCGCGTTGCTGAATGCAGTGTCGCAACAGCTCGATACGGAAGCCATGAAGGCCCCGTCGCACGCACAGTCGCCGGCCATGGGTGCGGTTCAGCCGCCATCCGGCGGACTTCACCCAACGCCGACGGATGATGACCTGCCGCGTCGCCTTGGAGACTTTCCGACCTTCCAGGCCGCGCTGGATTATGCCGCCCGGGGCAAGCGGGGCTTCAATGTCTACAGCGCGCGCGGCGAGTTGCGGGAGGTACTGAGCTTCGCCGATCTGCGGGCCGCCGGTGTCGCCGGCGCCCGCCGTCTGATGGCGCTGGGCGTGATGCCTGGCGATCGGGTGGCGCTGATCGCCGAGACGTCGAGCCCGTTCATGTGCGCCTTTGCCGCCACGGCCTATGCCACCGCCCTGCCGGTGCCGCTGCCGCTGCCGACCTCGTTCGGCGGTCGTGAGGGCTATGTGCAGCAGATCCGCAACCAGTTGCAGAGCTGCGGCGCCACGGTGATCCTGACGCCGGCCGGCCTGCTGGAATTCATCCGCGAGGCCGCCGAGGGAATGGCGACACGTTTCATCGGCAGCTGGGAAGAGTTCGACGCCCTGCCGGCCAGCGACGCGCCGCTGCCCGAGGCCGGGCCGGACGACATTGCCTACCTGCAATATTCCTCGGGCAGCACCCGCTTCCCGCACGGCGTTTCGGTCACTCACCGCGCGCTGATGGCCAACTGCCTGGGCCAGGGCAAACACGGCGCCCAGGTGCGCGATGGTGACCGGTGCGTATCCTGGCTGCCGTTCTACCACGACATGGGGCTGGTCGGCTGCTATCTGGCGACGCTCGCCAACCAGGTGTCCACCGACCTCATCCCGACCGACGAGTTCGTCCGACGGCCGCTGACCTGGCTGAAACTGATTTCGGACCATAAGGGAACGTCGATCTCCTACAGCCCGACATTCGGTTATGACATCACCGCGCGCCGGGCGCCGTCCGATGTCGCCGAGAAGTTCGACCTGTCGCGCTGGCGGCTGGCCGGCAACGGCGGCGACATGATCCGTCCCGACGTCATGCAGGCGTTCGTCGACGCCTTCGCGCCGGCCGGGTTCGATGCCCGCGCCTTCTGTCCGAGCTACGGCATGGCCGAGGCGGTGGTGGCGATCAGCTTCATGCCCCTGGGCGAAGGCATCATCACCGACCTGGTGGATGAGCGCCGGCTGGCCGGCGAGGTCGATCACGTCACCTCGGTGCGCTCCAACAAGCAGCCGGTGCGCTATCGCGCGATCGTCAACTGCGGCAAGCCGCTGCCGGAACACCGGATCGAGATCCGCAACGAGGATGGCCAGCTGCTGCCCGACCGCTCGATTGGCAAGGTGTTCGTCCAGGGGCCGAGCGTCATGATCGGCTACTATGGCGATCCGGAAGCCACCGCCGCCTGCCTCGGCGCCGACGGCTGGCTGGATACCGGCGACATGGGTTACATGGTGGATGGCTACATCTATATCGTCGGCCGCGCCAAGGACATGATCATCATCAACGGCAAGAACCACTGGCCGCAGGACATCGAGTGGGCGGTGGAGCAGCTGCCCGGCTTCAAGAGCGGTGACATCGCCGCCTTCGCGGTCACCGAGGCCAATGGCGAGGAGAAGCCGGCGGTGCTGGTGCAGTGCCGGGTGTCGGACGAGGAAGAGCGTATCAAGCTGCGTGAGGAAATCCGCGCCAAGGTCCGCCAGATCACCGGCATGAACTGCGTCATCGAACTGGTGCCGCCGCGTAGCCTGCCGCGAACCTCCTCCGGCAAGCTCAGCCGCTCCAAGGCGCGCTCGCTGTATCTTTCCGGCGAGATTGTCCCCATCAACGTCGCTGCTTGAGCGCGACCCCTTGAGCGCGACCCTGTTGCGCACGGTACCGCCGCGCACCGTCGCCGTCACCGGCGCTACGGGCTTTGTCGGCGGCCCCGCCGTGGGCGCTCTGATTGCCGCCGGCTGGCAGGTGCGTGCGCTCACCCGCCGTCCTCGCGACGGCCGGTCCGGTCTGCTCTGGGTGCCCGGTGATCTCGACAATGCCGACAGCCTCGCCGAGCTGATGCGCGGCGCCGATGCCTGCCTGCACATCGCCGGTGCCATCAAGGGGCGCGACCGCAACGCCTTCGCCAGCGCCAACATCGACG
>CAUJIW010000190.1 GCA_963205175.1 Pseudomonadota bacterium
GGGGCTCCTGCTCGAACAGATCGAGCGAGGCGTTGGCGGCGGCGCAGGCCAGCGCGTTGCCCATGTAGGTGGGGCCGTGCATCAGCGCGCGGGCCGGATCGTCGCTCCAGAACGCCTCGAACACGTGCCGGCGGGCGACCGTGGCGGCCAGCGGCAGGGTGCCGCCGGTCAGCGCCTTCGACAGGGTGAGGATATCCGGCAGCACACCGGCGGCCTCCGCCGCGAACAGCGCCAGGCCGGTGCGGGCGAAGCCGACGAAGATCTCGTCGAAGATCAGCAGCACGCCATGGCGGTCGCAGGCGGCGCGCAAGCGGCGCAGCACCTCGGCGTCATGAAAGCGCATGCCGCCGGCGCCCTGCACCAGCGGCTCCACCAGCACGGCGGCGATCTCTCCGCCCTGATCCGCCAGCACGGCCTCCAGCGCGGCGGCCGAGGCGTCATCGCGCGGCAGGTCGACGACGATCTGGTCCGGCACCACACCGGCGAACAGGCTGTGCATCCCCTCGTCGGGGTCGCACACGCTCATGGTGGCGAAGGTGTCGCCATGGTAGCCGGCGCGGAAGCTGAGGAAGCGGGTGCGCCGCTCGCCGCGGTTCAGCCAGTACTGCACCGCCATCTTCATGGCGATCTCCACCGACACCGAACCGGATTCGCTGAAGAACACATGGCCGAGGTCGCCCGGCAGCAGGCGCGCCAGCCGCGCCGCCAGGGTGCTCGCCGGCTCGTGCACCAGCCCGCCCAGCATGACGTGCGGCAGCCGGTCGAGCTGGTCCGCCACCGCCGCCGCGATGTGCGGGTGGCGATAGCCGTGGGCGACGGTCCACCACGAGGCGATGCCATCCACCAGTTCGCGGCCATCGGCCAGCTGCAGCCGGCAACCCTGGGCCGACACCACCGGCAGCGGCGCCAGTGCGGTCTTCATCTGCGTATAGGGCCGCCATAGATGGGCCTGTCCCTCGCCCAGCCAGGCCGGCACGCCGTGATTCATGATCCGCATCCCCTCTGGCGGTACTGACGACCGCGCGAAGGGCGCTTACCGGCCCCCACCCCCCCTGTCCAGCCCGGCCGGCAGGGCACCGGCCGCAACCACCCACATGTGGGAGGCCGTTACGCCGCAGCTTCTATATCTTGATTTACCATGACCCGGCGCGCAGACTGGTCGAGTCACTTGTCACCGAGTCCTGTCGTCGCGTCTGAGGGGGAGAACCATGCGGATCACCCGGCGGTTCACTGTTGCTGGTCAGTCGCCTTACGAAGGCATCGCCTTTCGCCAGGCCACGTCGGAGATTCGCAATCCCGACGGCTCGGTGGTGTTCGCCGCCGAGTCGCTGGACGTGCCGGCGGCGTGGAGCCAGGTGGCGGTGGACGTGCTGGCCCAGAAGTATCTGCGCAAGGCCGGCGTGCCGGCCCGGCTGAAGGCCGTCGATGAGCCGTCGATGCCGGCGTGGCTGGCCCGACGGGCGGCCGACTCCGACGCGCTGGCGGCGCTGCCGGAACCCGAGCGGTTCGGCGCCGAGACCTCGGCCCGGCAGGTGTTCGGCCGGCTGGCCGGCACCTGGACCTACTGGGGCTGGAAGGGCGGCTACTTCGACAGCGAGGCCGACGCGCTGAGCTTCCACGACGAGCTGTGCTTCATGCTGGCCAGCCAGATGGCCGCCCCCAACAGCCCGCAGTGGTTCAACACCGGCCTGCACTGGGCCTATGGCATCGACGGCCCGGCCCAGGGGCATTTCCATGTCGACCCGGTCTCCGGCGAGGCCCTGCCCTCCGCCAGCGCCTACGAACGGCCGCAGCCGCACGCCTGCTTCATCCAGTCGGTGACCGACGATCTGGTCAACGAGGGCGGCATCATGGACCTGTGGGTGCGCGAGGCCCGGCTGTTCAAATACGGCTCCGGCACCGGCACCAACTTCTCCACCCTGCGCGGCGAGAACGAGCGGCTGTCGGGCGGCGGCAAGTCGTCGGGGCTGATGAGCTTCCTCAGGATCGGCGACCGCGCCGCCGGCGCCATCAAGTCGGGCGGCACCACCCGGCGGGCGGCCAAGATGGTGATCGTCGACATCGACCACCCGGACATCGAGGCCTACATCGACTGGAAGATGGTCGAGGAGCAGAAGGTCGCCGCCCTGGTGGCCGGCTCGCGGCTGCTGGAGCACCACCTCAACGCCGTGCTCGCCGCCTGCCACAGCGGCGGCCTCGACCCGGCGGCCGCCACCGACCCCAGGGCCAACAAGGCGCTGCGCAAGGCGCTGCTGGCCGCCCGGCAGGCGATGATCCCCGACGCCGCGGTGAACAAGGCCATCCAGTTCGCGGCCCAGGGCTACACCCACCTCGACATCCCGGTCTATGACACCGACTGGGACTCCGAGGCCTACGCCACCGTGTCGGGGCAGAACTCCAACAACTCGGTGCGCGTCACCGACGGCTTCATGGCGGCGGTCGCGAACGACGACGACTGGTCGCTGGTGCACCGGCGCGACGGCACCGTCGCCCGCACCGTCAAGGCGCGCGCGCTGTGGGACAAGGTGGCCGAGGCCGCCTGGGCCTGCGCCGACCCCGGCGTGCAGTTCGACACCACCATCAACGACTGGCACACCTGCCCCGCCGGCGGACCGATCCGGGCCTCGAACCCCTGCTCGGAATACATGTTCCTCGACGACACCGCCTGCAACCTGGCCTCGCTCAACCTGATGGCGTTCCGTCAGGCCGACGGCCGGTTCGACGTCGCCGGCTTCGAACATGCCGTCCGGCTGTGGACGATGGTGCTGGAAATCTCGGTGCTGATGGCGCAGTTCCCCAGCCGCCGCATCGCCGAGCTGTCCTACCGCTACCGCACGCTGGGGCTGGGCTACGCCAATCTCGGCGGCCTGCTGATGGCCCTGGGTCTGCCCTATGATTCCGAGGCCGGGCGCGCGCTGGCCGGCGCCATCACCGCGCTGATGACCGGCCGGGCCTACGCCACCTCGGCGGAAATGGCCGGCGAGCTGGGCGCCTTCCCGGCCTATGGCGACAATGCCGAGGCGCTGCTGCGGGTGCTGCGCAACCACCGCCGCGCCGCCTATGGCATCGGCGCCGACTATGAGGGCCTGTCGGTGGCCCCGGTGCCGCTCGACCATGCCCGCTGCCCGGACGCCGACCTGCTGGCCGCCGCCACCCGCGCCTGGGATCTGGCGCTGCAGGCCGCCAGCGAGCATGGCGTGCGCAATGCCCAGGTGTCGGTGATCGCGCCCACCGGCACCATCGGTCTGGTGATGGACTGCGACACCACCGGCATCGAGCCGGATTTCGCGCTGGTGAAGTTCAAGAAACTGGCCGGCGGCGGCTATTTCAAGATCATCAACCGCATCGTGCCGCTGGCGCTGGCGACGCTGGGCTACAGCCCGGCCGAGATCGCCGCCATCGACGCCTATGCGGTGGGCCACGGCACCCTGCCGACCGACGGCGCCCTCACCGAGGCGGCGCTGGCCGCCCGCGGCTTCGGGCCGGACCAGCTGGCGGCGATCCGGGCCGCCCTGCCGCAGGCCTTCGACATCCGCTTCGTGTTCAACCGCTGGACGCTGGGCGACGACTTCTGCCGCACCACCCTGGGCCTCGACGCCGCACAGCTGGCCGACGTGACGTTCGACCTGCTGGCGCATCTGGGCTTTACCCCGGCCGACATCGAGGCCGCCAACACCCATGTCTGCGGCGCCATGACGCTGGAGGGCGCGCCGCACCTGGCGGCGGACCACCTGCCAGTGTTCGACTGCGCGACGCCGTGCGGCAAGCGCGGCACCCGCGCGCTGTCGACCCAGGCGCACCTGCGGATGATGGCCGCCGCCCAGCCGTTCGTCTCCGGCGCCATCTCCAAGACCATCAACATGGCCAACAGCGCCACGGTCGCCGACTGCCGGGACGCCTACGACCTCGCCTGGCGGCTGGGGCTCAAGGCGGTGGCGCTCTACCGCGACGGCTCCAAGCTGTCGCAGCCGCTGGCCTCCGGCCTGCTCGACCCCGCCGACCTCGCCGAGCTGTCCGCCGAGGAACAGCCCGCGGCCGAGAAGGCGCGCGCGGTGGCCGAACGCATCGTCGAGCGCATCGTCGAGAAGGTGGCGGCGCCGGCCCGCCAGCGCCTGCCGCACCGGCGCAAGGGCTACACCCAGAAGGCGGTGGTCGGCGGCCACAAGGTCTATCTGCGCACCGGCGAATATGCCGACGGTCAGCTCGGCGAGATCTTCATCGACATGCACAAGGAAGGCGCCGCCTTCCGCAGCCTGATGAACAACTTCGCCATCGCCGTCTCGATCGGCCTGCAGTACGGCGTGCCGCTGGAGGAGTTCGTCGACGCCTTCACCTTCACCCGCTTCGAGCCCTCCGGCATGGTGGAGGGCAACGACGTCATCAAGATGGCGACCTCGGTGCTCGACTATATCTTCCGCGAGCTGGCCATCTCCTACCTCGGCCGCGACGACCTCGCTCACGTCAAACCCGACGACCTCAAGCCCGACGACGTCGGCGCGCTGGGCCAGCCCCGGGCGCCCCGCGACGACAACGAGACGGCCGCCACGCTCAACCAGGCGGCCTCCACCGGCTATCTGCGCGGCGCCCAGCTCTATGTGGTCAAGCCCGCCCGCAGGGCCACCGGCACGGATGGGCCGGGCGGCGGCGAGCCGGACAACGAAACCACCAGCGGCCCCGGAACCGAGGCCGCGCGCCACGCGCCGGCCGCCGCCGCGCCGATCACCATCGGCATGGCCACCGCCGCCAGCACCGCGCAGCGCCGGGCCGATGCGCGCATGAAGGGCTATGAGGGTGACGCCTGCCCGGAATGCGGCAACTTCACCCTGGTCCGCAACGGCACCTGCCTGAAATGCGACAGCTGCGGCGCGACCACCGGTTGTTCCTGATCCCGCCGTGGGTGCCCTCGTCGCCGACCTGATCGTGCCGCCGGATATCACGCGCCGAGGAACACGACTTATGCGTACATTCGCATCGGCTTTTACTCGCTATTAATCGCCGTCGTGCCATAGCCTGTTCAATACGGGGAAATGCCTGTCCGGTCCGGGCGGGACACGACCTCAAGAAAACTCAACGGGCTGATGTCAGGGCGTGTCTGTAGTGTCGTATCAACAGGTCGGAGACGAGGGGAATGCGCTGACAGCACTGTCGCGCGGCAACCCGATGCCCGTGCCCAGCATGCAGACGATCCTCGATGGCCTGCACGTCGGTGTGCTGCTGTTCCAGCGCAACCCCCACGACCAGATCGTCTGCTACATGGCCAACCGCGCCTATGAGGAGATGTTCGACCTCAAGCGCTTCAGCGCCATCGGCCTGACGCCCGCCGATCTGGCCCAGGGGTGCATGAGCAGCCAGTGCCTGAGCGCGCTGCAGCATTGCTTCGATACCGGCAACGCCGGCTCACTGGAAACGAGCTATCGCGAAGCCCCCTTCGAGCGTCACTTCACCTGCGAGCTGGCCCCGCTGGCCTGGGAGCAGGAGCGCCCCACCCACGTCATGGTGTCAATCACCGACCGGACGCACGAGAAGGCGGCCGACCGGCATCGCCAGCACCTGATATCGCATGACAGCCTCACCGGTCTGCCGAATCGGGTGCTGTTCTCGGAGCGGGTCGAGCAGGCGGTGGCCAACGCCGAACGGGCCGAAGGCCGCGCCGCCGCCGTGCTGGTGCTCAACGTCGATCGCTTCAAGCTGATCAACGAAAGCATGGGCCACGTCTCGGGCGACGAACTGCTGATTTCGCTGGGCCGGCGACTGGTGAGCTGCCTGCGGTCGGGCGACATCCTCGCCCGCCTGTCGAGCGACGAATTCGCCATTCTGTGCGAAGTCGGCCGCATCGAGGATGCCCTGGCGCTGGCGGACAGCATTCACGCGGACCTGCGGGCGCCCTTCATGGTCTCGGGTCAGGAGCTGTTCACCAGCCTGAGCGTCGGCGTGGCGTCCACCAGCACGTCGGGCTTCTATGCCGAGGATCTGATCCGCGATGCCGACTTCGCCATGCACCGGGCGAAAAACCGCGGCGGCGCCCACACGGAGGTCTACCACGGCGACCTCCATCGCCAGGCCCGCAGCCTGTTCCAGCTGGAAACGGACCTGCGCAAGGCGGTCGATCGCGGCGAACTGGAATTGCACTATCAGCCGATCGTCGATCTCCAGAGCGGTGCCCTGATGGGCATGGAGGCGCTGGCCCGCTGGCACCACAAGGAACGCGGCTACGTGTCTCCCGCCGACTTCGTGCCGCTGGCGGAGGAAACCGGGCTGATCATTCCCATCGGTCGCTGGTCGCTGGATGAGGCCTGCCGTCAGCTCGGCGACTGGCGCCGCGCGTTCGGCGACGCTGCCGCGCATCTGCAGATGAGCGTCAACGTGTCCGGCGTACAGTTCGCCCGTGACGATCTGGCGGCGGCGGTCACCGGCGCCCTGCAACGTTCCGGCGTACCCGGTGACCGGCTGAAACTCGAAATCACCGAAAGCGCGATTGTCGAGAACCCCGATCTGGCCAAGGACGTGCTTGACCAGCTCAAGTCGCTCAATGTCGAACTGGCGCTCGACGACTTCGGCACCGGATATTCGAGCTTGAGCTACCTGCAGCGCTTCCCCATCGACGTGATCAAGATCGACCGCTCGTTCATCGCCGACATGCTGGCGATCCAGGATAACTACAAGATCGTCAACGTCATCCTGTCGCTGGCCCGCAACCTCGGCAAGGAGACCGTCGCCGAGGGCATCGAGACCGAAGCCCAGGCCGACACGCTGCGCGCGCTGGGTTGCCAGCTCGGCCAGGGCTACCTGTTTTCCAGGGCGCTCTCGGGCACGGACGCCACCGCCCACATCGGCGCCGCGCTGAAAACCATGAGTCGCCGCCTGGGCGGCCTCACCCTGCCCAGCCGGGTGTCCAAGGTGCGCGGCTCCCTGCGCGGCTGAGCGGCGAAACTAAGACCCCGGCGGCTGAGCGGCGAAACTAAGATCCCCGCGGCTGAGCCGCGATCCGGCGACCCGGTCGCCGGGCAGCGGCCTCAACGCGGCGACATTTTTTCCAGCTTGCTCTGCAACTCGGCCATCTGGGCCTTGAGTTCGGCCAGTTCGTCATTACCGCTCGACGGCGCTGCCTCGGCCGGCTTCTCGCCCGACTTTCCCGGCTTGCCGCCGCGCCCGGTGAACATACCGGTCGCCGCCTCGAACATCGCCATGTTCTGCTTCGCCAGCTGCTCGAACGGCCCAAACGATCCCGGCGTGAAGCTGGCGGGATTGAAGCTGCCCGGGGTGAACGCGCCCTGCCCGAACGCACCTTCCAGCGCCTTGCGGAACTGCTCCTGATTGCGGCGGAACGCCTCCATGCTGGCCTCAAGATACTGCGGCACCATGGACTGCAGATTGTCACCATACATCGAGATCAGCTGCCGCAGGAACGGCACCGGCAGCATGTTCTGCCCCTGCGACTCTTCCTCGACGATGATCTGGGTCAGCACGTTGCGGGTGATGTCGTCGCCGGACTTGGCGTCGACCACTTTGAACTCGCGGTTGTCGCGCACCATCTGCGCCAGATGGTCGAGCGTGATATAGCTTGAGGACTCGGTGTTGTAGAGGCGCCGGTTGGCGTATTTCTTGATGATAACAGGAGGCGTTTGCTGCGCGGTATCAACCATGAAACTCTCTCACCTTATCGTCTTTGTGGTTGTCGTTGTACTTGTGCTGCAGCATAGCATGGAGTTTTGTGCGGTGCCACATAAAGACTTACGCACTACAGCAGGCATGGTGCCATGATTCCCGAACGCGGCCCCCACCCGCTGTCGCACTACCTCAACCACGTCGTGCGGGCGGCGGCCGGCGACCCCGACGGCGCTGCACGGATCGAGCGCTTCCTCACTGCCGTACGCGCCTATCAGCAGCACCCTTACCGGCGGGCGATGGACACACCGCCCGTGGTCGCCCGCCGTGGCACCGCCCGCGTGCTCGACTATGCCCCGCCAGATGATCGGACGAACGGCACCAGGGGGCCGGTAGCCCTGTTCGTGCCGTCGCTGGTCAATCCGCCGTGGGTACTGGATTTGTCGCCCGACAACTCGCTGCTGCGCTGGCTGGCGTGCCAGGGAGTGCGCCCGATGCTGCTGGACTGGGGTGAACCCGGCCCCGATGAGCGCCAGCTCGACCTTGGCGGCTATGTCCGCGAGCGCCTGCTGCCGCTGATCGCCGCGCTGGACGCCCCGGTGACCCTGGTTGGCTATTGCCTCGGCGGCACGCTGACCGTGGCCGCGGCGGCACTCAGTCCGCACGTCGTCCGGCTGGCGACGCTGGCCGCGCCGTGGGCGTTCAGTCTCTATGGCGAGGCGCAGCGGGCCAACCTCGCCAGCTACTGGACCAGCAGCAAGCCGCTGGCCCAGTCGCTGGGCGTGCTGCCGATGGAATCGCTGCAGCTGGCCTTCTGGTCGCTCGACCCCGACCTGATGGAACGCAAGTTCGCCCGCTTCGGCACCCTCGATCCCGCCTCGCCGGAGGCCGAGAACTTCGTGGCGCTGGAGGACTGGGCCAACGCCGGGCCGCCGCTCAGCCTGCCGGCCGCCATCCAGTGCTTCGAGCGCTTCTTCCGCGACGACGACACCGGGCAGGACCGCTGGCGGATCGGTGACACGCCGATCACGCCGGAGGCCCTGCGGCTGCCGTCGCTTGTCATCGTCTCCAACAGCGACCGGCTGGTGCCGCGTCCGGCGGCGGCGGCGCTGGCCGAACGGCTGCCCAGTGCGACGCTGCGCAGCCTTGACGCCGGGCATGTCGGCATGATCGTCGGCACCCGGGCCCGCAGCCTGTTGTGGGAGCCGCTGCGCGACTGGCTGCTGGCGCCGGGCAACGCCAACTGAGGGCACCATGGCGCCGCATGGACGAGCTGACTTGGATTCGTCGCGCAACGGCCTTATGCTGCACCGCACATAAGAACAACAGCCATCCGAGAGAGTTCAACCCGAGGAATTTGCCATGACCGGAGTCGTGATCGCCGCCGCCGCCCGTACCGCCGTAGGATCGTTCAATGGCGCCTTCGCCAGCGTGCCGGCCCACAAGCTGGGCGCCAGCGTGATCGGCGCCGTGCTGGCGCGCGCCGGCGTCGAGGCGCCGGCCGTCAACGAAGTCATCCTCGGCCAGGTGCTGACCGCCGGTCAGGGCCAGAACCCGGCCCGCCAGGCCGCCATTGCCGCCGGACTGGCGATCGAGACGCCAGCCTGGCTGGTCAATCAGGTGTGCGGCTCGGGCCTGCGCTCGGTGGCGCTGGGCATGCAGTCGATCGCCAACGGCGACGCCGACATCATCATCGCCGGCGGCCAGGAGAGCATGAGCCTCGCCCCGCACACCGCCCACCTGCGCGCCGGCCAGAAGATGGGCGACCTGAACTTCGTCGACACGATGATCAAGGACGGCCTGTGGGATGCCTTCAATGGCTACCACATGGGCGTCACCGCCGAGAACATCGCCGAGAAGTGGCAGATTGGCCGCGACGCGCAGGACGCCTTCGCGGTCGCCTCGCAGAACAAGGCGGAAGCCGCCCGTAAGGCCGGCAGGTTCAAGGACGAGATCGTCCCGGTCACGCTGAGCACCCGCAAGGGCGATGTGGTGGTCGACACCGACGAATATATCCGTGATGGCGCCACCATCGAGGCAATGAGGGCGCTCAAGCCGGCATTCAAGAAGGATGGCACCGTCACCGCCGCCAATGCCTCCGGCCTCAACGATGGCGCAGCGGCCGTGCTGCTGATGAGCGAGGCCGAAGCCGCCCGCCGCGGCGCCACGGTGCTGGCCCGCGTCGCCTCCTGGGCATCGGCCGGCGTCGATCCGTCGATCATGGGCATCGGCCCGGTGCCGGCCTCGCGCAAGGCACTGGAGAAGGCCGGCTGGTCGCTGGCCGACCTCGACCTGATCGAGGCCAACGAGGCCTTCGCCGCCCAGGCGCTGGCGGTCGGCCAGGAGCTGGGCTGGGACGCCAGCAAGGTCAACGTCAACGGTGGTGCGATCGCCATCGGCCACCCGATCGGCGCCTCCGGCACACGGATTCTGGTGACCCTGCTGCACGAAATGGCCCGCCGCGACGCCAAGAAGGGCCTGGCGACGCTGTGCATCGGCGGCGGCATGGGCATCGCGGTCTGCGTCGAACGGTGAGTACGGCCGCCGCCCCGGCGCCGACGGCGACCGGTTCTTCCGACACCATGAGTGCCGACGCCATTCTGTGGCAGGCGACGCCCGACGCCAGCCTCGCGACCTTCGAGGTCATGCTGGGCAGCATGGACCGTGCGACCATGCGCAAGGCGGCGCTGCTGATGCCGCTGGGCGTCGTCGCCATCACCGCCCTGGTGGCGCTTGCGGGCATGCTGCTGCTGGCGAGCGCCGGCGCCGACTGGCGCGACGGTTCGGCACTGCTGATGATCGCCGGCACCGGCTTCGTGACCGGCATTCTCGTCATGGGCCTGCTGGCACTGCCGATCCTGCGCCGGCTGAGCCCGCCGCTGGTCTATGTGCTCACTGCCGACCGTATCGGCCACCGGCTGGGGGCTGGCGGCACGTGGGACGATTTCGCCTGGCTGGCCGAGGTGCAGGGCATCCAGCGCTGGACCAGCCCCGGCGGCTTTCGCGGCTACGATGTGGCCCAGTCCCGCCAGCACCCCGAGATGGGCCTGGTCAGTCGGGTGTTCCAGCTGCCGGGCCTGCACGAGGCGGATGCCGACGCGCTGGAGGCGGCGCTGGCCGGACTGGGCTGGCAGGTCGCCGATCGCCCGGCCACATGATCCGGTCGGCAACGGCCGGCACGGGCTCTTGGCCGGCCCCGCCGCGCTGTCTAGCATGACGCCATGCGTCCCACCGCCGAGGATCTGATCGCCTTCTATACCAGCCCGCTGGGGCTGCGGGTGGCGCGCGAGGTCCGCCGCGCCATGACACCGCTGCTGCGCCAGCGAACCACCGACCGCGTGCTCGGGCTGGGTTTCTGCCCGCCGTTTCTCGCCGGACTGGAATCCCGTGTCGAGCGGCTGGCAATGGCGATGCCGGCCCGTCAGGGCGCCTGTGTCTGGCCGCGCGACGGCGACAATCGCAGCGTGCTGGTGGACGAGCTCGCCCTGCCGTTCGCCGATGCGCTGTTCGACCAGGTGGTGCTGGTGCATGCGCTGGAGTTCGTCGATCCCGCCCGCCGCCTGCTGCGCGAGGTCTGGCGGGTGCTGGCGCCCGGCGGCACGCTGCTGGTGGTGGCGGCCAACCGGGCCGGGCTATGGACCCACTTCGAGGCAACACCGTTCGGCAACGGCCGGCCCTTCGGCCGCGCCCAGCTCCGCCAGCTGCTGGAGACCGGTCTGTTTGCCCCGCGCGACTGGACCCCGGCGCTGGTGATGCCGCCCTACCGCTGGCTGATGCCGCTGGAACGGCTGGCGGCGCGCGCCACCCCGGGATTGGGCGGCATCCATGTGGTGCTCGCCGACAAGACCGACGGCCCGCTGCCGGTTCGCGGCAGCCCGCTGGCGATCCACCGCCCCGCCTTTGGCACGATCTGACACCCGTCGTCCGCGCGCCGTCGGGGCACGGGGGATTGTCAACGGCCACCCCCCCGGCGTATGGGACCGCGGCAGTAGTCTGGAGGTTCCATGTCCGCCCCGTCCGTCAAGCGCCCGCAAGTCAAGCCGTGGATCGACGCCATCGACCCCTATGTGCCCGGCAAGGCCCGGACCGGCAGCGGCCGCGTCGCCGCCAAGCTGTCGGCCAATGAGTCGCCGCTGGGGCCGAGCCCGCACGCCGTGGCGGCGATGCAGGCGGCCTGCATCGACGCCCACCGCTATCCCGATGGCGGCGCGACGGTGCTGCGCGAGGCGATCGCCGCGCTGCATGACCTCGACGTCGAGCGCGTGGTCTGCGGCACCGGCTCGGACGAAGTGCTGCACCTGCTCGCCACCGCCTATGCCGGGGTCGGCGACGAGGTGATGTATGTCCGCCATGGCTTCATGGTCTATCCGATCGCGGCCCGCCGCGCCGGCGCCGAGCCGGTGGAGGTCGCCGACCGCGCCTACACCGCCGACGTCGACGCGCTGCTGGCGGCGGTCACGCCGCGCACACGCGTCCTCTATCTCGCCAACCCCAACAACCCGACCGGCACCTACCTGCCGGCGTCGGAGGTGGCGCGCCTGCATGCCGGCCTGCCGGAAGACGTGGTACTGGTGCTGGACGCGGCCTATGCCGAGTATGTCTCGGCGCCTGACTATGACTGCGGCCTGTCGCTGGCGCGCACCGCCCCCAACGTGGTTGCCACCCGCACCTTCTCGAAGATCTACGGGCTCGCCGCCGAACGGGTCGGCTGGGGCTATGGGCCGAAGCCGATCATGGACGCCCTGAACAAAATCCGCGGGCCGTTCAACGTCACCGCCGCCGGGATTGCCGGCGCGGTGGCGGCGCTGGCCGACCAGGACTGGATCGCCCAGGCCCGCGCCCACAACGATTACTGGCTGCCCTGGCTGGCCCAGCAGATCGGCGGCATGGGGCTGGAAACGGTGCCGTCGGTGTGCAATTTCCTGCTGATCCGCTTCCCCGGCACCGATGGCCGCACAGCGGAGGCCGCCAACCTCTACCTGCAGGACGCCGGCTTCATCCTGCGCTGGCTGCCCAAGCAGGACCTGCCGGACTGCCTGCGGCTGACCGTCGGCACCGAAGAGGAGAATCGCGGTGTCGTCGCCGCCCTGCGGGCGTTCATGGACCGTCAATCGTGACGCAGGCGACGCCTCCCACGGCAGCGGCCTGCCCGGTGGATGCCTTCGGCACGCTGGCGATCATCGGGCTCGGCCTGATCGGCTCGTCGATCGCGCGCGCGGTCCGCGCCGCCGGCCTGCCGACCCGCATCGTCGCCCATGACGGTGCGCCGGCGGTACGCGCCCGCGTCGCCGAGCTGGGGTTGGCGGATGTCGTGGCCAATGATCTCGCCACGGCCGTACAGGACGCCGATCTGGTCATTTTGTGCACGCCGGTCGGCACCTTCGGCGCGCTCGCCAAGGGTTTCGGGCCGCACCTCAAGGCGGGCGCCATCGTCTCCGACGTCGGCTCGGTAAAGGCGGCCGCACTGGCCGCCATCGCGCCGCACCTGCCGGATCATGCCACGCTCGTCCCCGCCCATCCGGTGGCCGGCACCGAGAATTCCGGCCCCGACGCCGGCTTCGCCGCGCTGTTCCGCAATCGCTGGTGTATCCTCACTCCGCCGGCGGAGGCCCCGGCGGTGGCGGTCGAGCGGCTGTCGGATTTCTGGCGGGCGCTGGGCGCCAACGTGGAGCTGATGGACGCGGCGCACCACGACCTGGTGCTGGCCGTCACCAGCCATGTACCGCACCTGATCGCCTACACCATCGTTGGCACCGCCAGCGATCTGGAGGAAGTCACCAAGTCGGAGGTGATCAAGTTCTCCGCCGGCGGCTTCCGCGACTTCACCCGCATCGCCGCCAGCGACCCGACCATGTGGCGCGACGTGTTCCTGACCAACCGCGACGCGGTGCTGGAGATACTTCAGCGCTTCAACGAGGACCTGACCGCCTTGCAGCGGGCGATCCGCTGGGGCGACGGCGAGGCCCTGTTCAACCTGTTCGCGCGCACCCGCGACATCCGCCGCACCATCATCGACGCAGGACAGGACACGGCGCGGCCCGATTTCGGGCGGGAAGATCCATCTCCGGCGACTGCCGGACAAGCTTGAACCCGTCGATCTGGTTGCGGAAGCTCAGCGCCACCGGCTGACGGTAGCGTGCCGGCGCGGCCGGGGCGTCATTTGCGGCATCCGCCGATTGGCTGCGTGCGGCATCCGCCGATTGGCTGCTTGCGGCATCCGCCGCGGAGGGCGCCATACCGAAGCCCGCGAGCACCGCATCAGGACACGGCGAGTTGAGCGTGCCGCTGGCCAGCAGGGCGCCATCCGCCTGAAGCGCGAACGAGCCCTTGGTCATCACCACGGGTTCCACCTTGTCGCTCAGTGTCAGGCCGTAAAGCTCCACGGTGCCGCCCGCGCTACGCCAGGCCGCCAGCGACGTCAGCGCCTCGGCGGGGCCGATCGCCGTCACGCCCAGATTGCCGGTCAGCGCCAGCGGATCTCCCGCGCCCAGCCGCACCGCCTCACCGTTGATGAACAGCTCCAGCACCGCCTCGCCGGTCGGGCTGTTGCCGCCCGCCGGCACCGGCGCACGCCGGAGCGCCGCGACTTCACGGCCATGCACTTCGAACTGGCTGGCGCGCAGCGGCTTGTCGAACCAGGGCGCGCCGCTGACTCGAGCCTCCTCGAACACCACCGACAACCGCTCGACACCCCGCGGGTTAAGCTTTAGGCTGAACCGGCCATTGTCGCCGGTCGCCGTCACGGCGACACCGCCCATGACATCGGGCGCACGCACGCTGATGCTTGGCTTGTCCAGCAGGCCCAGCGTCAGATCGGGCTTCCAGGGCTGGCGCTCGATCACCAGTTGCGGCGCACGCAAGGCGACCTCATAGTCGCCACGCGTGCGGGTGAGCGTCGCGTCACGCACCGTCACCGACAGCCGATAGGGAAAACCGCCATAGTCCAGCTCGGCACCCGACAGCACAACCGGCGCCGACGGGCCGGCAAGCGCCGTGATGGCGGCCTTGAACTCGTCAAGCTGGCTCGACCAGTAGAGGCCGTAGGCACCAACCGCGACGCCCACCGCCGCGAGCATCAGGAAGGGCCGGTAGCGACGCTGGAACAACACACTCACGCACTGTCTCCCGACAAACTGTTGATGGCCCGATGCACCTGCTCGGCCATATGCTCGCGCGGCAGCGCTGCCGCCACCGCCGGATGCACGACCACTGTAATAGTACCCGGGTGTTTCAGAAAACTCTCGCGCCCCCATAGCAGGCCTGAGTCAAGCGCGATGGGCACCACCGGCACGCCAAGGCTGCGGTAGAGCCCGGTCAGGCCGGGCAGCAGCGGGGGCTGCTGACCCGGCGGCGTGCGCGTGCCCTCGGGGAAGATCAGCACCGGCCGATCGGCCGCGCGCGCCACATCGGCGGCCCGCAACATGACGCGCATGGCGCGGGTCGACCCGTCGCGGTCCACCGGAATCATCCGGGCACGAGTGGCATACCAGCCGATGAACGGCAGCTTCATCAGCTCCTGCTTCAGTACGATGGCCGGGCTGCCCAGCAGCGGCACCAGCGCCATGGTCTCCCACGCCGACTGGTGCTTGGCGGCATAGATGACACAGCCGGGCCGCAGATTCTCCCGTCCGATCAACCGGGTACGGATGCCCAGCACCCAGCGCGCCAGGAAGGCGACACCCCGCCCCCACTGGCGGATCGCCCACATCGCCCCCCACCACGGCGCCAGCAGCAGAGGCAGACAGAGCACTCCCAACAGCGCCGTCCACAACGGCAGCAGCAGGTTGAACAGCGTCGAACGCACCCAGTTCATGCCGCCGCCGCTCCGTCCAGGCGAATGGTGATCAGGCGAACGCTGTATTTCGCGTACTCCAGCATCATCCCCAGCGGCCGCAGCGCGCCAACCACCGGATGCGGCACCATCTCCACCTCCGGCATGGCGGCGCGATACTCCAGCAGCGCGCGCGGCATGTGATAGTCCGACGTCACCAGCCGCAACGAGCGTACCTTGTGCCGGGTGACCCACGCCGCCGTCGAGCGCGCGTTACCCACGGTATTGCCGGCCTCGTGATCAAGGTCGACGCAGCAATCCAGCAGATCGCGGCCGACGCCCAGCTCCACCGCCAGCTGCCGCTTGCCGGTTTCCGGATGCACCCCGGTGATCAGCAGCCGGCGGGCACGACCGGCATCGAGCAGATCCACGGCGGTCTGCAACCGTCCCTCGCCGCCGGTGAGCGCGACAATGCCATCGGTGCGCGCCATGCCACTGGCCGGCGCCGGCAACGTCAGCCAGAACCAGAGGAAGCCCGCGAACCAGAGCACCAGGGCGACAACGCACAGATGGACAACCCAGCGCATCCCTTGCCCCTACACGTAGTCGGCCAGCGCCCGGTGCACGGTGAGCCGGGCGGTCGCCATGGTGAGCACAGCCACCGCCAGCGGCAGCACCGCCAGGGACAGCCACACCAGCGGCCCCGGCGTGAAGCCGCCCAGCAGGCCCGATGACAGGCGCTGCGCCATCCAGCCCAGACCGGCGATGGTGGCCACCGCCGCCGCCACGCCCGCCAGCCCGCCCTTGAGGCCGTGGAACAGATATTGTCGCTGGAACTCCCGGCCGATGGCGCTGTCCTCCGCGCCCATCAGATGCAGGATCTCGATGGTGGCACGATGACCCATGAGGCCGGCGCGGGTACTGAAGCCCACCACGCCCATGGTGGCCAGCAACGACACGACGACGATGGCGAAGGCGGTCAGCTGCAGCGCCCCGGCAAAGGCACCGAGCTGGCGCAGCCATCGGTCGTGATCGTCAAGACGGGCTGACGGCGCCACCGCCTGAAGGCGGAGGCGGACACGCGCGGGGGACAGGCTGGCCGACGGTGCCACCGCAACATCGATCAGCACCGGCACCGGCAGGTCACTGCTCATACTGCCGGCGCCCAGCCAGGGCTCCAGCAGCGCACGCGCGTCGGCATCGGACAGGGCGCGCACGGACGTCACGCCGTCGATCTCGGTCAGCAGCTTGACGGCGGCGCGCGCCTGCGCCTCGCGTCGCGCGGGGTCGGCCTCCACCACCTGCACCGTCCACGACCGCGACAGCGTGGTCCGCCACTGGCTGGTGGCGTCGTAGAGCATCAGGCCGCCAGCGACCGCCAGGGCCGCCAGAAAGGTCATGATCGCGATCACCCATGGCAAAACCCCGCGCGCCTCCCGCCCGTCGGGAAGGAAGCGGTAGCCGCCGCGGCCGATCATGGCCGGTTCTCCTGAGGCGACGGTCGAACAACCGCAGGGCGGATATCCGGGCGGATCTGACGCTGGGTGAACAGCTCGCCGCGCTCCAGCCGCAGCACCTGCGCACCCGGCACCTGGTCAATGAGACTGCGGTCGTGGGTGGCGATCACCAGCGTGGTGCCCAGTTTGTTGAGTTCCAGGAACAGATGCAGCAGTCGCGCCGCCATTTCCGGATCGACGTTGCCGGTGGGCTCGTCCGCCACCAGCAGGTCCGGCCGGCCGATCACCGCACGGGCGATGGCCAGCCGCTGCTGCTCGCCACCCGACAGCGTGGCGGGCCGCGCGTTCATGCGATCGGCCAGCCCGACCCAGGCCAGCAGTTCCTCGGCATGCTGGCGTACCGCCGCCTCCGGCGCGCCGGCGATACGCAGCGGCAACATGACGTTATCGAGCGCGGACAGGTGCGCCAGCAGTCGGAAATCCTGGAACACCACGCCGATGCGGCGGCGCAGCGCCGGCAACGCGCTGCGCTTCATTGTCACCACGTCATGGCCGAAGATCGAGATCAGCCCGCGCGACGGGCGGCGGGCGAGGTAGAGCAGCGTCAGCAGCGAGGTCTTGCCGGCACCGCTGGCGCCGGTGAGAAAGTGAAATGTCCCCGGCTCCAGCGAAAAGCTGACGTCGCGCAGCACCTCGGCACTGGTGCCGTAGCGCAAACCGACGTTCTCGAAACGGACGACATTGCTCACGGTTCAGGCCTTCGGGCGGACATTGCGGCTGTTTGGCATGGGCCGCCGGCAAAGGCAAACCCCAAGCACGATGGCATGTTAGGACGCTTGCACTCCGTCAAGAAGCCGTGGATAGTGCGCCGCGATACCGTCCGGCCCCGGCAATGCCCCCGGACGGGACGAGGGGTTGATAATTTTCGACGAATGAGTTCGACGGTTTAGCATGATTCTGACCTGCCCGAGCTGCCGAACGCGCTATCTGGTCAGCGATACCGCCATTGGGCCGGCTGGCCGGACGGTGCGCTGCGCCCAGTGCAAGCACAGCTGGTTCCAGGCCCCCGCGGAAGAGGAAGCGGCGCGCGACATCGTCGCCACAAGTGCCCTGGCCCCCACCGCCGCCACAGGCGGCACAGGATCGACCGCCGCCACAGGCGGCACAGGATCGACCACCGCCACAGGCGGCACAGGATCGACCACCGCCACAGGCGGCACGGCCCCGCCGACGGATGCCGATGTGGCACCCCCGGCCGTCGAGGGGCCGACGCCGCACGCGCCCTCGCCTTTCGCCGGGCTGCACGACAACGACGACCCGCGGCAGGATCACGACACGAGCGCGGCGTCCGAGGCGGACGACGAGGGCCCGAAATTCGAGCGTCGGCCAACCCGGGGGCGCGGCTCCGGTTCAGGGCGCCGCGCCTCGGTGCCGGCCCGGCGCGGCAGCCCGAGCTACCGTCGGCGGCGGCGCAATCCCACCAAGCTCTACGCCTGGCTGGCCGGTGGCGCCCTGGTGGTGCTGATCGGCTTCAATCTGCTGGTGTGGCGCGACACGCTGGGGCGGGAGAGCGGCATCATGCGCAGCATCTACGCCACGCTGGGGCTGTCGACGGCTCCCGAAGTCAACCAGCCCTCGGGGGCCAAC
Source organism: Pseudomonadota bacterium (assembly GCA_963205175.1). GTDB lineage: Bacteria > Pseudomonadota > Alphaproteobacteria > Sphingomonadales > Sphingomonadaceae > CAUJIW01. Next base: position 18,481 of record CAUJIW010000190.1, read on the forward strand.
GTGCTGCGGATCGCCTATCCGCCGCCACCACCGGCGGTGGAGCTGGAAAACGGCGGCATGCGCCAGCGCATTTCCGGCTCCATCGAGAACCCCACCAGCCAGACCGTGCGCATCCCCAACCTCAAGGGCACGATGATGGATGCTCAGGGCAACGTGGTGTTCACCTGGACCTTCCCGCCGCCAGCGGAGCAGCTGATTGGCGGCCAGTCCGTTGCTTTCGACACCAGTGTCCAGGACTTCCCCCGGACCGCGCGCAAACTGCGCATTGGTTTCGATGCCGGGGAGAATGGCAAAGACGGGAAGTGAGGCGGTCCGATGGCGCGCATCCTCGTGGCAGAAGACAATGCGGCGGTGCGTGAGTTCGTCGAGCGCGGCCTCATCCACTTCGGACATGAAGTGGTGGCGGTAGCCGATGGCGGTGCGGCCGTCGGCGAACTGGGGCGCGCGACATTCGACCTGCTGATCACCGACATCGTGATGCCGGTGATGGATGGCATCGCCCTTGCGCTCAAGGCAAGCGCCGACTTCCCCGAGATGCCGGTGCTGATGATGACCGGCTATGCCCATGAGCGTCAGCGCGCCTACAATCTCTCCGAACTGATCGCCGACGTCCTGGACAAGCCGTTCACGCTGGAAGCGCTGGGCGAGGCGGTCAACCGGACGCTGACGGCACGCAGCGACCAGGCGGGCCACTGACGGCCGTCGCGGCGCGTTGCCGGCTCCTGTCGATCGCCGGTCGGGTTGAGCCAGCGCAATGCCACCATTGCCCAACCACGTCTTAATGCGCCACAGTGCGTGCGGTGCGAACCAGACCGCACAGGCGTGCACCGAATTGACACCCGCTCTTGCATTGCGTGCTTTACCTTGGGAGGCTTCAATGAACTTCGATTATTCCGACAAGACCAAATCCTATATCGACCGCGTGAACGCCTTCATGCAGGCCCACGTCTATCCGGCCGAAAAGACCTATGCGGAGCAACGCGCCAGCGGTGACCGCTGGAAGGTGCTGCCGATCATTGAGGAACTGAAGGTCAAGGCACGTGCAGACGGGCTGTGGAACCTGTTCCTGCCCCACAGCGAGCATGGCGCCGGGCTGACCAACCTGGAATATGCGCCGCTGGCCGAACTGATGGGCCGGGTCGCCTGGTCGTCGGAGGTTTTCAACTGCTCGGCACCCGACACCGGCAACATGGAAACCATCGAGCGTTACGGCTCGGCGGAGCACAAGAAGCAGTGGCTGGAGCCGCTGCTCGACGGCAAGATCCGCTCCGCCTTCGCCATGACCGAGCCGGCGGTCGCTTCGTCGGACGCCACCAACATCGAATCGTCGATCCGCCGCGATGGCGACGAGTATGTCATCAACGGCGTCAAGTGGTGGACCTCGGGCGCCGGGGACCCCCGCTGCAAGATCATGATCTTCATGGGCAAGACCGACCCGAGCGCGCCGCGCCACGCCCAGCAGTCGATGGTCCTGGTGCCAGCCGACGCGCCGGGTGTGAAACTGGTACGCCCGCTCACCGTGTTCCACGATGACGATGCGCCGCACGGCCACTTCGAGGTGGCGTTCGACAATGTCCGGGTGCCGGCCAGCAACATTCTTCTGGGTGAAGGCCGCGGCTTCGAGATCGCCCAGGGCCGCCTCGGCCCGGGCCGCATCCACCATTGCATGCGTTCCATTGGTGCCGCCGAACGGGCTCTGGAGCTGATGTGCAAGCGCCTGAAGGCGCGCGTCGCCTTCGGCAGGGCGCTGGCCGAGCAGGGTGTCTGGCACGAGCGCATCGCCGAGGCCCGCTGCCAGATCGACATGGCGCGGCTGCTGACGCTCAAGGCCGCCTACATGATGGACACCGTTGGCAACAAGGTGGCGCAAAAGGAAATCGCCATGATCAAGGTGGTCGCCCCCAATGTCTCCTGCCGGGTGATCGACATGGCAATCCAGGCATTCGGCGGCGCCGGCGTCTGCGACGACTTCCCGGTCGCCTCGATGTACGCCGGCCAACGCACCCTGCGCCTGGCCGACGGCCCGGACGAGGTGCATCGCCAGGCGATCGCCAAGATGGAACTGCGTCAGTACAACTGACGCCACGCACAACCGGCAAGGCACACAGCTGGCGCGGCATAGCCCGCTCCAGCTGTGGCTTGCGGATGCGGGAACCGGCGAATCAGTGTAAGAACCCATATGCCGGATTGCCGGCGTGTGACGCCATGTTGCTCCTTTTCGTGTTGCGGCGCGTGCCTTCACCAACACCAGATCGGGGGTAACACGCATGTCGAGACTCGTCATGCCCGCCAGCGCCGCTGGCGCCAGTCTTTTCAAGTCGGTGCCGACGCCCGGCGCGGTCACACCGGGCGACGACTACAAGGAACGCCTGGTCAAATACATCCCGGCCGAATCGGTCGCCTTCTACACCTTCACCGACAAGCTGGTGGCCTCGCAATATGGCCTCGACAGTACGGCGCTGGCGGCGACGCAGGGCGCGCCGGCGACGGCGATGCTGCTCGCCTGGCTGCTGTTCGGCCTCGGCGTCGTCGGCACGCCGATCTACCTCTACCGCCAGCGCAAGCCCAACCAGCCGTGGCGACTGCACGCCGGCATCTCGACGCTGGCCTTCATCTTGTGGGCCTACACGCTGGGCGGCAGCCTGTTCGTGATCCTCGGCTGGTACGAGGTATTCGTGGCCGGCCTGCTGGCCCCCATCTTCACTTTCGTCGCCGGCTTCGTCGAACCCAGGCCGCGATAGCACCCCTTTCCGCTGACCGGGCGGGCTGGCATAAGGGCCCATGCGCATCGCCAGCCTCCACCTCTATCCGCTCAAGTCCGCCCGGGGCCTGGCGCTCGACCGGGCACACGTTGACGTCGACGGCCTGGCCGGCGACCGCCGCTGGATGGTCGTTGATGCCGACGGGCGGTTCCTCACCCAACGCGACGAGCCCCGCCTGGCCCGGTTGGAGGCCATCCCCCACAGTGCGGGCCTGACCCTGTCGGTTGACGGTTACGGCACGTGCCATGTCGACACGCCGGCCGCCGACGCGCCCACCCTCGCCGTCACCGTCTGGCGTGATACGCTCGTCGCCCGCCACGCGGTAACGGCACAGGACTGGCTGGGCTGCTGGCTCGGGCGCGAGGTCCGGCTGGTCTGGCAACCATCGACCGACAGCCGGCGACCCAATCCCGACTGGGCGCCGGATGCTCGTGCGGTCAGCTTTGCCGATGCCTACCCGGTCCTCGTCGCCAATCGCGCCTCACTGGCGGCGCTGAACGCGGCGATCGTCGCGGCCGGCGGTACCGCGGTGCCGATGACGCGCTTCCGTCCCAACATCGTCATCGACGGCGCAGACGCCTGGGCCGAGGATCACTGGCGCACCCTGCGGCTGGGCGACATCGAACTGGCCCTGGTCAAACCCTGCGACCGCTGCGTGGTTACCACCACCGACCAGACGACAGGCGCGCGCATGGGCAAGGAGCCGCTGGCGACGCTGGCACGGCAGCGGCGCTCGGCTGACCCGCGCATCACCGGCGTCCTGTTCGGCATCAATGGGGTACCCTTGCGGGCCGGCACGCTCAGGACCGGCGACCCGGTAACGGTGCTGGCCACCCAGACGCCCTGGCCGCTGGCCTGACCTCGCTCGATCAGGGCAGCCCGATCAGGCCGGCCCGATCAGAACTGGACACCCGCCGTCAGGGCGCGCCCATGCCCGGCAGTGCCGCCGATTGGCAGGTGAACGACGCCGACGTCGGCTGGGTTGCCACGCAATGTATAACCAGACTGGTACGCGGGTCGACCGCCCAGGCGTGACTTGTGGTGCCAACGGTGGTTGCCGCCACATGGATGGCGCCTGACGCCGGCATCTGGGCCTGCACCGGCTGCTGTGCCAGCATGGTGCCGGCCACGCCGCCCAGCAGGGCCGTCCCTGCCATCGCCACAACTGCTTTTCCGTTCATCGCTGTCTCCCATCGGCTTTAGGTGGTACGACTGCAACCATGATCATTTTCCACGAAGGGAGCAAACACCATGCACCACCACCGGACCCGTATCGCCGGAATCATTGTGCTTGCAGGCCTTGCCATGACCGGCGGCGCAATCGCTGGAACAGAGGAAAAGCGTCTTGATCTGAATAACTTCCAGGGCGTTGCCGTGGAAGGATCAACCAATGCCATCATCCGGCAGGGCGCCGGCTTCGCCGTTGTCGCCAAAGGCACGCGTGAAGCGCTCGACCTGCTCGATCCGGTGGTCGAGAAAGGGACACTCATCCTCAAGCCCAAGCGCCGGCTGGTCATCGGCTATGTGAAAAGCCACCCGCCGGTGACCGTGTACATCACCATGCCGGCGATCTCCCGCTTCGCCATCTCGGGCTCCGGTGAAGGCACGCTGGAGAATATCCAGGCCAAGGCCATCACCCTGGCCATCGCCGGCTCGGGCGACATCAGGGCATCGGGCACCTGCGAAACACTGAGCGCCAAGATTGCCGGCTCGGGCGACATCGCCGCGCACAACCTCCGCTGCGGGCGGGTCGAGGCGAAGATCGCCGGCTCGGGCGACATCTCGGCGCACGCCACCACCAGCGCCCTGGCCAAGATCGCCGGCTCGGGCGACATCCACATCCATGGCAACCCGTCCAGCCGCGAGGTCTCGACCACCGGCAGTGGCGAAATCCAGTTCGTCGGAACGACGCGATAGGCCCCGACGGGCGGTCGCCCCCGCGCCGGCAACCGGCACCGGCAGAATGCGAGTCCGGCGTCCGATCAGGGGTGCAGGCCGAGACTGTTTGCAGCGTGCCGGAAGGTGGGCTCGTCAATCAGACTGTCCAGACGCGGCACGTCTTCACGCAGGATCCGCGCGCGCCAGAACACCGGCAGCCGGTTGATCACCGCCACCATGGCGTCCGGCCGGCGCAGATGCGCCAGTCCGTTGGTGCGGCAGAGGATGGCCAGCACCTGGTCGAGCACACCAAGGAAACGGATGCGGTCCACCTCCCGCAGGCCGAAGCCGTCACCCGCCTCGCCGAGCAGGTCGACCATGGTCGCCCGCGCGCGATCCACCAGCAGGTCGGCCGGGGCGCGCAGCCGCTTGACCGGCGGCCCGTAAGGCGCCAGCTGGCTGAAAGTCTTGAGGGCGGCGGCGCGGATATGACGGGGCAGGCCACGAAACGGCCCGTCGACCCAGAAGCGGATGCGCTCGGAGAAGACAGCAAAAGGCATGCCCTTGACCAGGAAGTCGTCAACACCCGCGGCCAGCCCGTTGAGCAACACCGGCACCGTGTCGTCGCCGCTGGCCAGGATGACCGGAAACGTCTTGTCCCCGTGCTGAACCAGCTTCTCCACCAGCCCGACCCCTGACAGACCCGGCATGTTGAGGTCGGTGATGATGAGCGCCGGCGGCTCCTGCGCCACCTGCTCCAGCGCCTCCAGGCCATTGCTGGCAAACTGCGTGCGGAACCCCATGGCCTGCACGGCTCGCGCGTACAGCCGCGACACCAGGGCCTCGTCATCCACCAGCAGGACCGAAGGGGGCGCGTCCTCCACCGCCATCTTGCTCCTATTGCAGGTTGGCGGCACCGACAGCGGTGGCCAGTCCCAGGAACGCCAGAAAGCCCATGACATCGGTGGTCATGGTCACGAACACCGACGACGCCACGGCCGGGTCCACCTTCATGCGCTGCAGCGCCAGCGGCACCATCACGCCGGAGAAACCGGCCACCGCGATGTTGCAGATCATGGCGACGGCGATCACCAGCCCGAGACCGACCGATCCGAAATACAATGTGGTCAGCAGCCCCACCAGCACCGCGAGGATACTGCCATTGACCAGCGCCACCTGCACCTCGCGACCAACAATGCGCCAGGCATTCGACGCACCCAGCTGGCCCGTGGCCAGCGCCCGCACCGCCACCGCCATCGCCTGGGTACCGGCGTTGCCGCCCAGCGAGGCGACGATCGGCATCAGCACCGCCAGCGCCACCAGCTTCTCGATCGAGGCCTCGAACAGCGAGATCACCAGCGAGCCGATCAGCGCCGTGCCACAGTTGACGACCAGCCAGCGCACCCGGGTCCGCACCGTGTCCGCAATCGGCTCGTTGATGTCGCCCTCGCCGGCACCGGCGAGCTTCAGCGCGTCCTCGTGCGCCTCCTCGGAGATGATGTGCACAACGTCATCGACGGTAATTTGCCCGACCAGCCGGCCGGCGCCATCGACCACCGCCGCTGAAATCAGCGCGTACTTCTGGAAATGGCGGGCGAGATCCTCGCGATCCATGGAGACCGGAATCAGCGTCTGCTCGCGCTGCATCAGGTCGGCGACCGCGACGGCGCGCGGCGAACGCAGCACCCACGACAGCCGGATGGTGCCCACCGGCCTGTGGCCGGGGTCGACGACGAAAATCTCCCAGAAATCGATGGCGAGGTCCTGATGTTCACGCAGGAAATCGATGACCTGGCCGACCGTCCAGTAGTCCGGCACCGCGATCAGGTCCCGTTGCATCAGACGGCCGGCGGAATCCTCCGGGTAGGTCAGCGCCTCCTCGATGGCGGCGCGCTCCTCGGCCGGCATGGCGGAGAGCACCTGCTCCTGCTGGGCGGCTTCCAGATCCTCGATGATGGCAACCGCGTCATCGGTTTCCAGCTGGGTAACGGCGTTGGCGAGATCACTGGGGCTCAGCGACTCCACCACGTCCTCACGGACCCAGTCGTTGAGTTCGGCCAGCGTCTCGCCATCGAGCTTCTCGCCCAGCGCCGCCAGCAGGCCGGGGCGATGGTCGTCGTCCATCAGCTCGATGAGGTCGGCGATGTCGGCCGGGTGCAGCTGCTCGACCAGCACACGCACCCGAGACACGTCGCCGTCCTCGACCGCGCTGGCGATCTCGGCGACAAACTGCGGACGCAACCGGCCGTCGACCAGCACCTCATGGGGCGCCGGGCCAACTTCCTCCGTCTCGCTGGCGGTCTGTTCTACCATAGGGAGCTTATAGCCCGCCCGCCGGTCAAGGAAAGCCGCAATAGCCGCATCACAAGAAGTTCATCACCGCGCCCGATCCCGCCCGCGATGACGCGCGCGCCAGCGCCGTTTCAGATGACGCCGCGCGCCCGCAATCCCTGTCGCGCCGCGTCGTCAAGGCCGAGCAGCGATTCCAGCACCTCGTCGGTGTGCTCGCCCAGCAGCGGCGGCCCCCGGTCATATGCAACCGGCGAGTCCGCCAGCCGCAGGGGGCTCGCCACTCCCGGCACCGTGCCCTGGCCGCCATGCGGCACCTCGACCCGCAGGCCGCGCGCCTGCACCTGCGGATCGGCGAACACCCGGTCAAGCGTGTTGATCGGCCCGCACGGCACCGCCACCTCCCCCAGCGCGGTGATCAGCGAGTCGATGGTCCACTGCCGGGTCCGGGCCTCGATCAGCGGCACCAGGGCCGTCCGGTTGGCGACGCGGGCGGCATTGTCGACGAAGCGCGGGTCGGTCACCCATTCCGGCGCTCCCAGCACGCCGGCGAGCCGGGCGAACTGGCCGTCATTGCCAACGGCGATGATGACGAAGCCATCGCTGGTGGGGAAGCTCTGATAGGGCACCACGGCCGCATGACCATTGCCGATGCGTACTGGCGCCTGGCCGCTGACGAGATAGCTCAATGCCTGATTGGCCATGTTGAACACCTGGACATCAAGGAGCGCGAGGTCGATGTGCTGGCCCCGCCCGCTACGCTGGCGCTGCAGCAGCGCCGCCAGAATGGCGATGGCCGCATACTGCCCGGTGGCGACATCGGCGATGGCGACTCCCGCCTTCTGCGGCCCGCCGCCCGGCAGGTCGTCGCGCTCGCCCGTCACGCTCATCATGCCACCCATGCCCTGGATCAGGAAATCATAGCCGGCACGCGGCGCATAGGGTCCGGTCTGGCCGAAGCCGGTGATCGAACAGTAGACCAGCCGGGGATTGAGGGCGGTCAGGCTTTCATGATCGAGGCCGTATTTGCGCAACCCGCCGAGCTTGTAGTTCTCCACCACCACGTCGGCCTGGCGCGCCAGTGCACGAATGATGTCCTGCCCCTCCGGTGTCGCCATGTCGACGGTGATGGAGCGTTTGCCCCGGTTGGCGGCCAGAAAATAGGCGGCATCCGCCCGCGCGCCGGTCTCGGGGTCGCTGAGGAACGGCGGCCCCCAGCCACGGGTGTCATCACCGTCGCCCGGCTTCTCCACCTTGATGACGGTGGCGCCAAGGTCCGCCAGGGTCTGGGTCGCCCAAGGACCGGCCAGCACCCGGCTCAGATCCAGTACAACGATATCGTCGAGCGCGCGCATGCCCACTTTCCTGTCCACGTCCTCCGGGCCCGGCAGATGCCGGCCGCGGCGCACACAGGCACATGCGCACCGGCCCGGTCAAGGGGGTGTATTGCATCATGGCATCACTGACAGGCCTGTGCACGACCGGACGCCGACAGGCGCGCCGCCGCCGTTGACAAGGCGAAAGCCGCCCTCCTACTCTGACATCTGATCGTCACAGGATGACCGCATGGCGAGCGTTGCTCCCGACCCCGACACCATCGCTCCGGCCGAAGACACCGGAGAAGGGGAAACGCGGGGATCGCTGGCGACGGCCCTCAACCATACCGCCCGACTGCTGCATAGCCGCCCGCGTCTCGCCGCCAGCCAGGCGCGGGAGATTCTCCGGGTCATGCCCGGCCAGCGCGACGCCCTGCTGCTGCTGGGGGCGGCCCTGCGCGGCTGCGGCGATCTGGCGGGCGCACGCGATATTCTCGAACCGCTGGCCGCCCACCACCCCGGCTGGGCGGCGGCCCAGCTGGAACACGGGCTGACGCTGAGCAGCCTCGGCGACAGCGAGGCGGCGCTGAAGGCGCTGCAACGTGCCGTGGCGCTCAAGCCCGACCTCGCCAACGGCTGGCGCGCGCTGGGCGACCAGCTCACCCTGATGGGCGACACCGCCGGCGCCGATGCCGCCTACACCCGGCACATCACCGCCGCCGCCAAGGACCCGCGCCTGCTGGAGGCCGCGGTGGCGCTGGGCGAGCAGCGGCTGGCGGTGGCCGAACGGCTGCTGCGCGACTTCCTGAAGCACAGCCCCACCGACGTCACCGCCATCCGCATGCTGGCGGAAATCGGCATCCGGCTCGGCCGGCTGGAGGATGCCGAACTGCTGCTGGCCCGCTGCCTGGAACTCGCGCCGGGTTTTACCGCCGCCCGCCACAACTACGCCATCGTGCTGCACCGGCGGAGCAAGTCGGCCGAGGTGCTGCCGGAGGTCGACCGGCTGCTGTCCATCGACCCGCGCAACCCCAGTTACCGCAACCTCAAGGCCGCCGCGCTGAGCCGGGTCGGCGACTATGAGCAGGCGATCGCCCTCTACGACGCGGTGCTGAAGGACTATCCCAACCAGCCCAAGGGCTGGATGAGTTTGGGCCACGCGCTCAAGACGGTGGGCCGGCAGGCCGACAGCATCGCCGCCTACCGCCGAGCGATCCATCAGTTGCCGCAGCTGGGCGAGGCCTACTGGAGTCTGGCCAACCTCAAGACCTTCCGTTTCACCGACGCCGAGGTCGACACCATGCGCCAGCAGCTGGCGCGCGCCGACATCACCGACGAGGACCGCTACCACCTGCATTTCGCGCTCGGCAAGGCGCTGGAGGATGCCGGCGCCCATGCGGAATCGTTCGACAATTACGCGCGCGGCAACGCGCTGCGGCGGGAGGAAATTCACTACGACGCCGACGAGAACACCGCCCAGATGAACCGTGCCAGAGCACTGTTCACGCCGGCCTTCCTCGCCGCCCACGCCGGTCAGGGCTGCCCGGCGCCGGACCCGATTTTCATCGTCGGCCTGCCGCGCGCCGGCTCGACGCTGGTGGAACAGATTCTCGCCAGCCACTCGATGGTGGAAGGCACCATGGAGCTACCGGACATCATCGCCATCGCCAACCGGCTGGGCGGCCGCAAGCGGCGCAATCAGCCCTCGGCCTATCCCGAGGTGCTGGCCGATCTCGATGCCGACGAGCTCAAGGCGCTGGGTGAGGAATTCCTCGAACGCACCCGCATCCAGCGCAAGCAGGGCCGGCCGTTCTTCATCGACAAGATGCCCAACAACTTCGCGCATGTGGGGCTGATCCACCTGATCCTGCCCAACGCGCGGATCATCGATGCCCGCCGTCATCCGCTGGGCTGCTGCTTCTCCGGCTTCAAGCAGCATTTCGCGCGCGGCCAGAACTTCAGCTACAGCCTGACGGACATCGGCCGCTATTACCGCGACTATGTGGCACTGATGGCGCATTTCGATGCCGTGCTGCCTGGGCGGGTTCACCGGGTGATTTACGAGCGCATGGTCGCCGACACCGAAGGCGAGATCCGTCGCCTGCTCGACTATTGCGGTCTGCCCTTCGAGGAGCAGTGCCTGCGCTATTACGAGAACGACCGGGCGGTGCGCACCGCCAGCTCCGAACAGGTGCGCCGGCCGATCTTCACCGACGCCGTCGAGCACTGGCAGAACTATGCGCCCTGGCTCGAACCGCTGCGCCAGGCGCTCGGCCCGGTACTGGCCGCCTACCCCGACGTTCCCGCATTGCTGCTACCGGCGACGGGCTGACACCCCGCCCACGACCTCACCGACGAAGAACCGCAGAGAGCAACGACATAAAAACAACACCGACCATTGAATCATCAGGGAGACCAACATGAGTAATTTGATCAAGGCGACGGGGACCACCCGTCCCGCATGCAGACACATGACGATATTGCTGGCGACCACCATGCTGACCGCCGGCATGTCGCCGGCCCTCGCCCAGCAGGCCGGTGGTCTCGACGATATCGTCGTCACCGCCCAGAAGCGCGAGGAGAACCTGCAGAAGGTACCGCTGAGCATCCAGGCCTTCGGCACCCAGAAGCTCGACCAGCTGCAGGTCTCCAACTTCAACGACTACGCCAAGTTCCTGCCCAGCGTCGCTTTCCAGACGCTTGGCCCGGGCGCCAGCGCGGTCTACATGCGCGGCGTCGCCAGCGGCGGCGACGGCAACCACTCCGGCTCGCAGCCCAGTGTCGGCATCTATCTCGACGAGCAGCCGATCACCACCATCCAGGGCGCGCTTGACGTCCATATCTATGACATCGCCCGTGTCGAGGCGCTGGCCGGTCCGCAGGGCACGCTCTATGGCGCCAGCAGCCAGGCCGGCACGCTGCGCATCATCACCAACAAGCCGGACCCGAGCAAGTTTGCGGCGGGCTACGATCTGGAAGTGAACAGCGTCCGCCACGGCGACGTCGGCTACATCGCCGAAAGTTTCGTCAACGCCCCGGTCTCTGACAACGCGGCGATCCGGATCGTCGCCTGGTACGACCACGAGCCGGGCTACATCGACAACAAGGCCGCCACCCGCACCTTCCGCATCCTGCATCCGGAGGAAGACGGGCTGGTCGACTATCCCGACGACGACATCACCATCAACAACGATGGCGTCGCCGGCAACGACTACAACGAGGTCGACACCTACGGCGCCCGCGCCGCGTTGCGCATCGATCTCAACGACAACTGGACGGTGACGCCGGGCCTGATGGGTCAGGTGCAGAAGAGCAAGGGCAGCTTCGCCTACGACCCCGAAGTCGGCGACCTTGCCATCAACCGCTATTATCCGGAGAAAGCCAACGACAAGTGGCTGCAGGCGACACTGACCGTCGAGGGCAGGATCGGCAACTTCGATCTGGTTTATGCCGGCGCCTTCCTCAAGCGCAAGGTGACGTCAGAGTCGGACTATTCCGACTACTCGTTCTTCTATGACGAGTGCTGCGGCTACTCGACCTACATCTATGACAACGACGGCAACTTCATCAATCCGTCGCAGTACATCCACGGCATCGACCGCTTCACCCGGCAGAGCCACGAGTTGCGGCTGTCGTCGCCGAAGGAAAACCGCCTGCGTTTCGTGGGCGGCCTATTCTACCAGCGCCAGCGTCACAACATCCAGCAGGACTACATCATCGACGATCTGTCCGACGACCTGGCCATCTCCACCAAACCCGACAATATCTGGCTGACCAAGCAGATCCGCATCGACCGCGACTACGCGGCCTTCGGCGAGCTGTCCTACGACCTTACCGACAAGCTCACCGCCACCGGCGGCATCCGCGTGTTCAAATCGCACAACACGCTGGAGGGCTTCTTCGGCTTCGGGTCGGGCTACAACAGCGGCATCGGCGAGGCAGCCTGCTTCACCGACGGCGACGGCAACGTGCTGCCGCCCACCGTCGCCGGCGCGCCCTGCACCAACCTGGACAAGGGCACCAAGGAAACGGACTTCATCCATCGCCTGAACCTGACCTACCGGATCACCGACGATGCGCTGGTCTATGCCACCTGGTCGCGCGGCTACCGGCCCGGCGGCATCAACCGCCGCGGCACCCTGCCGCCGTACAAGTCGGACTTC
>CAUJIW010000191.1 GCA_963205175.1 Pseudomonadota bacterium
CACCAGCAGCGCGGTGACCAGATGCGGCGACTCGACGCTGACCGGCGCACCCTGGGTGGACAGTGCGAAATAGGTCCCGGCACCCAGCACCATGACCACGACAGCCAGTGCCACTTCCAGCTTCGGCCACAGATTGATCCGCCCCGCCCAGCGGCTGAAGCGGCGCCGGCCGACCCGCCAGCGGCGTGCCAGCCGGGCAGGCAGTGGGGCATTGGAGTTCGCTGTCATGATCTGCACGCCACACCCTAGCGCGATGACGTGACTATTGGAATACAGTGTGGCCGTCGCACATCACCTGTTTGCGATGAACGCCCTTGCGGACATTGCCGCCTAGCGCACATGCTTGAGGTTGGCGGCGTTGACGTTGAGGTCCGAGAGCTTCTTGCGCAGGGTGTTGCGATTGAGGCCCAGCAGCTTGGCGGCCCGGATCTGGTTGCCGCGCGTGGCTGCCAGCGCCATCACCAGCAGTGGCCGCTCGACCTCCTGAAGCACTCGGTCATAGAGGCCATCGGGCGGCAGGTCATTGCCGAACGTGGCAAAATAGCGGGCCAGGTGATGTTCGACCGACTCGCTCAACCCCTGCCCCGGCGTCGCCTGCATGACGGCCAGCGGTTCGCTGCCCTCGCGCATCTCCAGTTCCAGCACGCTGGCGGTGATGATGTCGTCGCGGGTTAGCGCCGCCAGCCGGCGCATCAGGTTCTCCAGCTCGCGGACGTTGCCGGGCCACGGATATTGCCGCAGCCAGGTGACGGCGCCGGCATCCAGCGAGCGTCGCGGCAGACCCTGCCGGTGCGCCTGTTCCAGGAAATGCCGGGCCAGTTCCGGCACGTCGTCGGCGCGCATCCGTAGCGGCGGCAAGCGCAGCGGCACCACGTTGAGGCGGTAGAACAGATCCTCGCGGAACCGCCCGCTCTCGATCAGCTTGCGCAAATCCTTGTTGGTGGCTGAGATGATGCGGACGTCGGTCTTCTTGGTGCGCTGACCGCCGACCGAGGTGTATTCGCCCTCCTGCAACACCCGCAGCAGCCGGGTCTGGGCGTCGATCGGCATGTCGCCGATCTCGTCGAGAAACAGCGTGCCGCCCTGGGCCTGCTCGAACTTGCCGATCGAGCGGGCCGAGGCGCCGGTGAAAGCGCCCTTTTCATGACCGAACAGCTCCGACTCGATCAGTTCGCGCGGGATCGCCGCCATGTTGAGCGCGACAAACGGACCGGTCTTGCGCGGGCCGAGATCGTGCAGGGCGCGCGCCACCAGTTCCTTGCCGGTGCCGGATTCGCCGAGGATCATCACCGTGAGATCGGTCGGCACCACCCGGGCCATGGTGCGATAGACCTCCTGCATTACCGGCGACCGGCCGATCATCGGCAGTTCCTCGGTGCCCTGGACGTCTTGCCGGTGGACCGGGCGTTGTGAACGCACGCGCTCTATCGCGCTGTCAACAACTCTGGTCAATTCATTGATATCAAAAGGTTTTGGTAGGTATTCGTAAGCCCCGCGCTCGGTCGCCTTGACGGCCGTTGCCAGGGTGTTCTGGGCGCTCATGACCACGACCGGCAGGTCCGGGCGGCGGGCATGGATGCGCGGCAGCATGTCGAGGCCATTCTCGTCTGGCATCACCACGTCGGTCACCACGACGTCGCCCACACCCTCCTCGATCCACCGCCACAGGCCGGCGGCGGTGCCGGTGACCTTGACGTCATAGCCGGCGCGGGCAAGCGCCTGACGCAAGACGGTGCGGATCGCCTGATCGTCATCGGCGACGAGAATGGTGGCGATGTCGGTCATGCCAGCTCCGAGGCGACAGGCAGCAGGATACGGAAAACGGTGCGCGGCGGGTCGGCCTGGCGGGCATATTCGATGACGCCGCCATGGTCGCCGATGATCTTGGCGGCCAGCGCCAGCCCGAGGCCGCTGCCATTCTGCTTCGAGGAGACGAACGGCTCGAACAGATGGTCCGCCAGCTCCGGCGGCGCACCGGGACCGGAATCGATGACGCAGATCTCCAGCGGCAGCGAAATGCGCCGGGTCGACCCGCGCAGCGCCACGCGCACGCCATGGCGATAGGCGGTGGTCAGTATGATTTCCCCATCATCACCAGCGGCTTCGGCGGCGTTCTTCACCAGATTGAGCAGCACCTGCACCAGCTTGTCGCGGTTGGCCAGCACCGGCGGCAGCGACGGGTCGTAGCGCTCGCGGATGGTGAGTGTGCGGGCAAAGCCGGTCTGGGCGATGCGCCGGACATGGCCGAGGATCTGGTGGATGTTCTCCGGCGTGCGCTCCAGGGGGCGGGTGTCGGTGAAGGTCTCCATGCGGTCAACCAGGGCGCGGATGCGATCGACCTCGCTGCAGATCAGCTGGGTCAGCTCACGACCGCCTTCGTCGGCGCCATCCTCCAGCAACTGGGCGGCGCCCCGGATGCCCGACAGCGGGTTCTTGATCTCATGCGCCAGCATGGCGGCGACACCGACCACCGAGCGCGCGGCGCCCTGATGGGTGAGCTGGCGATCGATCATCATGGCGATCGAGCGCGACTGCAGCATCAGCAGCAGCCAGCCCGGCTGGTCGGGCAGCGGGCTGACGACAATGTCGGCAACCAGTCGCTGGCCGCCGATCAGCGCCAGTTCGACGGCATGTTCCGAATAGGAGCCATCCTGCAGTCGCGCCTCGCGGATCAACCCGAGCAACGGGCTGTCGGCCGGCACCACGTGCGGCAGGCCACGCTGCTCCAGCACGGCGGCGGAAGCGTTGAAGAAGGACTCCGCCGCCGTATTGGCAAAGCGGATGACGTCATCGGGGTCGAGGCACAGCACGGGGCCGGGCAGCGCGTTGACGATGTCCTGAAGCAGGGCCGCGGCGGGAACCAGGGTGCCGGGGGTCGCGTGTGTGGCCGTCCGGCTCATGCCGCGCGCTTTTCGAGCAGCGGTTCGTAGAAGGCCACCAGTTCATGCTTCACCACAGCGGAGCTTTCGATCTGGTTGATCTTGTTGCGGAATTCCGCCGATCCTGGCAGCCCCTTGGTGTACCAGCCGATGTGCTTGCGCGCCAGGTTGACTCCAGTGCGTTCGCCGTAATGCTCCAGCATCATGTCGTAGTGCTCGCGGACCAGCGCATATTGCTCGGCGAAGCCCGGTTCCGGCCGTCGCTCGCCGGTTTCCAGAAAGCGGATCACCTGCCCCGGCAGCCACGGCTTGCCGTAGGCGCCGCGCCCGACCATCACGCCATCGGCGCCGGACTGCTCCCGCGCCGTTGCCGCATCATCCAGCGTGCAGATGTCGCCATTGACGATCACCGGCACCTTGACCGCCTGTTTGACGCTGGCGACGAAGCGCCAGTCGGCGGTGCCGGCGTACATCTGGTTGCGGGTGCGCCCGTGTACGGTGATCATCCGCACGCCCAGATCCTCGGCGATGCGCGCCAGTTCCGGGGCGTTCAGACTGCTGTGATCCCAGCCCATGCGCATTTTCAGCGTCACCGGCACCGTCACCGCCTTGACCACGGCATCGATGATCCGCCCGGCAAGCTCCAGATCGCGCATCAGCGCCGAGCCCGCCCAGCCGTTGACCACCTTCTTCACCGGGCAGCCCATGTTGATGTCGATGATCGGGGCGCCGCGATCCTCGTTGAGCCTGGCGGCCTCGGCCATCACCTGCGGTTCGCAGCCGGCCAGCTGCAACGACACCGGTTCTTCCTCCGGTGCCCAGGCGGCCTTCAGCAGCGACTGGCGAGTTTCCCGCACCATCGCCTCGGAGGCGATCATCTCGGAGACGGTCAGGCCGCAGCCATAGCGCTTGACCAGCCGGCGGAACGGCAGGTCGCTGACGCCGGTCATCGGCGCCAGAATGACGTTGTTGGGAATGGAAACCGGACCGATGTTGAGCATGGCGTCACTGCTGCACAAAAAACAGGCACGGGCTCTACACGAGATGCGGTTGTTTGCCAAGCAGGGCTTCCGTACAAGCGCAGGATGTCGCACATACCCGAGACCGGCCACACCATCGCCCTCATCGTCGCCGCCGGCCGCGGCAGCCGCAGTGGCGCGCCCGCGCCCAAGCAGTATCAGTCGCTGGCCGGCAAGCCGCTGCTGCGCTGGTCGGCCGGGCTGCTGCTGGCGCACCCCGGCATTGATGCCGTGCGGGTGGTGATCCATGCCGATGACCGTCCCGCTTACGACGCCGCCATCGCCGGCCTGCCGCTGGGCGCGCCGATCATCGGTGGCGCCAGCCGGCAGGAGTCGGTGCGGCGTGGGCTGGAGAGCATTGCCGCCGAGGGCGGCGCCAGCCGCGTGCTGATTCACGATGCTGCCCGACCGCTGCTGTCGTCCGCGCTGGTGGAGCGGGTGCTGGCAGCACTCGCCGTTCATGCCGGCGCCATCCCCGCCCTGCCGGTGGTCGACACGCTGGTACGCGGCACCGACCGGGTGGCGGACGCGGTCGCCCGCGACGGCCTGTGGCGGGTGCAGACGCCGCAAGGCTTCCGCTTTGCCGACATTCTGGCGGCCCATCGGGCGGCAACGGCCGACCATACCGACGACGGCGGCGTGTTGCGCGCCGCCGGCGGTACGGTGGCGATCGTGCCGGGAGACGAGGACAACATGAAGGTGACGCTTCCCGAAGACTGGGCACGGGCCGAACGGTTGCTGGCGCCGCGCCGGGTGAGCCGGGT
Source organism: Pseudomonadota bacterium (assembly GCA_963205175.1). Classification (GTDB taxonomy): domain Bacteria; phylum Pseudomonadota; class Alphaproteobacteria; order Sphingomonadales; family Sphingomonadaceae; genus CAUJIW01. The sequence continues at coordinate 4,663 of CAUJIW010000191.1, forward strand.
CGGCATGGGCTATGACGTCCATCGCTTCGGGCCGGGCGATCACGTCTGGCTATGCGGCGTCAAGGTGCCCCATGACCACGCCCTGGTTGGCCATTCGGATGCCGACGTGGCGCTGCACGCGCTGACCGACGCCCTGCTTGGTGCCATTGGTGCCGGTGACATCGGCCAGCACTTCCCCCCTTCCGATCCGCAGTGGCGCGGCGCGGACTCGGTGCGTTTCCTGGCCCATGCCGCCCGGCTGGTGGCAGACTCCGGTGGTGCCATCGAGCATGTCGACGTGACAATCATTTGCGAGCGCCCCAAGGTTGGGCCGCACCGCGACGCCATGGTGGCGCGGATCGCCGGCGTGCTCGGGCTGGCGGCCGGTCAGGTCAGCGTCAAGGCCACCACCACCGAGGGCCTGGGCTTCACCGGCCGCCGGGAGGGCATCGCGGCACAGGCGATAGCCACCGTAACCATTCCGGTGTAAGAGGCGCCGAAAATGGAGTCGCTGATGCTGTTCCCCGCTGACATCGTGGCCGAAGCCGAGGCTGTGCTGACCGCCTTTCGCGCCCGTGGCCTGAAGATCGCCACCGCCGAGTCCTGCACCGGTGGCCTGCTGGCCGGCGCGTTGACGGAAATCGCCGGGTCGTCCGATGTCCTTGATCGCGGCTTCGTCACCTACTCCAACGAGGCCAAGATCAAGACGCTGGGTGTCAGCCTTGACGTGCTGGAGACCTTTGGCGCGGTCAGCGTCGCCGTCGCCTGGGCGATGGCCCAGGGCGCCATTGCGCGCTCCGATGCCGATGTCGCCGTCGGCATCACCGGTATCGCCGGCCCCGGTGGTGGCAGCGACCGCAAGCCGGTGGGCACCGTGGTGTTCGCCCTGGCCCGCCGTGGCCAGAGCGAGAAGGATGTGGTCGCGGATACGCGGGTGTTCGAGGGACTGGACCGGACCGGGGTACGCCTTCAGGCCGTGCGGGTGGCGCTGGAACTGCTGGCGTCGGTGACGAGGGTCTCGGACGCGTAAAGTTCAGCCGCGCGCGCCTCGAACGCCGCCACCATCCGGCCGAGCGCCTCGGAAAACACGGTGCCGACCATCGCCTCCAGCAGGCGGTTCTTGAACGCGAAATCGACATGGAAATCAACGCGGGTGCCGCCCTGCCCGTCGGGGGTGAACCGCCAGTCGTTGTGCAGGTGTTTCAATGGCCCGTTCACATAGTCGACATGCACATGATGCGGCCGTTCAAGTGTCACCCGCGAGGTGAAGGTCTCGCGGAACACCTTGAAGCCGACGATCAGGTCCGCCACCAGCAGCATCGGCGAGGATGAGCGGACCCGGGCGCCTACCACCCACGGCAGGAACTGCGGATAGGCCCCGACGTCCGCCACCAGATCGAACATCTGCTCAGGGCTGTAGGGCAGGATGCGCTGATCGGCGTGCCGCGGCATCAGCCCCTCGCCGCCTCCCGTGCCAGCTTGTCCAGCCGCGCCGCCTTCAGCTTCGCGAAATCGCTGCCGGCATGATAGCTCGATCGGGTCAGCGGGCTCGACGACACCAGCAGGAAGCCCTTGGCCTTGGCCATGCTGGCGTAGGCGTTGAACTCGGCCGGCGTGACGAAGCGATCGACGGCGATGTGCCGGGGCGTCGGCTGCAGATACTGGCCGATGGTGAGGAAATCGATGTCGGCGGAGCGCATGTCGTCCATCACCTGATGGACCTCCAGCCGTTCCTCGCCCAGGCCCGCCATGATGCCGGACTTGGTGAAGATGGTCGGATCGAGCCGCTTCACCAGATCGAGCAGCCGCAGCGAATGATAGTAGCGCGCGCCCGGCCGCACCGTCGGGTAGAGCCGCGGCACGGTTTCCAGGTTGTGGTTGTAGACGTCGGGTCGCGCGGCGACGATGCGCTCCACCGCCGACTGCATCTTGTTACGGAAGTCGGGGGTGAGGATCTCGATGGTGGTGGCCGGCGCGCGCTGGCGCAGGGCTTCGATCACCCGGACGAACTGGGTGGCCCCACCATCCGCCAGATCGTCGCGATCGACCGAGGTGATGACGATGTGTTCCAGTCCCATGGCCGCGCAGGCATCCGCCACATGCTCGGGCTCCATCGGGTCGACGGGGCGCGGCATACCGGTCTTGACGTTGCAGAAGGCGCAGGCGCGGGTGCAGGTGTCGCCGAGAATCATCACCGTGGCGTGCTTCTGCTTCCAGCATTCGCCGAGGTTCGGACAGGCGGCTTCCTCGCACACCGTGTGCAGCTTGAGGTCCCGCATCAGCTTGCGGGTCTCCCCCACCTCGGGCGAGGTGGGCGCGCGGACGCGCAGCCATTCCGGCTTGCGCACGCGCGGCTGCGGCGTCTCGGGGCTGGCGGCGTCCGGGCTGAGGATTTCTGGCTTGTTCATGGACCCCACATAATCCCTCGACCGTCACATTCCAACTGTTGTGACGCCTTGCCCGGCGGGATGACCACACTATGTCAGGGCCGCCAATGGCGTCCCGCCCTGGCGGTGGGTCAGGACCGCCAGCGACGTCCCGCCCGGACGGTGGTTCCGGCCGGCGCGACGACGGTGGCAGCATGGGTTGACGTAGGTTCAGGAAGGACGTTTATGCACGACGACAATGAGAAGGAAGCGCCCAGCGTGTCTGATTTCGAGTTCCTGATCGACGGCTATCGCCGGTTTCGCAGCGACATCTACACCCGCCATCGCACCCGTTACGACTCGCTGGCCAACCAGGGCCAGTCGCCCAAGGTGATGATGATCGCCTGCTGCGACAGCCGGGTGGACCCCACCGTGGTATTCGACGCCGAGCCGGGCCAGCTGTTCGTGCTGCGCAACGTCGCCAACCTGGTGCCGCCGTTCGAGACCGGCGGCGGCCGTCATGGTGCCAGCGCGGCCATCGAATATGCCGTCACCCAGCTCAAGGTCGAGCATGTGGTGGTGTTCGGCCATGCCCGCTGCGGTGGCATCCAGGCCTCGCTGACCGGCGACTTCGACAATGAGGACGACGATGCCGCCGACGCCAGCTTCATCGGCAAATGGATGGCGCTGATCAAGCCGGTGCGCGATCAGGTGATGATGGCCTACAAGATCGCGCCGGACATCGACCCGCAGCGGGCGCTGGAACAGGCGGCGATCCGCCAGTCCATCGCCAACCTGCGAACCTTCCCGTTCGTCGCCGAGCGTGAACGCGAGGGCGTGCTGCGGCTGCATGGCGCCTATTTCGACATCGCCGATGGCATCCTAAAGCTGCTGGACACCCAGTCCGACCGGTTCGAGCCGGTGCAGATGAGCTGGACCGAGGACTGATCGGCCAACAACGTGGTTCCATGACGGCGACGGCCGCCGACCGGGGTTCCGGCGGCGGCCGCTGATCGTCCGGGCCGCAAGGACCCCGGCAGGGACCAGATCCGAGAACGGACCAGGCCCCGGAAGGGACTAAGCCTAGAAGTGAATAGCCCGGCCGTAAGCGTCCAGCACGCTTTCGTGCATCATTTCCGACAACGTCGGGTGCGGGAACACGGTGGCCATCAGCTCGGCCTCGGTGGTCTCCAGCGTACGGGCAACCGTGTAACCCTGGATCAGTTCGGTGACTTCCGCGCCGACCATGTGGGCACCCAGCAGCTCGCCGGTTTTGGCGTCCAGCACGGTCTTGACGAAGCCTTCCGCCTCGCCCAGCGCGATCGCCTTGCCGTTGCCGATGAACGGGAAGCGACCGACCTTCACCTCATGCCCGGCGGCCTTGGCCTTGGCCTCGGTGAGGCCGACGCTGGCCACCTGCGGCCGGCAGTAGGTGCAGCCCGGGATATTGCCGGTGTCGAGCGGGTGGGGATGCAGGTCAGCGCCCTTGCCCAGCGCCTTGGCGATCATCTCGGCGGCGGTGACGCCCTCGTGGCTGGCCTTGTGCGCCAGCCACGGCGCGCCGGCGAGGTCGCCGATCGCCCAGATGCCCTCGACATTGGTGCGGCCATAGCCGTCGGTGACGACATGGCCCTTCTCGACCGCGACGCCGACGGCCTCAAGGCCGATATTCTCGACATTGCCGGTGATGCCGATGGCCAGAATCACGCGGTCCACCGTCAGCTGCTCGGCCTTGCCCGCCGCCTCGATGGTGGCGGTCACGCCGTCGCCCTTGGGATCGAGCTTGGTCACCGACGCCGCGGTCTTGATGGTCATGCCCTGCTTGGTCAGCGCCTTGGTCATGAACGCCGAGACTTCCTCGTCCTCCACCGGCAAGATGCGATCCAGCGCCTCGACCACCGTCACCTTGGCGCCGAGGTCGGAGAAGAAGCTGGCGAACTCGATGCCGATGGCGCCCGAGCCGATCACCAGCAGCGATTTCGGCATGACCTCGGGCACCAGCGCATGACGATAGGTCCACACCAGCTTGCCGTCGGCCTTGAGGTGCGGCAGTTCGCGGGCGCGGGCGCCGGTGGCCAGAATGATATGGCGGCCCTCCAGCTCGGCGACCGCCTGGCCGCCCTTCGAGACGGCGAGCCGGCCCTTGCCCACCAGCTGGCCCTCGCCGTCGACCACGGTGACCTTGTTCTTCTTCAACAGGCCCTTGACGCCGGCGTTGAGCTGACCGGCGACACCGCGCGAACGCTTGACGATGGCGGCCAGGTCGAAGCTGACATTGTCCGCCTTCAGGCCATAGGCCGCGGCGTGGGTCATGTAGTGGTAGATTTCCGATGAACGCAGCAGCGCCTTGGTGGGGATGCAGCCCCAGTTGAGGCAGATGCCGCCCAGATGCTCGCGCTCCACCAGCGCCGTCTTGAGGCCCAGCTGGGCGGCCCGGATCGCCGCCACATAGCCGCCGGGGCCGCCACCCAGCACGATAACATCATAGGTCTCAGCCATTTGCGCTCTCTCTCGTTCGCGGTTCGCGTTCATTCAGGGGCCGGCCCCGCCAAGAGCCGGCTTCACCCTCAAGCCATCAACAAAAGCGGCTCTTCGATCAACCTCTTGAAAGCGCCAAGAAACTCGGCCCCGATGGCGCCATCGAGCACGCGATGGTCGACCGACAGCGTCACCGACATCACCGTGGCGATGGCCAGCGCGCCGTCCTTGACCACCGGGCGCGGCTCGCCCGCCCCCACCGCCAGGATGGCGCCCTGGGGCGGATTGATCACCGCGTCGAACTGCTTGATGCCGAACATGCCGAGGTTGGAGATGGAGAAAGTGCCGCCCTGATAGTCTTCCGGCAGCAGCTTGCCGTCGCGGGCTTTCCTGGCCAGCGACGCCATCTCGCGGGAAATATCGGCGACGCCCTTGCCGCAGGCGCCCTTGATGACCGGCGTCACCAGGCCGCCGGGCACCGCCACCGCCACCGAGATGTCGGCGCGGTGGAACTGGTACATCTTGTCGCCGGCGAACTGGGCATTGGCGGCCGGCACCTTCTTCAGCGCCAGACCGCAGGCGCGGATGACGAAGTCGTTGACCGACAGCTTGACGCCGTCGGCCTCCAGCGCCGCGTTGAGTGACTTGCGGGTGGCCAGCAGCTTGTCCAGCTCGACATCGACGGTGATGTAGAAGTGCGGCACCGTCGACTTGCTCTCGGCCATGCGCTTGGCGATCACCTTGCGCATGCCGGGCAGACGGATTTCCTCGAACGGCACATCGGCCGGCGGCGGATAGAGGGTCGGCGCGACGGCAGCAGGTGTCGCGACGGCCGCCACCACGGGCGCTGCTGCTGGCGCCGGGGCTGGTGCGCGCGGCGCGGCGGGCGCCGCCTGGGCGCGCGCGAGATCGGCCTTGACGATGCGGCCGCCGGGGCCGCTGCCCTCGACGTCGCTGAGGTCGAGCCCCATCTGCTCGGCCAGACGGCGGGCCAGCGGCGAGGCCTTGACGCGGTCGTCGTGAATGGCGGCCGGGGTCGCCACGGCAGGCGCCGGGGCGGGTGCCGCGACCACGGGTGCAGGTGTTGGCGCCGGGGTCAGTGCCGGGGTTGGCGCCGGGGTCGGTGCCGGGGTCGGCGTCGGCGTCGGGGCTTGTGCCGTCGGCTTGGCGACCGGGGCTGCGCCCGCGCTCTCGCCTTCCTCAAGCAGGGTCATGATCGGCGTGCCGACCGCGACATCCTCGGTGCCGGCGGCAATCAGCAGCGCGCCCACCGTGCCCTCGTCGGCGGACTCATATTCCATGGTCGCCTTGTCGGTCTCGATCTCCGCCAGCACCTGACCGGCGCTGACGCTGTCGCCTTCCTTCACCAGCCACTTGGCAAGGGTGCCCTTCTCCATGGTCGGCGACAAGGCGGGCATCAGGATTTCAATAGCCATCGGTTCTTCCCCCAGACAGCCCGGGACGCGACGGGGGCGCGCGGCCGGGCTTCTCTTCCTCAACGATACAGCAACAAGGGCTCAGCGGTAGCAGACCCGCCTGGCGGCGGCGACGACGTCATCGACCTTCACCAGCGCCATTTTCTCCAGGTTGTTGGCGTAGGGCAGCGGCACGTCGACGTCGGTGACGCGCAGCACGGGCGCATCGAGGTCGTCGAAGCCGTCCTCCATGCAGATCGCCGCGATTTCCGAGGCGATCGAGCACTGCGGCCAGCCCTCTTCCACCACCACCAGCCGGTTGGTCTTTTTCAGACTGGTGAGCACGGTGGCGCGATCGAGCGGCCGCAGCGAGCGCAGGTCGATCACCTCGGCGCTGATGCCCTCGGCGGCCAGCTTGTCGGCGGCCTCAAGCGCCACGCCGACGGCGATCGAATAACCGACCAGGGTGACGTCGGTGCCTTCCCGCATGATGCGCGCCTTGCCGATCGGCAGCACATAATCGTCCATCTGCGGCACCTCGAAGGTGCGGCCGTACAGCAGCTCGTTCTCCAGGAACACCACCGGGTCCGGCGAGCGGATGGCGGCTTTCAGCAGGCCCTTGGCGTCGGCGGCGTCATAGGGCGCCAGCACGATCAGCCCCGGCACCGCGGCGTACCAGGCGCCGTAGTTCTGGCTGTGTTGGGCGCCGACCCGGGCGGCGGCACCATTGGGGCCGCGGAACACGATCGGGCAGCGCATCTGGCCGCCGGACATGTAGTTGGTCTTGGCCGCCGAGTTGATGATGTGATCGATCGCCTGCATGGCGAAGTTGAAGGTCATGAACTCGATGACCGGCTTCAGCCCGCCCATGGCGGCACCGGCGCCGATGCCGGCAAAGCCGTGCTCGGTGATCGGGGTGTCGATCACCCGGTCGGGCCCGAACATGTCCAGCAGGCCCTGGGTCACCTTGTAGGCGCCCTGATACTGCGCGACCTCCTCGCCCATGACGAAGACGCGGTCATCGCGGCGCATTTCCTCCGCCATGGCGTCGCGCAGGGCCTCGCGCACGGTCATCTTGACCATCGGCGTGCCGGCGGGAATGGCCGGATCGGCCTTGGCTACCAGAACCGGCGCTGCCACCGGGGCTGACGCCGCCACCGGGGCCGGCGCACTGACTGCGGGGGCGGCCGTCGCCACAGGCGCCGGGGCGACCGGGGCAGCAGCGGCCGCCGCGACGGATTCGCCTTCCTCGGCGACCAGCGCGATCGGCGTGCCGACCTTGACCCCTTCGGCGCCGCCCGGCACCAGCAGGCGGGCGACGACGCCGGCGTCATCGGCCTCCAGCTCCATGGTCGCCTTGTCGGTCTCGATCTCGGCGATCACCTGGCCGGCCTTGATGGTATCGCCCTCCTTGACCAGCCACTTGGCCAGCGTGCCCTCCTCCATGGTGGGCGACATGGCGGGCAGGAAAATCTCGGTCGCCATCTCAGTAGGCCTCCACCAGCACGTCGGTATAGAGTTCGGCCGGATCGGGCTCCGGCGAGTTCTGCGCGAAATCGGCCGCCTCGGCGACCAGGGCGCGGATTTCCTTGTCGATGGCCTTGAGCTCCTCCTCGGTCACCCGGCCGCTTTCCAGCAGGCGCTTCTTGCAGCCCTCGATGGGGTCGGAGTGCTCGCGCACCTGCTCGACCTCCTCCTTGGAGCGATACTTGGCCGGATCGGACATAGAGTGGCCGCGATAGCGGTAGGTCTTCATCTCCAGCAGCACCGGGCCCTTGCCGGCGCGCACCCACGCCACCGCCTCGTCGGCGGCGGCCCGCACCTCGCAGACATCCATGCCGTTGATCTGCAGGCCGGGAATGCGGAAGCTCTCGCCCCGGCGGAACAGCTGATCCTCGGCCGAGGCGCGATTGACGCTGGTGCCCATGGCGTACTGGTTGTTCTCGATGACGTAGATCACCGGCAGCTTCCACAGCTCGGCCATGTTGAAGCTTTCGTAGACCTGGCCCTGGTTGGAGGCGCCGTCGCCGAAATAGGTGACGGCGACACCACCGTCCTTCTTGTACTTGTGGGCAAACGCCAGCCCGGTGCCCAGCGACACCTGGGCGCCGACGATGCCATGGCCGCCGTAAAAGCCGTGGTCGACCGCGAACATGTGCATCGAGCCGCCCTTGCCGCGGGAGATGCCGCCCGCGCGGCCGGTCAGCTCGGCCATCACCGGCTTGGGATCGATGCCACAGGCGAGCATGTGGCCATGGTCGCGGTAGCCGGTGATGATGGAGTCGCCCTTGCGCAGCGCTGACTGGATACCCACCACCACCGCTTCCTGGCCGATGTAGAGATGGCAGAAGCCGCCGATCAGGCCCAGGCCGTACATCTGGCCGGCCCGCTCCTCGAAGCGGCGGATCAGCAGCATCTCGCGGTAGAACTGCTTCAGCTCATCGACGCTCGCCTTGTAGGTCTGCGGATAGGCCGGCGCGGGAATCCGGGTGGTGCGAAGGTGGTCGTGGGCATCAGTGGCGGCCTTGTTCTTGGCGCCACCGCTCGGCTTGGCGGGGGATTTGGCCATGGGCTCCCTCCTAGGAATATAACCAAACGTTCGGTTTTATAAAATTGTCTCTTCTGCTTGTTAGCGCGCAAAAGCCGTGACGCCAAGGCATATTAGCCGCCGCGATACCCTGGAGGATGAAACGCGAAGGGCTATTCTCAGATACGTCCAGAGTCCGGCGTTGGCCGGCGTACAACGCGCTGTCACCGCTGTTCGGATGGCGGGTCCAGCAGAATGATGTCTTCATTGGGATCGGCGAGGCCGAGGTGGCGTCGCACCAGTTCGTCGGCATAGTCCGGGTCAACCCGGTCCGGCGAGAGCAGCGCGAGGCGATGTTCCAGCGTCTGGCGCTGCTGGCGCAGCTTCGCGGCATCATGCGACAGATCGGCGATCTGTGCCTCATAGGCGCCATAGGCGCGCAGGCCGTTCTGCCCTTGCAGCGTATGATAGCCGAAATAGGCGATGGCAACGACGCAGCCGGCGGGCACCAGGGCCCGCTTGAGCAATGCAGTCAAGTCATTGTCCGGCAGCATGGTGCCACATCACCACGGGCGACTCCGCCCGTCAAGAGTCTGCCTTGTGGTTCAAGGCATTGATTGGTGAATTTATGCCTTCAGAATGCTCCGGCCGGCATAGACGGCTGCCGTGGCCAGTTCCTGCTCGATACGGATCAGCTGGTTGTACTTGGCCAGCCGGTCGGAGCGCGCCAGGCTGCCGGTCTTGATCTGGCCGCAGTTGGTGGCCACCGCGAGGTCGGCGATGGTGGCATCCTCGGTCTCGCCCGAGCGATGCGACATCACGGCGGTGTAGCCGGCGCGATGCGCGGTGTCGACGGCGGTCAGCGTCTCGGTGAGCGAGCCGATCTGGTTGACCTTGACCAGAATCGAGTTGGCGACGCCCTTGGCGATGCCCTCGCGCAGGCGCACGGCATTGGTGACGAACAGGTCGTCGCCCACCAGCTGGCACTTGCCGCCGATGAGGTCGGTGAGCGCCTTCCAGCCGGCCCAGTCGTCCTCGGCCATGCCGTCCTCGATCGAGATGATCGGATACTTGGCCACCAGATCGGCGAGGTAGGCCGCCATCTGGCCGCTGTCGAGGGTCTTGCCCTCGCCGGCCAGCACATACTTGCCGTCATGGAAGAACTCGGTCGACGCGCAGTCGAGCGCCAGATAGACATCCTCGCCCGGCTTGTAGCCAGCCTTCTCGATCGCCTTCATGATGAAGTCGATGGCGTCCGTCGTGCTGGCGAGCTTCGGCGCGAAGCCGCCCTCGTCGCCGACCGCGGTGTTGTGACCGGCCGTCGACAGTTCCTTCTTCAGGGTGTGGAAGATTTCCGCGCCCCAGCGCACCGCGTCGGCCAGGCTGTCGGCGCCGACCGGCATGATCATGAATTCCTGGATGTCGATCGGGTTGTCGGCATGGGCGCCGCCGTTGATGATGTTCATCATCGGCACCGGCAGGGTGCGGGCGGAAACGCCGCCGATATAGCGATACAGCTCGATGCCGCGCGCGTCGGCGGCCGCCTTGGCCACCGCCATCGACACGCCGAGGATGGCGTTGGCGCCCAGCCGGCTCTTGTTGGCCGTGCCGTCGAGGTCGAGCATGATCTGGTCGATGGCCACCTGATCCTCGGCGTCAAGGCCGGAAAGGGCATCAAAGATCTCGCCGTTGACCGCCTCGACCGCCGCCAGCACGCCCTTGCCGAGGTAGCGGCCCTTGTCGCCGTCGCGCTTCTCGACCGCCTCATGGGCGCCGGTGGAGGCGCCCGACGGCACGGCGGCACGGCCGAACGAGCCGTCCTCCAGCGTCACATCCACCTCGACCGTGGGGTTGCCGCGGCTGTCGAGAATCTCGCGGCCCAGAATGTCGATGATGGCGGTCATGGTTTTCTCCACGGTGGGTGTCGACGGTTGCTGCGGCTCCTCTAGCGGCCAGCGGGCCGGCCGACAAGTCCGCGTGCGACGGGGAGGAGTCAGTGGACCTCGTCGCGCAAGGTCGCGGGATAGGCAACCCGATCGCCGACGGCGATTCCCAGTCGCGCCGCCAGGCCGCCGTTGATCTCCAGCACAGCGGCCGCCGGACCCGGCGAGTCGATGATGTCGAGCGAGTGTGGCCGGGCGTTGGCGACAATGCCGGAGATACGCCCCCTGTCGTCAATGAACAGCAGATCCAGCGGGATGAAGGTATTCTGCATCCAGAACGAAACCGGGCGGCTGCGCGGAAACAGGAACAGCATTCCCTCGTCGGCGGGCATATCCCGCCGGTGCATCAGGCCGGTGTTGCGCTGTTGCTCGGTTGTCGCGACCTGCACGGTGAACACGGCGGTTCTGCCGCCGGCCAGCGTGATCCGCAGGGGCGCCTGCCGCAGGCGCTGGGGGGTGCCCGCGATGTCGGCCGCCGCCACCGGCCCGGCGCCGCCGGGCAGGCCGCCGGGAAACGGCAGGGCCAGCCCGATACAGGCGGCCAGCCGGACCAGTGGAAGATTACGCCAGAACCGGAACACAAGGAACTCCGAACACTCAGGTCTCGGGCGGCCACTCCACGACGACCGCCAGAGGCCCCTTCTCGCCGGGCGCTATGCGGGCGCGCAAGTCCTGCCCCGGTAGCAACTCGCCGATGCTGGCACGACGCAGCGTTTCCATGTGGACGAAAATGTCCTGCGTGCCCGCGCCGCGTGACAGGAAGCCATAGCCTTTCAGGCGGTTGAACCACTTGACCGTCACGATCTCGAAGTCGCCGGCATTGGTGATGAGCGACAACGGATCGACGCGGTCCGCGGCTTTCTGCAAGGCCGACTCCGGGTCAGGCCCCACTGCTGTCGTGAGGTCGAGGCTGAGAATCCTGGTCGCCTGCCGGCCACGATCCCGTCGTGCCGCCAGGCAGGTCAGTGTCGCGCCTTCCGGCAACGTCCGTCGTCCCACTTCCCGCAATACCGAGAAATGGACGAGTACGTCGCCCCCGCCACCATCGAGCGGCACCAGGAAGCCATAGCCCTTGACCGAGTCGAACCACTTGACCGTCCCGGTTACTTCCTCCCCAGCGGTTTCGACTGGTTGGCCGAGGTTCTCTCCTCCGTGAACCGGCTCCACCATTTGGATCCTTCCAACGCTGCGCACCATTTTGACTGTGCCTGAGACTACCAATTATCACATGTTTTGCAGTGGTCCAATTTACAAACAACAGACGCAACTAATTGCAGGAAAGCGACATTTATCCCGTTAGCGTCCGCGCTCGTGGTGTAATTTCCGGTGTAGGCGATGGTGTATTCCGGGGTGGGGCATGCCCCACCCCGGAATGCGGCGTCGCTGGTGGCCACCGGGTTCATCGTTATGGTGGAG
>CAUJIW010000192.1 GCA_963205175.1 Pseudomonadota bacterium
TGTCACGTGCCTGGCGGGCGTCCATCGGTGACGGCTCCAGCAAGACCGCCCAGCTGGTGGCGACCCCGGTCGTTGCCGACGGCAAGCTGTTCGCCATCGACACCCAGGCGCGGGTGGTGGCGCTGGATGCGCGCACCGGCCAGAAGCTCTGGACCCGCCAGTTCAGCAAGAAGAAGGAGGGCAAGTCGCTGGCGTTCGGCGGCGGCGTGTCCTACGGCGACGGCAAGCTGGTGGCCACCACCGGCTACGGTATCGTCGCCGCGCTCGATCCCGATACCGGCGCGGTGCTGTGGTCGGTGGACAAGACCCTGCCGCTGCGGGGCGGCGCCACCGTCGCCCAGGGCCGGGTGTTCGTGCTGACCCAGGACAACGAGCTTTACGCGCTGTCGCTGGACGACGGCAAGGAGCTGTGGGACGCCGCCGGTATCGCCGAGAATGCCGGCCTGCTGGGCGCGGCACCGCCGGCGGTGTCGGCCGATACGCTGGTGGTCGGCTATTCCTCCGGTGAGCTCAACGCCCTGCGGGTCGAGAACGGCCGCGTCACCTGGCAGGATTCGCTGTCGCGTACCGGCCGGCTGAATGCGCTGTCGTCGCTGGTGGACATCGACGGCGCCCCGGTGATCGATCGCGGCCGGGTGTTCGCCATCGGCCACGGTGGCCGCATGGCGGCGCTGGAACTGGCGACCGGTGAGCGGGTGTGGGAGGCCAATCTTGGCGGCGTCCATGCGCCATGGGTGGCCGGTGATTTCCTTTACATCGTCACCAATGACAGCGAGGTGGTGTGTCTCACCCGCCGCGACGGCCGCATCCGCTGGATCGCCCGCCTGCAACGCTATGAGAATGTCAAGAAGAAGAAGGGGCTGGTCAGCTGGGCCGGGCCGGTGCTGGGCGGCGATCGTCTGGTGCTGACCTCGTCGAACGGCTACGTCGCCACCCTGTCGCCCTACACCGGCGACATCCTGTCGGTGGAAAAGCTCGGCGACGGCACCTACCTGCCGCCGATCATTGCCGGCAACACGCTCTATGCCATCACCGACGATGGCGATGTGGCGGCCTATCGCTGAGCCGCCGCCGGCGCCGCCGGCGTGGCGCATGATCGCCTGTTTTCCCGTGATCGCCTGATTCGCGGCGGCCATGGTGGCATCCCTGCTTCCATCCCGGCCGATCAGGCTATAAGCACGGGCCATGGACAACAGCGCACAGCCCACCATCGTCATCATCGGCCGGCCCAACGTCGGCAAGTCGACCCTGTTCAACCGGCTGGTCGGCAAGCGGCTGGCGCTGGTCGACGACACGCCGGGGGTCACCCGGGACCGCCGCGAGGGCCAGGGCCGGCTGTTCGACATGAAATTCACCATCGTCGACACGGCGGGGCTGGAGGAGGCCGACGCCGAATCGCTGGCCGGGCGGATGCGCGCCCAGACGGAAGCGGCGCTCGCCGGCGCTGATCTGGCGCTGATGGTGATCGATGCCCGGGCCGGCCTGACGCCGCTCGACCGCCATTTCGCCACCTGGCTGCGCAGCCAGTCGAAGCCCGTGGTGCTGCTGGCCAACAAGGCGGAAGGCAAGGCGGCGGAGGCCGGCTTCTACGAAGCCTATGAACTCGGGCTGGGCGAGCCGGTGGGCATTTCCGCCGAGCATGGCGAGGGCATGGCCGACCTGTATCAGGCGCTGGTCGCCCACCTCGGGCTGCCGCCGGAAGAGGAGGAGGATGACACGCCACCCGCCGAGCCGACACCGGAGGAAGTGGCGGCGGCGCCGTTGCAGCTGGCCATCGTCGGGCGGCCCAACGCCGGCAAGTCGACGCTGGTCAACCGGCTGATCGGCGAGGACCGCCTGGTCACCGGGCCGGAGGCCGGCATCACCCGCGATTCCATCGCCATTCCCTGGGAATGGAAGGGCCGGCCGGTCAAGCTGATCGACACCGCCGGTCTGCGCCGGCGCGCCAGGGTCACCACAAAGCTGGAGAAGCTGTCGGCCGCCGATACCAAGCGGGCCATCGACTTCGCCGAGGTGGTGGTGCTGCTGCTCGATTCGACGCTGGGGCTGGAAGCCCAGGATCTCAAGATCGCCGATCAGGTGCTGGAGGAAGGCCGGGCGCTGGTGATCGCGCTCAACAAGTGGGACGCGGTCGACGACCAGGGCAGCCTCTATCGCGGTGTCGCCAAGGCGCTGGAGGACGGGCTGTCGCAGGTCAAGGGCGTGCCGCTCATCACCTGCTCCGGCGCCACCGGCAAGGGGCTCGACCTGCTGCTGAAAGCCTCGTTCGAGATTCGCGACCTGTGGAGCAAGCGGGTGTCGACGGCCGGTCTCAACCGCTGGTTCTCGGCGGCGCTGGAGCGCAATCCGCCGCCGGCACCGGGCGGCAAGCGGATCAAGCTGCGCTACATCACCCAGGCGCGTATCCGTCCGCCCTCGTTCGTGGTGTTCGGCAACCGGCTCGATGACCTGCCGGACAGTTACCACCGCTATCTGGTCAATTCGCTGCGCGACGATCTGGGTTTCGCCGGCGTGCCGATCCGCATTACCTTCAAGAGCAGCGACAACCCGTTCGCGCGCAAGGACCGGCGGTAGGGCACACCGGGGGAGCGGCCATGCTGAGCGCCTACAGTCTCTCCAGCGGTCAGTTGTCACCCGGTGCCATCAGTGACGGCGTGGAGCGGGCGGTGTGGGTTGATCTGCTCGAACCCACCCGCGAGGAGGAGCGGCAGGTCGAGCAGTCGACCGGGCTCGCCGTGCCCACCCGTGAGGAAATGGCGGAGATCGAAATCTCCAACCGTCTCTACGAGGAGGATGGCGCCAGTTTTGCCACGGTCTCGCTGCTGGTCGGTGCTTCCGCCGACAAGCCGGCCCTGACTCCCGTCACCTTCATTCTCAAGGGCGAGCGCCTGCTCACCGTCCGCTACAGCCCGGTGCGGGCGTTCGAGGCCTTCACGCTGCAGGCCTGCCGGCCGGTGGGGCAGCGCTTCTCCGGCTCGGTCGCCGTGCTGCTGGGGCTGATGGAGGCCGTCGTCAACCGGCTCGCCGACACGCTGGAGCAGAGCGGCGTGTCGCTGGACATCATGGCGCAGAACATCTTCGAGGAGGAAAGCCGGTTCCGCCGCGCCGAGGTGCGGGATTTCCGCAACGTGCTGCGGCGGCTCGGCCGCAAGGGCGACATGCTGTCCAAGGCGCGCGAGAGCCTGGTCAGCCTCGGCCGCATGACCGCGTTTCTGTCGGCGATCATCGAGGCGGATGCCGCGCACAAGGAAAACCGCACCCGGCTGAAATCGATCGGGCGCGATATCGCCGCGCTCACCGACCATGTGAGTTACCTCACCGGGCGCATCAGTCTGCTGCTGGACGCGACGCTGGGTCTCATCAACATGGAGCAGAACGGCATCATCAAGATTTTCTCGGTGGCGGCTGTCATCTTCCTGCCGCCGACGCTGGTCGCGTCCATCTACGGCATGAATTTCGAGCATATGCCGGAGCTGAGGTGGATGCTGGGATACCCCTTTGCCCTGATCATGATGGTCGCCGCCGCGGTGCTTCCCTATGTCTATTTCAAGCGCAAGGGCTGGCTGTGACGCGGGGGGCGGGCCGTGACGCCGAGGCTGGTCGTGCGCGGGGGGCTGGTCTATTCACATCCCATTCAGTAGTTGGCTGCTAGAGCCTGATCGTGAGAGACGCAGGCGTCCCGGCCGTGACCTCGACGATAAACAGGACTTTTATCAACAGGTTGGGCCTTGATTCCTCGTTCATGCCGGGTCACCCTCAACCAGTCATGGTTCCGGGCGGCACGGCGCGGGCGCGAGTTGGAGTGAGATGACGGCGCGGAGCATGATCCCCGGTCTGCTGCTGCTGGCGATGTCGGCAGGCATGATGGCGGCGCATCCCGCAGTGGCGCAGGGGTATGCGCAGCCGATTGTCCGGGTGCCCGATGCCGCCGCGACCGATCGTCCCGACGACACGCCGCCTGCGGCCGCCGACGCCGCGGAGACGGGCGAGCGGATCAGCTGCGTGTCGGTCGATGCCATCCGCCAGGCCGAGATCAAGAGCGACCGGGTGGTCGAGCTGCGCCTGCGCGGCGGCGCCATCTACGAGATGCGACTGGCCGGCCGCTGCCACGGGCTCGCCTTCTATGACGGCTTCTATTACCGCACCACACCGTCACGCCAGCTGTGCGCCGGCATTGATGTCATCATGGCGCGCTCCGGCAGCCGCTGCCCGATCGACGCCTTCGTCCTGGTCGGCAAGGCAAAGGTGAAAAAGGGCAAGGCCGACAAGGCGGAGAAGGCCGAAAGGTCTCCCCGCTAGCGCGATCGCTTCAGGTGGCGCCAGCCCGCGGCGTGAGGTGTGGCGGGCATTTCCGAAAAGGCCCGTTTCCGGAAAGCCCGGCCGCCCGGCATCGGCGAATTTATCGCCGGCCGCCCAGCATCGGCGGCATGGGCCGGCGGTCGCGGCGCGGCAGCTGTGCCTGGTAGGCAACCGCGCAGTGCTCGGGGCAATAGGGGAAGCCTGGCTGCACCGGTTTGCCGCAGAAGTGGAAGTCTTCCTCGCCCGGGTGCCCATGCGGCCACTTGCAGACCTTGTCGGAAAGTTCCAGCAGCGTCACCCGTTCCGGCTTCACGACAGGCTTGGGCTTTTTCGGCGCCGGCGGCGCCGCCTTCTTCGGCGCCTCCGCCTTCACCGGCGACGGTCGCGCCTTGAGGCCGAGGCGGTGGGCCTTGCCGATGACGGCGTTGCGCGTCACGCCCTCGCCCAGTTCTTCGGCGATCTGGCTGGCCGACAGGCCCTTTTCCCACAGCCGCTGCAGCAGCTCGATGCGTTCGTCGCTCCAAGACATGGCGTACCTCTAACTCGATTCGCGTCCTACATAAGGACAGTGCGTTCCCTTGGCGAGACCTTGCGGTCGCCTTTGTCACAGGATAGCTGAACGGGACACGTCACGGGAGTCCGCATTCATCATGGCCGAGGCCACCGACATCGCCGCATCGCCCCGCTTCCAGCCGCCGGGTGTGCCGCGCATCGGCGTGGTCAACTGGTACGGCCTTGGTATCCTCTACGCCAAGGAAGTGCGCCGCTTCTGGAAGGTGCAGACCCAGACCATCTGGGCGCCCGCCATCACCACGCTGCTGTTCCTCGCCATCTTCACCGTGGCGCTGGGGCGGGGCGGCCACACCCTGCTGGGTCACCCGTTCGCCAATTTCGTGGCGCCGGGTCTGATCGTCATGGCGATGATCCAGAACGCCTTTGCCAACACCTCCTCGACCATCCTCATCGGCAAGGTCCAGGGCACCATCATCGACGTGCTGATGCCGCCGCTGTCGGCCGGCGAGCTGACGGCGGCGTTCCTCGGCGGCGCCATCACCCGCGCCGTCGCCGTCGGTCTCGCGGTGTGGCTGGCCATGCTGCTGTGGCCGGGTGTCGAGGTCGTGGTGCGTCATGGCTGGGCGGTCGTCTATTACGGCCTGATGGGCGCGGTGATGCTGGGGGCCATGGGCATTCTCACCGGCATGTGGGCCGAGAAGTTCGACCACGCGGCCGCCATCACCAACTTCGTCATCCAGCCGCTGTCGCTGCTGTCGGGCACCTTCTACACACTGGACAAGCTGCACGGTCACTGGGCGGCGGCAAGCCACGCCAACCCGTTCTTCTTCATCATCGACGGCTTCCGCTACGGCTTCCTCGGCGTGTCGGATGGGCCGCTGCTGTTCGGCGCGCTGTTCCTCGCCGGCATCAACCTGGCGCTGGTGGCGCTCACCTACGCGCTGTTCCGCAGCGGCTGGAAGCTGCGCGCCTGACGCCATCTGTCGAGCCCCGCCGCGCGTCGCGGCTTCTGGGGAACATCCGCCACAGGCGCACCCCGGGCCAGGGTGACGGGCGGTGCCTCGTCGCGATTTTTACCAGAAATGAGAAAGATCGAACGCCAACGGACGCCAATCTGGCACACTGATAGGTAAAAAGCAACAACAATCGCTTTATTGCAATAATGGTGGCGATTTCAGGCGGTTGTCGCTGTCGGGCGCGACCTTGAAGCGTTCGTCAGGCCGTCAGGAAGTCGAGCCCGATGTCGACGGCGGGGGCCGACTGGGTGACCCGACCCACCGACACGTAGGTGACGCCGGTCTCGGCGATGGCGCGGACGGTGTCCAGCCGCACCCCGCCGGAGGCTTCGGTCGGCACCCGGCCGGCGATCAGCGCCACCGCCTGGCGCAGGGTGGCCGGGTCCATGTTGTCGAGTAGCAGCCGGTCGGCGCCGGCGGCCAGCGCCGGTTCGATCTGGTCGAGGCGGTCCACCTCGACCTGGATGCCGGCAAGGCCGGCGCCCTTGGCCGCGCTCACCGCCTCGGTGATGCCGCCGGCGACGGCGATGTGGGTGTCCTTGATCAGCACGCCGTCGAACAGGCCGATGCGGTGGTTGGCCGCGCCGCCCATGCGGGTGGCGTATTTCTCCAGCAGCCGCAGGCCCGGCAGGGTCTTGCGGGTGTCGAGCAGGGTGGCGCCGGTGCCGGCGATGGCGTCGACATACTGGCGGGTCAGCGTGGCGATGCCCGAGAGGTGCTGCGCGGTGTTGAGCGCCGAGCGTTCGGCGGTCAGCAGCGCGCGGGCGTTGCCGGTGATGGTCATCAGCACGTCGCCGGCGGCCAGCCGGGCGCCGTCCTCGGCGGCGATCTCGATGGTGCAGTCGGGGTCGAGGGTGCGGAAGAACTCGGCGGCGAGCGCCAGCCCGGCGACGACGATCGGCTCGCGGGTCGCCATCACCGCCTTCAGCCGGGCATCGGCGGGAATGGTGGCCGCCGAGGTGATGTCGCCGACGTCGCCGAGATCCTCGGCCAGCGTTGAACGGATGAAGGCGTCGCGTTCAGCGTCGGACAGCGGCAGCGGCATGGGCGAACTCCTTGGCGGTCTCGGCAGGGGTCTTGTTAGCGGGCGCACGGCCACGGGCGGCCGCGCGGGCGCGGAATGGCTGGACCGGGGTGGGGCTCAGCCGTTGGGCAGGTCGGGCTGGCCGGCGGCCCTGGGCGCCATGTCCAGCATCCGGTTGAGCGACTGCAGCGCCTTCACCCGGGTTGCCTCCGGCACCTCGATCCGGGGTGTCAGGTCACGCAGGCAGAGATAGACCTTCTCCAGCGTGTTCAGCCCCATGTAGGGGCAGTTGTTGCAGTTGCAGTTGCCGTCGGCGCCGGGCGCGCCGATGAAGGTCTTGTGGGGGGCGGCCAGCCGCATCTGGTGGATGATGTGCGGCTCGGTGGCGACGATGATGGTGTCGGCGTCGCTTTCCAGCGCGAACTTCAGGATGCCCGAGGTGGCGCCGACATAATCGGCATGGTCGAGGATGAAGCCCGGGCATTCCGGGTGGGCGGCCACCGGCGCATCGGGGTGCCGGGCCTTGAGCTTGATCAGCTCGGACTCCGAGAAGTTCTCGTGCACGATGCACGAGCCCGGCCACAGCAGCATGTCGCGGCCGGTCTTGCGGTTGAGATAGGCGCCCAGATGCCGGTCGGGGGCGAAGATGATCTTCTGGTCCGCCGGCAGCTGGCCGATGATGTGCTCGGCCGACGACGAGGTGACGATGATGTCCGACAGCGCCTTCACCTCGGCCGAGCAGTTGATGTAGGTGAGCGCGATGTGGTCCGGGTGGGCGGCGCGGAACTTCGCGAAATCCCCGGGCGGACAGCTGTCCTCCAGGCTGCAGCCGGCGTTGAGGTCGGGCAGCACCACGGTCTTGTGCGGCGACAGGATCTTCGCCACTTCCGCCATGAAGCGCACGCCGCAGAACACGATGACCTCGGCGTCGGTGGCGGCCGCCTTGCGCGACAGGTCGAGCGAGTCGCCGACGAAGTCGGCGAGATCCTGGATCTGCGCCTCCTGGTAATAGTGGGCGAGGATGACGGCGTTCTTCTCGCGCCGCAGCCGGTTGATCTCGGCAATCAGGTCGGTTCCCGGCGCCGGCCGCTCGCGGCCCACCAGCGGATCGGGGAATGTCAGTCGGGCGTCCATGTCGTCTCACCTCCCGGCGGAGGCAACCTCCGCGTCTGGGTCGCTTATGTGGCGTGTGACGGCCGCTCGGGCAAGGGCAAAGGGGGAAGGCGAGTTTACAGCAGCCGGTAGACGTCGCCATCGCGCCCGACCCGGCCCTGGGCTTCCAGATCGATCAGGTGGGCCAGCACCGAGCGGCCGGCGGCGGGGTGCAGGTGCCTCGGCGTGGTGGCGTAGAGTTGCTCCACCATCGCCGGAATGGTGGCCGGGCCATCGCCCAGCACCTTGACGATCTGCGCCTCGCGCATCTTGCGGTGGTTGATGAGCGCCCGCAGGAACGGCTTGGGCTTGTCCACCGCCGGGCCGTGGGTCGGGTAGAGCACGCGGTCCTCGCGCTCCAGCAGCTTGCGCAGGCTGTCCACATAGGCCCGCATGTCGCCATCCGGCGGCGTGACGACGCTGGTGGACCAGCCCATCACATGGTCGCCGGTGAACAGCGCCTGCTCCTCCTCCAGCGCGAAGCACAGGTGGGTCGAGGTATGGCCCGGCGTGTGGACCGCCCGCAGCGTCCAGCCCGGGCCGTGCACCGCCTCGCCGTCGGCGAGGATGCGGTCCGGCGCGTAGCTGCGGTCCACCGATTCGTCGCCCTGGCCTGCCGCTTCCTCCATCATCGGCACCTGGGCACAGCCGACGACGACGGCGCCGGTGGCGGCCTTCAGCGCCGGGCTGGCCGGGGAATGGTCGCGGTGGGTGTGGGTGACCACGAGGTGGCTCACCGTTTCGCCGGCGACCGCCGCCAGCACCGCCTCGATATGTTCGGGCAGGGCCGGGCCGGGGTCGATGATGGCGACGGTGCCGTGGCCGATGATGTAGGTGCCGGTGCCGGTGTAGGTGAAGGCGCTGGGGTTGCGGGCGATCACGCGGCGGATCAGCGGGCTCACCACCAGCGGCGCGCCATAGCGCACCTCCGGCTCCTGCTGGAATGTCACGTCATCGCTCATTCACGCCGCTCCCCGCACGCATTGCCGGCATTTTGCCCCCGCCATCCGGCGGTCAGGGCCGACACTTCGGGATCACGCATAGCGGCGCGGCGGGTGGGCGCAAGCGTTAAAGCCATGCGTCCACGCCGCGGCGGCCGGAGAGGCGCGGCTTACTGCGGGCAATAGGGCGGCAGCTTCACCGGCTCGGAGCCCTTGCGCTGCACCCAGGCGCCGGTCTCGGTGCGGTAGAATTCGCCGGGGGCGACGCGGGTCTTGAACAGCTCGCACGCCGTGGCACCGGCGACGTCGTTCACCGAGGCGCCCTTCTTGGCGGCAAGGTCGGTATAGACCGCCCGGCGCTTGATGTTGATCTGGTCGACCCGCGCCTTCACGTCGGCGGAGGCGCCGCCCTTGATGCCGAGATAGCCGTCGGCCTGCTCGCCGACCTGGCCGGCGGCACGCGCCTGTTCCACCACCGTGTCGGCCAGCGCGACGGCGGGCGTCGCCATGCCAAGGGCGAAGGCCAGGGCCAGCGGCGTCATGAAGGAAGAGATTTTGGTCATGATGAACTCCGTAAGGGTAGCCGCGGCGGCGTCAGAACACGCCCGGGTTGCTCTTGATCAGATCCTGCACGTCCTTCTCAAGCCGGTAGACAACCTCCTGCTTGATGTTGACGTTGAGCGTGATCTCGATCGGCTTGTCCGGCGCCTGGACCTTGACGCAACCGCCCAGCAGGCCGGCTCCCAGGGCCATCGTCAGGCCTCCCATCATCACAGCGGCTGACCGCATCATCATCTCCTGTTGCCTTTGTTCCGGTGTACGGCCAGCGCCAGCCCGGCGTCAATGTGATGCCATCCTGGCGCAACCGCGATGAACTGGCGCTGAACTGGAATCATTGCGGCTTTTCCGGCGCGGTCGCTGCCGCGTCCTCGTCGAGCGCCTGCTTCAGTGCCTTCTCCGGCTGGGCGAACTCGGCGAAGGAACGGGCGAGCCTGCCGAACGGTGCGCGGATGTTGACGTTGAACCTGAAGGGCAGACCCGAGGCCTTGAGCATCCGCACGCCCGGCATCGGCGCCACGTCGGCGTTGGTGACCCCGGCGAAGCGGATGGCGGTCACCAGGTCGCCGGCGAGGTCGCCGTCGACCTCGAAGATGATGCTGTCGTAGCGGAAGCTGCGCAACGCATCGAAGGCGATCTGGCCCTGACCCAGTTCGCCCTTGCGGCCAACGTCGCCGGTGTAGGCGATCAGGCCGCCGTTCTTCGAATGAAGCTCGCCGCCGCGGATGGCGGCGCCGCTGCGGCTGAGCACCAGCGGCATCTCGCCATCGACGGTGCCGGTGGCCGCAAGGCTGCTCAGCTGCATCTGGGCGAGAAAGGTGGCGACGTCGATATCGCTGAGCGTGAGCGTGAGCGTCCGCTGTTCGGTTGCCGGGTCGAGCACCGTCGGCGCCACCGCCAGCGTGCCGCCGGCGAAGGGCCAGCGCACATCTTCCAGCGCCAGCCTGAAGCCGGGCTCCAGATGGAAGCGCAGGGTGCCGTCGGTGATGGCGACGCCGGGGTTGATCCTGGCGATCGTCAACGTCTGTCCCGGCGGCGTGGTGAGCGCGGCCAGATCATCGACATTGACGGTGCCGCTGATACCGTCGATCGGGCCGAGTGCGGCGGTGGCGAACGACAGGTCCGCCAGCGTCACATGGCCGCTGCTTGCCATGCCCCCCGGCGTCCAGCGGGCACGGGCGATGCCCGAGACGCCACCACTGACGTTCTCGATCACGCCGCGCGCCAGTTCGGAGAGCTGGTAGGGCTGGAGATCGGGCGAAAAGGCGAAGTCGCTGACCGTGAACGCCGCATCGCCCGTGCCCGACGCAAGGCTGTGCGTCAGCTGCCAGCGCCCGAGCGTGGCCCCGCCCGCCGCCAGTCGTACCGCGCCGTCGGCGGTCACGGCGCCTTTGGCGAGCCGGGCCTGCCCGTCGGCGATCCGCACCGGGTTGAACATCGGCCGGGTGCCCGTGTCGGCGATGATGGCCGTCACGCCGGTCAGGCGGGCGGTCAGGCCGCCGGCGCTGTCGGTCGCCTCCCAGCGGGCCTGGCCGTCACGCAGGGTGACGCCGCTGGCGCCGTCCCTGGCGTTGAGTCCAGCCATCGCACCGGAGGCCTGCCAGCCCCGCTCGCCGCTGACCAGCGTCGCCGCCAGCGTGGTCGCACGGGCGGTGAGCGCATGGCCGCCATCGCCGCTCAGGGTGAGGGTGGGGGCCTGTACCGAGGCTTCCACCCGAGGGCGCGCGGCGCGGCCGGTGAAGCGCAGCGATGCCGGCCCGGTTTCCAGGCGTGCGGGCCGCTGGCCGCTGGCGTTCGCCACCAGCAGGGACGGTGTGGTAATACCCCCCCCGAGGCGGCCGTCGGCCGCCACGCGCAGGAAGGCGCCACCTTGCGGGCACAACGGAAGCGCCATGCCGCCCAGCGCGGTATCGCCCAGCCGGATATCGCGCGCCGACACCACCATGCAGCCTTCACGGGGCGCGAGAGCGAGGTTGGGGGTGAGTGTCGCCGTCAGGTCGAGCGGAATATCGAGATCGCGTACATGGCCCTCACCCAGCGGACCGGACAGCGTCAGCGCGCCGGAGAGATCGAGGCGCCGCTCGCCATCGGCTTCTCGCAGGGCGAGCGACAGGCTGGGGATGCGCAGGCTGGCCTGGCCCGCCGTCCAGCGGTCGATCACCAGCCGGATGCCGTGATGCGCGGCGTCGCCGGGGGAGCCGGCCTGATGGCTGATCACCGCATTGACGGTCGGCAGGCCACCGCCGGTCAGGCCGGCGCGCCCATCGATCACCATGCCGCCGGCCGGCAGCGCCAGCCGCGCCACCGGACCATCGCCGTCGGCCAGGTCGAGCCGCGCGCCACTGGCGGCGGCCAGCGTGACCTGTCCCGGTACGGTGATCTCGCCGGCGCCGGTGCGCCAGTTGAAGGCAAGTGGCAGGTTCACGGTGAACTGGCGCCCCGCGCGGACCAGGGCCGCGCCGCCGTCGGCGACCAGCGGGCCAGCGGGGGTGCCGGCCAGCGCATCGGCATGCCGCCGGATCTGGCGTTGTCGCGCCGGCGGCAGTGTGCCGCCCGATACCGTGAGCGCGCCCTTGCCATCGGCGAACAGGCCGGTGGCGGTGCGGTCGATCCGCAGCGTCCCCTCCGCCCGCCCATCCCGGGCGGTGAGGGCCGGTGTCGCGACGGCGCCGACACTGAGCAGACCGGTGGCCGCACGCCAGGTGCCGTCGATGCCGTTGCCCCTGGCGACCAGCGTCAGTCGGGCGGCGGGCGTCGAGACGTGGCCTGCGGGCAGTACGGCGCTGGCGGCTCCGGCATCCACCGCCGCCGACCATGTCAGCGGTCGCATCCGGGGGTCAAGGCGCAGGTCGTCAAGCGTCAGCGTGGCGGCCGGTGTTGCCACTACCGCGTCGCCGTGCCGGGCCGATGCCGCGCCGAGTGTCAGCGTGCCACCGAGCGTCGTGATGTCAGGGCTGGCGCGGCCCTCGCCGGTGAGCGTCAGCGTGTCGAGGCGTATGGCGTCAGCGCTCGCAGCCGACGCGGCGGTGCCGCTGAGGGCCAGCGCGAACCCGTGTGCGCTGCTGGTCAGGCGTGCCTTGCCGTTCAGGCGGTCCAGTCGCACGTGGTCGTTGCCAATGCGCGCCGTATCGAGGCGGGCGGTGGCGACAAAGTCGTCGGCCAGCGTACCGCCGGAGTCGATGCGCAGGGTCAGCGGGCCCAGCGGTGTGGCGGCGATCACGCGACCGTCACGAACGATGACGGCAATGCCGGGCACCGCCAGCGGTTCATCGCCGGGCGGCGGCAGCAGCCGGTCGAGCCGCCCGAGCGACAGGCCATTCTCGTCGAGGCGGACACGGGCCACTGGCCGATCGAGCGTAATCCCCGCGATCTCCGGCATCAGCCCCTGCCAGCGCAGGCGGACGATCGCCCGGCGGGCGGTGAAGTCCGGCTGGTCGGTGGCACCGAGCCGCAGGTCGCTGATTTCCAGGCGGGTTGGCGTCAGGGCATCGGAACTGAAGTCGGCGTCGATGCCGCGGCCGCCGAGGTAGCCCTGGGCCGCGAGACCCAGCAGCGGGAAACGCAGCAACCACAGGCTGCCCAGCGTAACGGTCAGCGCTGCACCGGCGACCTTGAGGCGGGTCGCGGTGCGCGCCTTGCGCTCGGCCGGGGCGTCATCGCCAGTGTCGGGCGGGTCCAGTTCCATGTGATCGCCGTGATACACGCACCACAGGTCCGTCGCCTAGCCTTGATCGGCGGCCGTGCCCTCGCCATGGCTCCAACGCCGTGGAGATATTGCGGGGTTAAAGAACACCCATGGGTTGAGTGTTGGGCGTGCCGTTGACTTATGGTGGCATTGATGTATCCATTGCGGGGAATTATACAGTCATAAAACACGCAATGGTTTATCATGTCCGGACGCACAGGACCGTCATTGGCGACAGACCCCCGGCGCGGCACCCGTCGCAAGATGTCGGCGCCCCGGCGCCGCGCATCGGCCCAGGCCCTGCGCGCCTGTCTGGCGCAGTTGATGCAGGAAGCGCTGGATCATGACTTTCGCCTCAGCGCCCTGCACATCAGGGTGGCGATGCTCGAACTGGAAGATGTGCTGGCGCAGGCGGGGCGCGGCGCCGGCGGGCAGGACCGGTTGCCCTGAGCGCGCGCCGGGCGGGAGCCCGCGACGTGAAAAGCCACTGCACCTGCGGCCCTGATCTGCTACACCCGATGCCGTCATGTCTTGTCGAGCGTCAGGCGAATGATCCGGAAACTTTATGATTGGACCATGCGGGTCGCCGAGCATCCGCGGGCAATGTGGGGTCTTGGCGCCATCTCCTTCGCGGAAAGTTCCTTTTTTCCGATCCCGCCCGACGTCGTGGTGGTGCCGATGGTGCTGGCCCGGCGCGAGCAGGCCTGGCTGATCGCCACCGTCTGCACGCTGACCTCGGTGGCCGGCGGGCTGTTCGGCTATGCCATCGGCTATTACCTGATGGAGACGCTGGGGGCCTGGCTGGTGCAGCTCTACGGCATGCAGGCCAAGGCGCACCAGTTCGAGGAAAGTTACGCCGAGTGGGGCCTGTGGGTGATCCTCATCAAGGGTCTCACGCCCATCCCCTACAAGCTGGTGACCATTGTCTCCGGCGCCGCCCACTTCGCGCTGCTGCCGTTCGTCGTCGCCTCGCTGATCACCCGGGGCGCCCGCTTTTTCCTGATCGCGGCGCTGCTCCGGGCCTATGGCGAGCCGATCCGCGACTTTATCGAGCGGCGACTCACCTTGGTCACGACGATGTTTCTCGTCGCCCTGGTGGGCGGTTTCGCGGTGCTGCGGTACATTTGATGTCGGCGTGGTCCCTGCCGCTCTGGCTTGGTGGCGCCACCTCGGCGCTGCTGCTGGCGGGCGCGCTGCTGTTCCAGTATGTCGGCGGCCTGCCGCCGTGCGAGATGTGTCACTGGCAGCGCTGGCCGCATATCGCTGCCGTGGTGCTGGCGGTGCTGGGCGGCTGGCTGCTGGCCCGCGGCACGACGGGGGTGGCGCGGCTGGCGGCGTCTGGTGCCGGCCTGGCATTGCTGACGACCGGCGGCATCGGCGTGTTCCACGTCGGGGTCGAGCAGGGCTGGTGGCAGGGCATCACCCGGTGTGCCGCCTCCGGCAGTGCCAGCAGTCTCAACGATATCATGGCCGAGGTCATGGCGGCGCCGCTGGTGCGTTGCGATGCCATCCCCTGGTCGCTGTTCGGCGTGTCGATGGCGGGCTATAACGCCCTCATCTCGCTTGGCATGGGAGCAATCGTGCTATGGCTCAGCCTGAAATCCCGACCGTGACACCGCCGCCGGTGCGCCCCGCACGGCTGCCCGGCGACCTGCCGCTGGCGGCCGGGAAGGCGCGCATGATCCGGGTCGACCAGGCCGGCGAATATGGCGCCGTGCGCATCTATGCAGGCCAGCTTGCCGTCATGGGGTCGCGTCATGCCCATTCGGGTGAAATCCGCCACATGGCGGATCAGGAACGGGTGCATCTCGACACTTTCAACCGGATGATGACCGAGCGCGGCGTGCGGCCGACCCTGTTGCAGCCGTTCTGGCACGTTGCCGGTTTCGCGCTGGGCGCGGCGACGGCGCTGATCGGCCCCAAGGCGGCGATGGCCTGCACGGCGGCGGTGGAAGAGGTGATCGAGCAGCATTACGCCGACCAGCTCGACCGGCTCGGCGATGACGACGCCGAGCTGGCCGACACCATCCGTCAGTTCCGCGAAGAGGAAATCGAACACAAGGACGCGGCGATCGCCCACGGCGCGGAACAGGCGCCGGCCTATCCGCTGCTGTCGGCGGCGATCAAGACCGGCTGCCGGCTGGCGATCAGGCTCGCCGAGCGCCTTTGACGCGGGCGCCGCTGCCGGCGTCCTTGGGAGTCTGCATGAGCATGTCCGTCTCCGCCACTCCGACGGGTCACACCGATGGTGACCCCGGCAGCCGATACGCCGTCGCCGTCCATGGCGGTGCCGGCCGCTATGGCGCCGACCAGTTCAGCGATGCGCAGAAGGCGGCCTATCATGCCGCGCTGGCCGAGGCGCTGGCGGCGGCGCGGGCGGTGCTGGAGGTGGACGGCACGGCGGTGGACGCGGCGGAGGCTGCCATTGTCGTGCTGGAGGATACGCCTCTGTTCAACGCCGGTCGCGGCGCGGTGCTGACGCATGAGGGGGTCGCCGAACTTGACGCGGCAATCATGGACGGGGCGACGCTGGCCGCCGGCAGTGTCGCCGGCGTCACCACCACGCGTTGGCCCATTCGTGCCGCCCGCGCGGTGATGGAAAAGTCGGAGCATGTCATGCTCCAGGGCGCCGGCGCCGACGCCTTCGCGCGCGCGGCGGGGCTGGAGCAGGTGGCCAACAGCTACTTCGTCACGCCTGAGCGCCAGCGGCAGCTGGAGCGCGCCCGGGCGCGCGGGGAAGCCGCCAACATTTCGAAGTTCGGCACGGTGGGCGCCGTGGTGCGGGATCGCCACGGCAATCTCGCGGCGGCGACCTCGACCGGCGGGCTGACCAACAAGCGCTGGGGCCGGGTCGGCGACTCGCCGGTCATCGGCGCCGGCACCTATGCCGACAATGCCTCCTGCGCTGTCTCGGCGACCGGCCATGGCGAGTACTTCATCCGCGCGACGGTGGCGCGCACCATCTGCGCGCTGGTGGAGATGAAGGGCATGGCACTGGCCGACGCGGTGCGCCAGGTGGTCCATGGCAAGCTGGTGGCACTCGGCGGCGAGGGTGGCGTCATTGCCGTCGACGCGCACGGCAACATCGTGCTGGAGACCAACATCGCCGGCATGTTCCGAGGCTGGCAGCGCGAGGGCGAGCCGCCCCGCACCGCCATCATGGCCGACGAATAGCGGCTGTCGTCAGGGCTGGCTGGCCGGGGGCTGGCTGGGTGGCTTCGCCGTCGCCGCCAGCACCTCGCGGTAGGGCTTGCCATCGACCAGAATGTCGAGCGGCGTCAGCCGGCCGCTGGCGGTGACGATCACCCGCGCGCTCACCTTGCGCGCGGGGTCGGTGAGCAGTTGCTCCAGCGGTCGTGCGTCGGTCTCGTCGAGGTAGAACTGTCCGCGCCCCTGGCCGCCATAGTCCATCACCAGGCCATCATGGCCACGGATCTGCCGGGCGATCGCCTGACAGGCTTCGGGCGTGCGGTCGGTGCTGGCGAACAGCGTCACCACCGTTGCCGCGCCCCGATGGCGGAAGCACAGGCGCCAGTGCTCGGGGGCGACGGCGGCGGGCCGGGCCGGCGTCGCCCAGTCGTACTGGAAGCGGATGTAATGGCCGCGCAGCAGGTCGCGGGGGTCGTAACCGCGAATCGGTACCTCCCAGACGCTGCCGTGACTGGTCTGCCACCAGGCGACGGCGGCCCCGCCGATCAGGCCGACCAGCGGCAACAGCAGCGCGGCGAGCAGCCTCCGTGATGGCATCGGGATACGGGTGGCGGTCATGACGCAGCACCGATCCGCCAGCGGCGCAGCAGGTGTGTGGTGCCCACCGCCGCGCCGATCACCAGCAGGCCGCTGACGATCAGGCCGACGCCGGTGGTGGCCAGCGAGCCGAACACCTCGAAGTAGATGATGATCAGCCGCAGGGCGATCACCCCCACCGCCAGCCGGAATAACCCGGCGCGCTGGCGGCGCTGGGCGGCCCAGGCGATGGCGGCCCACAGCGCGGTGAAGGCGAGCGCGCCGGCCAGTTCGCCGGCGATGCCGGCCAGCGGCAGCAGCATCGGCAGGATCGGCAGCAGCGTCGCCAGCCCCAGCACGCCGGCACCGCCACGATCGGCTTCCGGTTTGCGCAGCAGCGCGGCGATGGCAAGGGCCGTCGCACCCAGCAGAATCGGCAATGCCGGCAGCAGGTCGCGGGCATAGTCATGCTGGTCGGGCAGCGACTGGTACCAGACGAACGACGGCATCAGGCTGGCCACGATCACCACCACCTGCAGGCCGGCCAGCCGGACCGCCTGCCAGAAGGCATGGCGACTGGCATGGCGACTGGTTTGGCGACTGCCCTGATCGCCCAGCAGCACCAGCAGCGCCGGCACGGTCAGCGGCAGGCCGATGGCCCAGCGGTGATCGGCGAACCAGCGATGAAACTCCTCGACGACACCCCCCAGTGTCGCGCCGACGATGACGATCCACAGCCAGGCGGTGGCGCGGCCCTGGCCGGCGAGCAGCAGCAGTGGCGAGGTCAGCGCCAGCCAGAACGCCAGCGGCCGCCACGGCGCCGAGGACATCTGGAACACCTGGCCGGTGAGCGCGATGCCGGTCAGCACCAGGCCCGTGAACAGGAACAGCGCCAGCTCCAGCCACAGCGCGCGCCCCTGCCGGCTGGCGACGACGACAGCCCAGCCCGCGGCGAGGTTGAGCAGGAAATGCAGGGCAAGCTTGAGACCGGCGGGAATGTCCGCCCAGTTGGCGGCCACCAGCGCCATCAGGCCGAGCAGGATGGCAAGCCCGCCCAGGCCCACCACCGCCCACAGTCCCCACGGCCGGCTGTGCCGGGCGGCATGGGCACGGATCGCACCGGCCTGATCGGCGGAGATCAGCCCCGCCGCCACCCAGTCGTCGAGATTGCGCTCAAGCCCCATGTCTGTCCCCGAGGGACACATCCCCGCGCCGCACTCCATCACGGCATGGCCACGGGGTCAAGAACGGGGGCTACTCGGTGAGGTCGGTCCAGACTTCCTTCAGGCGCTTGAAGAAGCCGGTGGATTCCGGGCTGGTCTCGCCGGTCTCGATGGTCTGGAACTCCTCCAGCAGTTCGCGCTGGCGCTTGGAGAGGTTGACCGGTGTCTCGACGTTGACCTGGATGATGAGGTCGCCGTGGCCGCCGCCGTTGAGCGGCGGCATGCCCTTGCCGCGCATGCGGAACTGCTTGCCGGTCTGGGTGCCGGCGGGAATTTTGACCTTGGTGCGCTGGCCGTCGAGCGACGGCACCTCGATCTCGCCACCCAATGCCGCCGTCGTCACCGGCAGCGGCACGGCGCAATAAAGCGTGGTGCCATCACGCTCGAACACCCGGTGCGGCCGCAGCGAGATGAAGATGTAGAGGTCGCCCGGCGGGCCGCCGCGCAGGCCGGCCTCGCCCTCGCCGGACAGCCGGATGCGGGTGCCATCAGCGACACCGGCCGGCACCTTGACCTGCAGGGTCTTTTCCTTCTCCACCCGGCCGACGCCGCCGCAGGCGCGGCACGGTTTGGCGATGATCTTGCCGGTGCCGCGGCAGTTGGGGCAGGCCCGCTCGACCATGAAGAAGCCCTGGGTGGTGCGCACCTTGCCGGCACCGCCGCAGGTGGGGCAGGTCTCGGGCGATGAACCGGGCTCGGCGCCGGAGCCGTTGCAGGGCTCGCAGCTGACGGTGGTTGGCACGGTGATCGAGGCGGTCTTGCCGCGATAGGCCTCCTCAAGGGAGATTTCCATGTTGTAGCGCAGGTCGGAGCCGCGCACCGCGTTGGAGCGGCCGCCACCGCGCCCGCCGCGCCCACCGCCAAGGAATTCGTCGAAGATGTTCTCGAAGATGTCGG
The DNA here is from genome assembly GCA_963205175.1 of Pseudomonadota bacterium. Classification (GTDB taxonomy): domain Bacteria; phylum Pseudomonadota; class Alphaproteobacteria; order Sphingomonadales; family Sphingomonadaceae; genus CAUJIW01. The sequence continues at coordinate 19,035 of CAUJIW010000192.1, forward strand.
AGAAGGAGGCGCCGCCGAAACCGCCACCGGGCGCGCCGCCGCCGTTCTGGAAGGCCTCCTTGCCGAAGCGGTCATAGGCCGCGCGCTTCTGCGGATCCTTCAGGACGTCATAGGCCTCGTTGATCTGCTTGAACCGGGCTTCCGCCGCCGCGTCGCCCGGGTTCTTGTCCGGGTGATACTGCATGGCGAGCTTGCGGAAGGCCGATTTCAGCGCCTTCTCGTCCGCGTTACGGTCGACGCCCAGGACGTCGTAATAATCCTCGTCGGCCATGGGGGACTCGACTCCTCAACCGCCCGGCCGCGTTCCGGGCCTTGAAATGCGCACGGGCCGCGCGTTCCCGGATGGGGAGGTCGCGCGGCCCGCCGGACTGGATGCTTACTTCTTGTCGTCGACTTCGGAGAACTCGGCGTCCACCACGTCGTCGCCGCCGGTGCTGCCACCGTCCTGCGCGCCGCCTTCGGTGCCGCCAGCGGCCTGGTCGGCCTTGTAGATCTCCTCGCCGAGCTTCATCGACACCTGGGCCAGCGTCTGGGTCTTGGCCTGGATCTCGCTGGCGTCCTCGCCCGAGAGTACACCCTTGAGGTCGCTGATGGCGGTCTCGACCTGGGCCTTGACGTCGGCCGACACCTTGGCGCCGGCGTCGGCGATCGAGCGCTCGGTGGTGTGGATGAGGCTTTCAGCCTGGTTCTTGGCTTCCGCCAGTTCGCGGCGCTTCTTGTCCTCGCTGGCGAACTGCTCGGCTTCCTTCACCATCTTGTCGATGTCGGCGTCCGACAGGCCGCCGGAGGCCTGGATGCGGATCTGCTGTTCCTTGCCGGTGCCCTTGTCCTTCGCCGAGACGCTGACGATGCCGTTGGCGTCGATGTCGAAGGTCACCTCCACCTGCGGCATGCCGCGCGGCGCCGGCGGAATGCCGACGAGGTCGAACTGGCCGAGCAGCTTGTTGACGGCCGCCATCTCGCGCTCGCCCTGGAACACCCGGATGGTCACCGCCGTCTGGTTGTCCTCGGCGGTGGAGAACACCTGGCTCTTCTTGGTGGGGATGGTGGTGTTGCGGTCGATCAGGCGGGTGAACACGCCACCCAGCGTCTCGATGCCCAGCGACAGCGGCGTCACGTCGAGCAGCAGCACGTCCTTGACGTCGCCCTGGAGCACGCCGGCCTGCACGGCCGCACCCAGCGCCACCACTTCGTCCGGGTTCACGCCCTTGTGCGGCTCGCGGCCGAAGAAGCCCTTCACCGCCTCGATGACCTTGGGCATGCGGGTCATGCCGCCCACCAGCACCACCTCGTCGATGTCGCTGGCCGACACGCCGGCGTCCTTGAGCGCCTTCTTGCAGGGCTCCAGCGTCTTGGCGATCAGGTCGTCGACCAGCTGTTCCAGCTTGGCGCGGGTCAGCGTCTTCACCAGGTGCTTCGGACCCGAGGCGTCGGCGGTGATGAACGGCAGGTTGATGTCGGTCTGCTGGGCGCTGGAGAGCTCGATCTTGGCCTTTTCAGCGGCTTCCTTGAGGCGTTGCAGCGCCAGCTTGTCGCCGCGCAGGTCGATGCCCTGCTCCTTCTTGAACTCGTCGGCCAGCCCGTCGATGACGCGCTTGTCGAAGTCCTCGCCGCCGAGGAAGGTGTCGCCGTTGGTCGACTTCACCTCGAACACGCCGTCGCCGATCTCCAGCACGGAGATGTCGAAGGTGCCGCCGCCGAGGTCGTAGACGGCGATGGTCTTGCCGTCCTGCTTGTCGAGGCCATAGGCCAGCGCCGCAGCCGTCGGCTCGTTGATGATGCGCAGCACCTCAAGGCCGGCGATCTTGCCGGCGTCCTTGGTGGCCTGGCGCTGGGCGTCGTTGAAATAGGCCGGCACGGTGATGACCGCCTGGGTCACCGTCTCGCCGAGATAGGCTTCCGCCGTTTCCTTCATCTTCTGCAGGATGAAGGCCGAGACCTGGCTCGGGGAATACTTGTCGCCGCGGTCTTCCACCAAGGCGTCGCCGTTGTCGGCCTTGACGATGTGGTAGGGGACGAGGCCGATGTCCTTCTGGGTCATCGGGTCGTTGAAGGTGCGGCCGATCAGCCGCTTGATGGCGAACAGGGTGGCTTCCGGGTTGGTCACCGCCTGGCGCTTGGCCGGCTGGCCGACCAGACGCTCGCCGTCGGCCGTGAAGGCGACCATCGACGGCGTGGTACGCGCGCCTTCGTTGTTCTCGATGACCTTCGGGCTAGCGCCGTCCATGATGGCGACGCACGAGTTGGTGGTGCCGAGGTCGATACCGATGACCTTACCCATAACTTCAAACCTCATCCTAGGCCGCCCGGCGCCTTCTCACTGCAAGCACGCCCGGGCCGGCGGTTGGTCCCATGCGGTGGCCGGCTTCTCGACGAGACCGTCCGGCCACCACCTTGCATCGCGATATAGGGAGGCCGTTTCCCGGCTACAAGCCGTGTATGGTTCGCGACGGAAAGAGGCATCGGTGCCGCTGGCGACCGGGGCATGGCGTCGCAGCCGCTTGCTGGCGCTGCACGGCCGTTCTACCTTCCTTGAATATTGCGTCCTCCCGTTGTGATCACGCCCCTTGCGGAAGGGATACCGCCCATGCATGCACCCATCGATCTTCGGCCAAAAGCCCGTGTCAACGCGCGTACACTCGGTGTGGCGGCGGTGCTGCTGTCTGCCGTGCTGCTGGTGGTCGCCGTGGTCAGTGGCGCTTTCGCTGCCGGCAAGCCGGCCGCGCCAGCGGTGTCCGAGGCCTGGGCGCAGTTCCCGCCGGTGCCGGGCCGCCCCGGTGCCGCCTATCTCACCCTCAAGGCGGGCCCGGCTGACACACTGGTCGCCGTGGCCAGTCCGATCGCCGCCTATGTCGAGATGCACACCACGAAGAACGTCAACGGCGTCATGAAGATGCAGCGCACCGGCAGCCTGGTGCTGGCTGGGGGCGCGACGCTGAAGATGGCGCCGGGCGGCTATCATCTGATGCTGTTTGGCGTCGACACGCCACCGGCGCCCGGTACCAGCTTCCCGCTCACCCTGTCGTTCGAGAAGGCCGGGCCGGTGACGGTGCAGGTGCCCGTGCGCGCCTTCGGCCAGGGCAAGCCCGCCGCGCCGATGAGTCACGACATGCATCACGACATGTCGGGCCATGACCATCACTGAGCCGCGCCATCATTGAGGCGGTGCCCCGGTGACACCGCCCGGTGACGCGCGCGGACTCACCCCTGGCGAGGCCGCGCTGGCCGCCCGTCTGTTCGGTGACGCGCTTGATCCCGCGCCCGTGCGGCTGCACCGGCGGCGCTGGTGGCCGCTGCAACGGCCCGGCACGGTGATGGCGCCCGACGGCCACCTGTGGTTCCACCCGCGCTGCCCGCTCTATCGCGAGGACTACAGCCAGGCGGGGCGGGGCCTGCGCGGCTTGTTCGTCCATGAACTGACCCACGTCTGGCAATATCAGTCCGGTCGCAACCTCATCGCCGCGCGTGGGCTGTTCGCGCGTTACCGCTACCGGCTGGTGCCGGGCAAGCCGCTGGAGGGTTACGGCATCGAGCAGCAGGCGGAGATCATCCGCGATGCCTATCTGCTGGGCGAGGGCGCGGCCCCGCCGGACGCACCGCCGCGCGCGGCCTATGCGGCGGTGCTGCCGTTCATTTTATGGACTTAACCCAACCTGTCGGCAGACTTTACAGATTCCACGATTTCGTGATGCGTAATACATTGAATTTACAGCAGTTTCGGTTCTGGCTCGGTTTTTGCTACTTTAACGCGACGATTGTGTCGTATTTACCCACTTGTATAGATTGAGGTCGATAATGTTCTTCAGTCGCGTTTGCCGCGCTCTTCCACTTTTTGCAGTGACTCTGGCTCTGGTATCGCCCGCAAAGGCAGAGGTCGTTCATTTCGATTTCACAGCGCGAATCGACCAGCAGAACGATTTTCTCCCGATAGGGTCCACATTCACCGGCAGTTTTTCGTACGATACCGCTTTGACGCCGACGGCGGTCTATCCATTGGCGGGCGGGACAGAGGCTGATTACGGCAATCCTGAGTTGGCCATTTCAGCGTATTTTCTGGGCAATCATTATGCGGGTGATGCCACCGGCGCGATGGGCGATGACGTTGGCGCGTCGACCTCCGACGGTCCGTACGATGGCCTGTACATTCTCCACGTGGGTTCTTTTGTCCTTGGGCTGACCGTCGCCGACTCGTCGGGGATGATGTGGTCGAGTGTTGGCTTGCCCAGCGAATTTCCAGCCTTGTCGCAGGACGTACGGGACGACCCTCAGGATGATGACGGACTGCGTGTGCCGCACGCCTCGTTCGATTTCTTCGATTTGGCGCTAGGCCAAGGCTTTACCGCGACGGTTCTTACCATCGAACAGGCTCAAGCAACGGACGTTCCGGAGCCCGCTACGTCGGGTTTGATGCTGCTCGGCACTGCAGTTATTGCGGCTCGTCGTATGAGCCGCAGGAAGAAACAGTCAGAAATGCGCTAACTGGGATCACCAGCGTTGTCGCTCTGAAAAGGATGCGCGATGACGCTTGATCCCTCAGTTGCTGCACTAGGCTGCCTCAAGTTGCGGCAGCCTAGTGCTATCTCTCGCACTCAGGCGGTGGTGTCGACCCGCGGCGCCGGGCCGGCGGCCTTGGCGACGCCGACCATCGCCGGGCGCAGCAGCCGGTCCTTGATGACGTAGCCGGCCTGCAGCACCTGCACCACCGTGCCGGGCTCGGCGTCGGGGGTCGGCACTTCCATCATCGCCTGATGCCTGTTGGGGTCGAGCTTCTGGCCCAGCGCCTCGATCTGGGCGATGCCGAACTTGCCGAACACGTTGAGCAGTTCCCGCTCGGTCATCTCGACGCCGGTCAGCACCGTGGCGAGGCCGGCATCGGCGCGGGCGCTCTCCGGCACCGCGTCGAGCGCGCGGCGCAGGTTGTCGGCGACGCCCAGCAGGTCGCGAGCGAAGCTGGTCAGCGCATAGGCGCTGGCATCCTGCTTTTCCTTCTCCAGCCGGCGGCGGACATTCTCGGTCTCGGCGGCCTGGCGCAGCAGCCGGTCCTTCAGGTCGGCGACCTCGGCCTGGGCCTTGGCCAGCGCATCCTCGGAATCGCCGGGTGCCGCCGTGGCGGCTTCGCGCAGGGCGGCGGCCACGTCGGGGGCTTCGTTTTCCGGAGTCTCGGGTGCGGTCATGTCGTCGCTCATTGCTGTGATACCAATCTGCTCAGGACGCGCGCGGTATAGTCCACCATGGGGACGACCCGCGCATAATTCAATCGGGTGGGGCCGATGACCCCGATGACGCCGACCACGCGCTCGTCGGCGCTGCGGTAGGGGGCTGCGATAACCGATGAGCCGGAGAGTGAAAAGAGCCTGTTCTCCGAGCCGATGAAGATCTTCATCGCTGAGGCGTCGCGCGCCAGTTCCAGCACGCGGGCCAGTTCGCGCTTGCTTTCGATGTCCTCCAGCAGCTGGCGGACGCGTTCGAGATCGTTGCGGGCGGCGGCATCCTCCAGCAGCTTGGCCTGACCGCGCACGATCAGCACGTCGCGCTGGTCGTCGTCGGCCGACCACACCGCCAGGCCGCGCTCCACCACTTGGCCGGCCAGGGAGTCGAGCTCGGCCTTGTTCTGCGACATCTCCCGCTCCAGCCGGCTGCGGGCCTGATCCAGCGTCAGGCCGACCAGTCGGGCGTTGATGTAGTTGGCCGCCTGCATCAGCGCCGAGGTCGGCAGACCGGCGGGCAGGTCGAAGGTGCGGTTTTCCACCGAGCCGTCCTGGCCGACCAGAATGGCCAGCGCCCGCTGCGGCGTCAGCGGCACGAAATCGACCTGCCGGATCGGCACATCGGACTTGCCGACAAGAACCAGACCGGCACAGGAGGACAGGCCGGAGAGTGTCGTGGTGGCGCGCGCCAGCACATCCTCGAAGCTGGCGCCGTCGGCCCGGCACTGGGTCTCGATGCGACCGCGCTCGGTGTCGCCCAGCTCGCCCACCTGCATCATGCCGTCGACGAACAGCCGCAGGCCGAGGTCAGTCGGCATCCGCCCCGCCGAGGTATGCGGCGCCGACAGCAGGCCGATCTCCTCCAGATCCTGCATGACGTTGCGGATCGACGCCGGTGACAGGTTGAGGCCGGGCAGCTTGGACAGGGTGCGCGAGCCCACCGGCTCGCCGGTCGACAGATATGCCTCGACGATCTGCCGGAAGATGTCCCGGGCGCGGTCGTTCAGGTCGGTGATGGTCAGTGCGGACATAAGTGACAGCGAATGTAGGAGGGCGTTCCGGCCGGTTCAACCATGGTCGCTCGGCGTGGCGGGGGGCGGGGGTGCGGAAAAAGCGGTTCCCAGCTGGCCGGCGGGGCGATATGCAGGCGCTCCCCGACGATTTTCAGGAAAGTCCCTGCCCATGCGCCCCTCCGGCCGTGCCTCCGACCAGATGCGAACCATCGAGATGGTGCCCAACTTCACCAAGCACGCCGAGGGATCGTGTCTGGTGAAGTTCGGCGATACCCACGTGCTGTGCACGGCGTCGGTCGAGACCAATCTGCCGCCCTGGCTGCGCGGCAAGGGCCAGGGCTGGGTGACGGCGGAATATGGCATGCTGCCGCGCGCCACCCACAGTCGTTCCTCCCGCGAGGCGGCCAAGGGCAAGCAGACCGGCCGGACCCAGGAAATCCAGCGACTGATCGGCCGCTCGCTGCGCGCGGTCGTCGACCTGGTGAAACTCGGCGAGCGGCAGGTGACGGTGGATTGCGACGTGCTGCAGGCCGATGGCGGCACCCGCACGGCGGCGATCTCCGGCGGCTATGTCGCGCTGCACATGGCGCTGGCCAAGCTCAAGGAGGCTGGCCAACTGGCCGAGCTCCCGTTCACCGGCCAGGTGGCGGCGGTGTCGTGCGGTGTGTGGAACGGCGCCCCGGTGCTCGACCTCGACTATATCGAGGACTCCGGCGCCCATACCGATGCCAATTTCGTGCTCACCAACAGTGGCGGTCTGGTGGAAGTGCAGGGTACCGCCGAGGGGGCGCCGTTCACCGAGGAAATGCTGCTGCGGCTGCTGCGGCTGGCGCGCATCGGCACAGACGAGATTTTCGCCGCCCAGCGGCGTGTGCTGGGGCTCTGAGCCATGGGTGCGCCCGACAGCCCCGCCACCCGCAAGCTGGCGCCCGGCAAGCTGGTGATCGCCAGCCACAACGCCGGCAAGGTGCGGGAGATTCGCGACCTGCTGGGGCCATTGGGCATCGAGCCGGTGTCGGCGGGCGAGCTGGGGCTGCCCGAGCCGGAGGAAACCGAGACCAGCTTCATCGGCAACGCCCGGCTGAAGGCGCTGGCGGCGGCGATCGCGTCGGGCCTGCCGGCGCTGGCCGACGACTCCGGGCTGGCGGTCGATGCGCTGGACGGCGCGCCGGGCATCTATTCCGCCCGCTGGGCCGGGCCGAACAAGGATTTCGCCGCGGCGATGGCCGAGGTCACTCGCCAGCTCGACGCACGGCAGGTGGCGCCGGCCGACCGCACGGCGCACTTCGTCTGCGCGCTGTGTCTGGCCTGGCCGGACGGCCACGTTGAAGCGTTCGAGGGTCGGGTCGACGGCGAACTGGTTTGGCCGATGCGCGGCAGCAAGGGCTTCGGCTATGATCCCGTCTTCCTGCCGGTCGGCCATGCGCTGACCTTCGGCGAGATGGAGCCGGAGCAGAAGCATGGCATGTCCCACCGCGCCCGCGCCTTCAAGCAACTGGTCGATGCCTGCCTCTGACCTTCCGGGCGTCGACGGCCTGGCGGTCTATGTCCACTGGCCGTTCTGTCTGTCGAAATGCCCCTATTGCGACTTCAACAGCCATGTCCGCGAGTCGGTGGACCAGGTGCGCTGGCGTACAGCCCTGCTGGCCGACCTTGCGCATGAAGCGATGCTGACCCCGGCACGCACGGTGACGAGCATCTTTTTCGGCGGCGGCACGCCATCGCTGATGCCGCCCGAAACGGTGGCGGCGATCATCGAGGGCGTCGCCCGTCACTGGCGGCTGGCGCCGGACGCCGAGATCACGCTGGAGGCCAATCCGTCGAGTGTCGAGGCGGCGCGCTTCCGCGCGTTCGCGGGCGCCGGCGTCAATCGGGTGTCGCTGGGGGTGCAGGCGCTCGACGACGCGTCGCTGGTCCAGCTCGGCCGCCGGCACGACGCGGCGGAGGCGCTGGCGGCGCTGGAGCTGGCCTGCGGCACGTTCGACCGGGTGAGCTTCGATCTCATCTATGCCCGTCCGGGCCAGACGCTGGCCGGCTGGCGCTCGGAACTGGCGCGCGCGCTGGGTTTCGGCACCGGGCATCTGTCGCTCTACCAGCTCACCATCGAGCCGCAGACCCGATTCGCCGAGTTGTACCGGCGCGGTGACCTGGTGCTGCCGGACGAGGATCTCGCCGCCGACCTCTATGCACTGACGCAGGAGATGACGGCGGCCGCCGGCCTGCCGGCCTACGAGATTTCCAATCATGCCCGGCCCGGCGCGGAGAGCCGCCACAACCTCGCTTACTGGACCTATGGCGACTATGTCGGCATCGGCCCCGGCGCCCACGGCCGGCGCGGCCGCCAAGCGACGGTGCGGCTGAAGAAGCCCGAGGCCTGGTGCGAGTCGGTGGAAGCCCACGGCCACGGCCTGGAGAGCGAGACGCCGCTCGACCCCGAAGCCTGTGCCGACGAGGCGTTGCTGATGGGCCTGCGGCTGGCCGCCGGCATCGACAAGGCGCGTTTCCGGCGTCGCACCGGCCGGGCGCTGGAGACGGTGGTGGACCCGGCGGCGGTGCGTGATTTCACCGACCTGGGTCTGCTGATCGACGATCCCGACACCCTGCGGGCGACGCCGGCCGGCCTCGCCGTGCTCAACAGCCTGCTGGCGCGCCTGGCCCGTTAGCGGCGCCCGATGATCGTGCTGCGCTCGCGGGCCTCAGTTGATCGCGGGCGAGAAGGCGGTCGGCGCCGGCGACACCACCTTGAACGTGCCGCCGGACAGTTCATCCACCTCCATGCCGCGCTCGGCGACGCCAGTGTGCGGGAAGCGGAACAGGCCGTCGATGCCGGCATAGCCGGAAGGCGTTTTCAGCACGGATTGGGGGAAAGGCTTGCCTATCTGCCAGCCGCCGTTGGCGGCGGCGTGGACCAGCAGGATGCCATCATAGCCCAGACTCGACAGCCGGGAGGGGCGGGCGCCGAAGCGGCCGGCGTAACGCTTGGCCAGCGACTCGAACGTTGCATCCGACACGGTGGCGAACCACGCACCCTGCAACGCCGGCTCACGTGCCAGAGCCGGTTCGTTGTTCCAAAGGCCGGTGCCTAGCAGGCGGACCCGGTTTGTCTCGACGCCGAACTGCCGCAACGCCGGAACGAAGGCGCGGGTGTAGTCACCGGTGTCGGCGATCAGCAGCGCCTCGAACGCTGGTGGCGGCAGTGGCACGCCTTTGGCGGAAATCACGCCGGTGGATTTGGCGGCGCGTGCGCGCGACAGCGCCAGCCGGGCATCATAGCCGGCGACCCGGCGGGCGGCGGTCAGCAGCTTGGTGCGGTCGCGCGGGTAGGTCTCGATGGCGACCAGCTGGCCGCCGCTGGCCTTCACCGAGGCGACGAACGCTTCCGACGCGCGCTTGCCGTAGCTGCCGGCCGGCACCAGTGCGGCGAAGCGGGTGATGCCTCGCTGGCGGGCGTAAGCGACGACGCGCTCGACTTCCTGATCGGGTTGGAAACCCATCACATAGGTACCCTGGATGGCGAGTTCGGCGTCGTTGGAGAAGGTGATGACCGGCACCCCGGCGGCCTTCGTGGCGGGCTGGACGGCCCGCACATCGGGCGCCAGCAATGGGCCGAGCACGACTTTAGCCCCATCCGCCAGGGCGCGGCTGGCGGCTGCTTCCGGGCCCTCGGCGGTGTCGTAGATGGTGAGCTTGATGCGCGGATCATTGATGTCGAGCAGCGCCATGTTGGCGGCATTGGCGATCGACTGCCCGATCGGCGCATTGGGCCCCGTCAGCGGCGCGAGCAGCGCCACCTGATGCTGTGGCGGCGCCTTCTTCACCGTCTCGGCCGGCTTGGGCGCCGGCCGGGCGGCCTGTTCGGCCGGTGCTGGCGCTGGCGCGGCGGGCGGGGCCTTGGGCGTGGCACAGGCGGCCAGGCCGAGCAGGGCCAGCGCGGCGGCGATCGTGCCGAGGTGATGGCGAAGGAACATCGGTGACCCCCATGTAGAAACATCACGCAACAGCCCGGCGCTGCGCTTTTCCGGTTGCCCAAGGCCGTCGACTGCGGGCACGGTCGGCCTCATGACGGACTCTCTGCCGCCGGGCCTATACATTGTTGCCACCCCCATCGGCAACCTGGGTGACATTACCCTTCGCGCCGCCGACGTCCTACGCCGGGTGGCACTGGTGGTCGCGGAAGATACCCGCGTCACCGCGAAACTGCTGCATCACCTCGACCTGAAAAAGCCCCTGCTGGCCTATCACGACCACAATGCCGACCGCGCCCGCCCCGAGGTGCTGCGTCGCGCCGCCGTCGAGCCCGTGGCGCTGGTGAGCGATGCCGGCACGCCGCTGATCTCAGATCCCGGCTACAAGCTGGTGCGTGAGGCACACGAGGCGGGCATCGCGGTCACCACCCTGCCGGGGCCGTGCGCGGCGATTGCCGGGCTGACGCTGTCCGGTCTGCCCACCGACCGCTTTCTGTTCGCTGGCTTCCTGCCGCCCAAGACGGTCGGCCGCCGCAAGGTGCTGGAGGAACTGAAGCCGATCGCCGCCACCCTGGTGTTTTATGAAAGCGGCCCCCGGTTGGCCGCCTGCCTGGCCGACATTGCCGCCGTGCTGGGCAGTCGCGAGGTGGCGGTGGCGCGCGAGATCACCAAGCTGCACGAGCAGGTGCGTCGCGGCCTGGCGCCGGCGCTGGCCGAGGCGTTGGTGGCGGAGCCGCCGCCCAGGGGCGAGATCGTGCTGATGGTCGGCCCGCCGGTCGCCGAGGCGGTGACGGCGGCCGATGTCGAGGCGCTGCTGCGGGCGGCACTGGTCGACCATCCGGTGAAAGAGGCGGCGCGCCTGGTGGCGGCGCGCACCGGCGAGTCGCGTTCGGACCTGTACCGGCGCGCACTGACGCTGACGGGCCGGACATGAGCGCGCGCGACCGGCGGCGCGACGAGTGGCGCGGCCGAGTCGCCGAATCGGTGGCGGCCTGGTGGCTGCGGGCCAAGGGGTACCGGGTGCTGGCGCGTCGCCTGCGGCTTGGCGTCGGCGAGATTGATCTGGTGGTTGCACGCGGTCGGGCGCTGGTCCTGGTGGAGGTCAAACGGCGCGCGACCCTCGATCTTGCGGCGGAAGCGCTGGGGCAGGGCCGGTTGCGGCGGGTGTGGCGGGCGGTGCCGGTGGCGGCCGCGCGCTTTGGTGACGGGTGGGAAACGGTGCGTCTTGATGCTGTGCTGGTTGCGCCGTGGCGATTCCCGAGGCACCTTGAGCGGATCGCAGGTGAGGACGGGTCATGCTGATCGACGACCTGACACGGCTGGGCGCGCTCGATGACGACGAGATCGACCTGGCGGAAGCAGCCCTGGTGCTTGGCGCGCTCGACCGGCCGGATGCCGACCTGACGCCCTACCGGCTGGTGCTGCAGCATATCTGCAGTGAAGTGTTTGTCACGGGCACCGATGCGGAGACACCGGCGCAGCAGGCCGCGGTATTGCGCGATGTGCTGGCGGCGCGTTTCGGTTTCGCTGGCGACCGCGAGACCTATGACGATCCCGCCAACGCCAACCTGCTGGACGTGATTGACCGCCGCAAGGGCCTGCCGGTGGCGCTGTCGATCCTCTATATCGCGGCCGCGCGCGCGGTCGGCTGGACCGCCGACGGCCTCAACATGCCCGCCCATTTCCTGATCCGCATCGGTGGCGGCCCGGTCTCGGTGCTACAGGATCCGTTCAACGACGGCGCCCTGGTGACCGGCGAGCAGCTTGACGTTTTGCTGCGCCGGGTAGCCGGGCAGGCAGCCCGGTTGCAGGCCAGCCATCTCGAACCGCTGTCCAACCGCGCGATCCTCATTCGCCTGCTCAACAACATCGCCGCGCGGGCGGAACAAGCCGACGATCTGCCTCGTGCGCTGGTGCTGCACGAACGCATGACCGCCATCGCGCCGATGATGACCGCGCTGTGGTGGGAGCGGGCCCGCCTCGAACAGGGGCTGGGCCGCGTCGCCGCCGCGCGCTCGTCGCTGTCGGCGATGCTTGAGACGACGCGCAATGCTGCTATCTCGGAGCAGATTCGCCGGGCGCTTGAAGGCCTGGCCCGATCGATCAACTAGCCGTTCCGGCCCACTGACAAGCAGGACAGTCACATGACGCTCAACGTCGCGGTCCAGATGGACCCGCTCGACCGTATCAACATCGCTGGCGATTCAACCTTTGCTCTGATGCTGGAGGCTCAGGCCCGCGGCCACGCCCTGTGGCATTATCTGCCCGACGACCTCACCTACCGCGACGGCCGGGTGACGGCACGCGCGCAGCGAATCACCCGGGTGCAGCGGGTGATCGGCGACCATTACGCGCTGGGTGACTCGGCGCTGCTCGACCTCGCCACCGACGTCGACACGGTGCTGATGCGCCAGGACCCGCCGTTCGATCTGGCCTACATCACCGCCACCCACCTGCTGGAGATGGTCCACCCCCGCACGCTGGTGGTGAACAATCCGGCCGAGGTGCGCAACGCGCCGGAAAAGCTGTTCGTCACCCGCTTCCACGACCTCATGCCGGAGACGATGATCACCCGCAGCCTGGCCGACACCGAGGCGTTCCGCCGCGAGTTCGGCGAGATCGTCATCAAGCCGCTGTACGGCAACGCCGGCACGGCGGTGTTCCATGTCGGCAAGAACGATCCCAACCTGTCGGCGCTGGTCGAGGTGTTCACCACCATGGGCCGCGAGCCGTTCATGGTGCAGCGGTTCATGCCGGAGGTGTCGGCGGGCGACAAACGCATCGTGCTGGTGGACGGCAAGGCCACCGGCGCCATCAACCGGCTGCCCAAGGCGGGCGAAATCCGCTCCAACCTCGCCGCCGGCGGCAAGGCGGACCAGACCGTGCTCACCGGGCGCGAGCTGGAGATCTGCGAACGCATCGGGCCGGAACTGGCCAGCCGCGGCCTGCTGTTCGTCGGCATCGACGTCATCAACGGCTTCATGACCGAAATCAACGTCACCTCGCCCACCGGCATCGTCGCCATCGACCGCTTCAACGGCACCAACACGCCGGCGCTGATCTGGGATGCCATCGAGGCCAAGGTGGCGGCGGCGCGCTGAGACCGGCGCCACCGCCCTCCGGCGGGCGCTGACCGCGACCAACAGAAAAAGGCGGCCCCCGCGGGGACCGCCTTTTTTGTTCGGGTCGACGGGATCAGGCCGCGAGGTTGCGCAGCACGTAGTGCAGCACGCCACCGGCGTAGAAATAGTCGATCTCGTTCTCGGTATCGATGCGGCACAGCACGGTGAACTTCACCACCTCGCCGTTGGCGCGGGTCATCACGACTTCGAGATCCTGACGCGGCTTCAGCGCGGTGATGCCGGCCAGCGAGAAGCTCTCGGTGCCGTCCAGCTTCAGGTCGGCGCGGGTCATGCCGTCCTTGAACTGCAGCGGCAGCACGGCCATGCCGACCAGGTTCGAGCGGTGGATACGCTCGAAGCTCTCGGCGATCACCGCCTTGACGCCCAGCAGGTTGGTGCCCTTGGCCGCCCAGTCGCGCGACGAGCCGGTGCCATACTCCTTGCCGGCGACGATGATGAGGCCGGTGCCGGCCGCCTGATACTTCATGGCGGCGTCGTAGATCGGCATCACCTCACCGTTGGCGTCCTTGGTGATGCCGCCCTCGGTGCCCGGCACCATCTCGTTGCGGATGCGGATGTTGGCGAAGGTGCCGCGCATCATCACTTCATGGTTGCCGCGGCGGGCGCCGTAGCTGTTGAAGTCCGCCTTGGCGACCTGGTGGTCCATCAGGTAGGCGCCCGCCGGCGACTTTTCCTTGATGTTGCCGGCCGGCGAGATGTGGTCGGTGGTGATGGAGTCGCCCAGCACCGCCAGCAGCCGCGCGCCGACGATGTCGGTGGTCGGCTTGGGGGTCATGGTGATGTCCTGGAAGTAGGGCGGGTTCTGCACGTAGGTCGAGGACGACGACCAGCCGTAGGTCTGGCCGGTGCCGACCTTGATCGCCTGCCACATCTCGTCGCCCTTGAACACGTTGGCGTAGCGCGACTTGAACATCTCGGAGGTCAGGCACTGGTTGATGGTGTCCTGCACTTCCTGCGTGGTCGGCCAGATGTCCTTCAGATAGACCGGCTTGCCGTCCTTCGAGGTGCCGATGACCTCGGTGGTGATGTCCTTGGCCATGGTGCCGAACAGCGCGTAGGCGACCACCAGCGGCGGCGAGGCCAGGTAGTTGGCCTTGATGTCCGGGCTGACGCGGCCCTCGAAGTTGCGGTTGCCCGACAGCACCGAGGCGGCGACCAGATCATTGGCGTTGATCGCCTTGGAGATCGGGTCCGGCAGCGGGCCGGAGTTGCCGATGCAGGTGGTGCAGCCATAGCCGACCAGGTTGAAGCCCAGCGCGTCGAGGTGCTCCTGCAGGCCGGCCTTGGCGAGGTAGTCGGTGACCACCTGCGATCCCGGCGCCAGCGAGGTCTTGACCCACGGCTTGGAGGTCAGGCCCAGCGCGTGCGCCTTCTTGGCGACGAGGCCGGCGGCCACCAGCACGCTCGGGTTCGAGGTGTTGGTGCACGAGGTGATGGCGGCCAGCACCACGTTGCCGTGGCCCAGCTGATAGTCGGCGCCCTCGACCGGCACCTGCTTGGCCAGTTCATCGCCCTTCTTGTAGAAGCCGTTGAGCTCCTCGATCAGCGCGGTGGTGGCGTTGGACAGGCTGACGCGGTCCTGCGGACGGCGCGGGCCGGCCAGCGACGGCTCGACGGTCGACAGGTCGAGCTCCAGCGTGTCGGTGAACACCGGGTCCGGGGTGTTCTCGTCGGCGAACATCCCCTGTTCCTTGGCGTAGGCTTCCACCAGCGCCACCCGCCAATCCTCGCGGCCGGTGAACTGCAGATACTTCAGCGTCTCGGCGCAGACCGGGAAGAAGCCGCAGGTGGCGCCGTATTCCGGCGCCATGTTGGCGATGGTCGCCATGTCGGCCAGCGCCAGGGTGTGGACGCCGGGGCCGTAGAACTCGACGAACTTGCCGACCACGCCCTTCTTGCGCAGCATGTTGGTGACCGTCAGCACCAGGTCGGTGGCGGTCATGCCTTCCTTCAGCTTGCCGGTCAGCTTGAAGCCGACGACTTCCGGGATCAGCATGGAGACCGGCTGGCCGAGCATCGCGGCTTCTGCCTCGATGCCGCCCACGCCCCAGCCCAGCACGCCCAGGCCGTTGACCATGGTGGTGTGGCTGTCGGTGCCCACCAGCGTGTCCGGGTAGGCCACGGTGGCGCCGGCGGTGTCCTGCGAGGTCCACACCACCTGAGCCAGATACTCGGTGTTGACCTGATGGCAGATGCCGGTGCCCGGCGGCACGACGCGGAAGTTCTTCAGGGCGTTCTGGCCCCACTTCAGGAACTCATAACGCTCCATGTTGCGCTCGAACTCCAGCTCGACGTTCTTGCGGAAGGCGTCGGGGGTGCCGAAGTTGTCGACCATCACCGAGTGGTCGATGACCAGATCGACCGGCACCAGCGGGTTGATCTTGTTCGGGTCGCCACCCAGCCGGGTCATGCCGTCGCGCATCGCGGCGAGGTCGACCACCGCCGGCACGCCGGTGAAGTCCTGCATCAGCACGCGCGCCGGGCGGTACTGGATTTCCTGGTCCGACTTGGGGTTGGCGAGCCAGGCGGCGATCGCCTTGATGTCCTCGACCTTGACCGTGACGCCGTCCTCGAAGCGCAGCAGGTTTTCCAGCAGCACCTTCATCGAGAAGGGCAGGCGGGAGATGTCGCCGATGTGCTTGGCGGCCTCCTGGAGGCTGTAATAGGCGAAGGTCTTGCCTCCGGCGCTGAGTTCCTTGCGAACCTTAAGCGTGTCGTGCCCCACGGCGGTCATGTGCGCGTCTCCTCGACCTGAATATGGATTTCCGATCCGTGGCCGGCCTTTTGCCGCAACGCAGCGGTAAAGGAAAGGGCCGAGGCCGGTCAAACAAGTGAACTTTGGTCGAAAAGGATAGTAAATCTCATACAAGGCGACATTTTGTTGCCGCCTGCATGTGTCCTCAGGCCGGGCGCGGCCGCAGCGCCGCCAGCCTCGGCCACAGCAGGTTGAGCGCCAGGCCGGCGATCACCAGACCGGCCGCGCCCAGCTTCCAGCCCGGCAGCGATTCGCCCAGCAGCAGGGCGGAGGCGGACATGCCGAACACCGGCACCAGCAGGGCCAGCGGGGTCACGGTCGCGGCCGGGTGGCGGGCGAGCAGCCAGCCCCAGGCGGCATAGCCGAACATGGTGTTGCCCACCGACTGCCAGAGTACGGCTGCCCACGTGCCGGGGCCGGCGCGGGCCAGACCGGCGGCGATCGCTGCGGGGCCCTCGATGAGCAGCGACAGCGCCAGCAGCGGCGGCACCGAGAACAGGCTGGCCCACACCACATAGCCCAGCATGTTGGCATGCGGGTCGGCCCGCGCCACCATGTTGCCGCCCGACCACGACAGGGCGGCCAGCAGCACCAGGGCGATGCCGGGCGGGGTGGCGTCGCCGCCGCCATGGGCGATGATCAGGCCGATGCCGCTGGTTGCCAGCAGCAGGGCGGCGACCTGGAACAGCCGTACCCGTTCGCCGTTGGCACGCATCGACAGGGCGATGGTGAAGAACACCTGGCTCTGGATCACCAGCGAGGCGAGACCCGGCGATATCCAGCTCTGCATGGCGAGATAGAGCAGGCCGAACTGGCCGGCGCCGATCAGCACGCCATAGGCCGCCAGCCGTCGCCAGGGCACCGCCGGACGGGGCAGGAACAGCGCCATCGGCAGGAAGGCGCAGGTGAAGCGCAAGGTGGCGAACAGCAGCGGCGGCAGGTCGGCCAGCGCGACCTTGATGACCACGAAGTTGGTGCCCCACACCGCGACCACCGCAACGCCGAGCAGCAGGTGCAGCCAGGGCAGGGCGAGGCCGGCAGGGCGGGAATGCGGGGCGTTCATGATCGCGGTTCTGCCTGAGTGGCGGGTAGCCGCTCTATACGGGGCACCGTGGCCAGCGACCAGAGCGTGTTGTCGCTCGCACTGTTCGCGCCGTGACAACGCTCCGCCGTTCTTCGGGTGGCTCCATGTGGCCGTCGGCTGTATGGAGCCTACATCACTGTACGGACCGGTGCTGATGAAGGAGGATATCGTGCGTCTTCTGGCAATGCTGTCGATCGTTCTTGCAGCCTGCTCCTCGCAGGTGCCGGCCGGGCCGTCGCAGGCGGCGGTGGGCGTCAAGGTCGAGACGGTGGCGGGCGGCCTGGAATTTCCCTGGGGCATGGCCTTCCTGCCCGATGGCCGGCTGCTGGTCACCGAAAAGGCCGGGCGGCTGCGCATCGTCGACACGCATGGCACGGTGTCGCCGCCGGTCGCCGGCGTGCCGGCGGTCGATTACGATGCCCAGGGTGGGCTGCTGGACGTGGCGCTCGACCCCGACTTCGCCGGCAACGGACTGGTCTATCTGTCCTATGCCGAGCCGCGCGGCAACGGCACCAACGCGACTGCCGTGGCGCGGGGGCGACTGGTGGAGGCCGGGGGCGACGCTCGGCTGGACGGGTTGACGGTGATCTTCCGCCAGCAGCCGGCGTGGGAAAGCCACCACCATTTCGGCAGCCGGCTGGTGTTCGCGCCCGACGGCCGTCTGTTCGTCACTACCGGTGATCGCTACCGGGGCCGGGAGAAGGCGCAGACACTCGACAACACGCTGGGCAAGGTGGTGCGGATCAACGCCGATGGCAGCGTGCCGGCCGACAATCCCTTCGTCGGCACGTCCGGGGCCTTGCCGGAAGTCTGGTCCTATGGCCATCGCAACATCCAGGGCGCGGCGATCAACCCGGCCACCGGCGTGCTGTGGACGGTGGAGCACGGCGCACGCGGTGGTGACGAGATCAACATCCCGCGTGCCGGGCGCAACCATGGCTGGCCGGTGATTACCTACGGCCGTGACTACTCCGGCCTGAAGATCGGCGAGGGCACCCACAAGGCCGGCATGGAGCAGCCGGTGCATTACTGGGATCCGTCGATCGCGCCCTCGGGCATGCTGTTCTACACCGGCAACCTGTTCCCGCAGTGGCGTGGCCACCTCTTCATCGGCGCGCTCGCCGGCCAGCATCTGGCCCACCTGACGCTCGATGGTGACAAGGTGGCGGCCTATGAGCCACTGCTGACCGACCTTGAGGAGCGCATCCGCGATGTCGAGCAGGGGCCGGACGGCGCCCTCTATCTGCTCACCGACAGCGATGAGGGCCGGTTGCTCAAGGTGGTACCGGCGACGGGGGGGTAAGCCCCCCCCACCTCGACAGTCCGGTGGCCATGCCGCACTCTCGTTCGCGCCCCGCCATAGCAACCAGGGGCGATAACAAGGGGGAGATGTCGCATGGTCGATTCCGTTTATGCCGTGCAGTTGCTGCAAAGTGTCATCGCGCTGGGCGTGCTGACGCTGGTGATGTTCCTGTGGATGTACGCCACCCGTATTCCGGCAATGAACAAAGCCCAGGTGGACCCGCAGGCGGCAATGCACCCGGGCTCGCTCGGCGTGCTGCCAAGCGAGGTGCGGCGGGTGGCCGACAACTACAATCACCTGTTCGAGGCGCCGACGCTGTTCTACGGCCTGGTGCCGGTGATCGTGCTGCTGGGGCACGCCGACGCGCTGCACGTCAAGTGCGCGTGGGCCTATGTCGGCCTGCGGGTGCTGCACTCGCTGGTGCAGGCGACCATCAACAAGGTGATGATCCGCTTCCTGTTGTTCTCGCTGTCGTGGGTCGCCATGGGCATCATGATTGTGCGTGAGGCGATCGCGGCGTTCGCCTGATCGCCGGGCGAGGCTGAGCCGGGGCCTGTGGCGTCAGCAGACGTCGCAGGCCCGTTCCCATGGCGGCGCGTCGCCCCAGGTTTTCTTCAGATGATCGACCAGCCGGCGAACCTTGGCCGAGACGTGGCGGTTGGGCGGATAGACGGCGTAGATGCCGAAAGCGGGTGCCGCGAATTCGGTGAGGATCGGCATCAGCCGGCCGTTCTTGATGTCCTCCGCGACGATGAAGCTGGGGCCGGAGATGATGCCCTCGCCGTTGATGGCGGCGGCGCGCAGCACCTCGCCATTGTTGGCGGTGATGCGACCCGAGACGGCGACCTGGATGGCGTCGCCCGACTTGGGATCGCGGAAGGTCCACTCCTGCGCCGGCCCCAGGTTGGAGTAGCGCAGGCACTGGTGCTTCAGCAGGTCGCGCGGGTGGGCGGGCACGCCGTGGCGCTGGATATAGTCCGGTGCGGCAGTGGTGACGGAGCGCGCCGAGCACAGTTTGACCGCTATCAGGTTTGAGTCCTTCAATCGGCGCGAGATGCGGATAGCGAGGTCGAAGCCTTCCTCGACGATGTCCACGGTCCGGTCGTTGAGCGACAGCTCGATGGTGACGTCGGGGTTCTCGCCCAGGAAGTCGGACAGCGGCGCGCCGAGGTTGTTGACCGAGAAGGTCACCGGCGCCGACAGCCGCACCAGGCCCCGTGGCGCGCGCGCCTGCGAGGAGACCAGCTGTTCGGTTTCGTCCACCTGTTCCAGGATGGCGAGGCAGCGCTCGTGGTAGGCTTGGCCGACCTCGGTCAGCGACATCTGTCGGGTGGTGCGGTTGAGCAGCTGGGCGCCCAGATGATCCTCCAGCTCGGCGACCGCCTTGGACACCACCGATTTCGATACGCCAAGCTGGCGGGCGGCACCGGAGAAGCTCTTCTCCCCCACCACGCGCACGAACATTTCCATCGCCGCCAGACGGTCCATCTGCCTGTTCCCGAGTAATTCTTGCCGCCCCCCGGGCCGCCATGCGCGGCAGTTTTGGCCCACCCGGGGAGTACGCGCAACGGCAAAGCAGCATTGTCGCTTCGGGCGCTGGTTGGCCTCGCCCTTGCATGGTGGCTTTGGTCATCAGTTCAGGGAGTTCGTCATGACCGTCAATTCATCCGTCATTGCTGCCTATCAGCGCCACCCCCTGGTGCGTCAGGTCGCCCGTGACCTGATGACCCGGCTTGGCGAGGCGGCGCTGCCGATCGCCTATCGCGCCGTCGATCGCATGCGGAACTCCCACGATACCGAGGGCATGAGCCTGTGGCTGGCCATTCACGCCCAGCTCGCGGAAGCCAGCATCCACCTTGGTGGGAGCAGCGACACCTGCCACTGAGACACGACCGCGCCGGACGGGCGGTAGCCATTGGTTAAGAGGTTGGGTGCTAGCCTTGTCTGTCGAGAGGGAAGACCGAGGCAATTCCGTGAGTTTTTTCGGTAAACGGCAGACACAGTCGATCAGCGCCGGCGTGGCGCAGGCCAGGCCCGCCGGATTCGGCGCCGGGCGCGCCACCGCGTTCGGCCACGCCCGTGCCGAGGAGGCGCCCGCCGAAGCGCCGCCCAGCATGCCGCCGGCCGACATCATAGAGCCGGTGCCCGGTCCCGCCGACGATGCGATGGCACGGTTGCAGCAGCGCAATGCCGAGGCGAACACGCCGGCGAGTGCCCGCACCCAGCGGGAACTGGCGGCGATCCGCTTCGAGGAGACCATCCACACCATCAAGGAGCAGGTGCTACCGCGCCTGCTGGAACGCATTGACGCCGAGGCCGCCGCCTCGCTGTCGCGCGAGGATTTGTCGGACGAGTTCCGGCCGATCATTTCGGAAGTGCTGCTGGAGCTGCGCATCAACCTGAACCGCCGCGAGCAGTTCGCGCTGGAGAAGGTGCTGGTCGACGAACTGCTCGGCCTTGGCCCGCTAGAGGAGTTGCTGGCCGATCCCGAGGTCAGCGACATCATGGTCAATGGCCCCTATCAGGTCTATGTCGAACGCAAGGGCCGCCTTGAGCTGTCGCACGTGCGGTTTCGCGATGACACCCATGTGTTCCAGATCGCCCAGCGCATCTGCAACCGCATCGGCCGTCGCATCGATCAGACGACGCCGCTGGCCGATGCCCGCCTGGAAGACGGCAGCCGTGTCAACGTCATTGTGCCGCCACTGTCGCTCAAGGGCACGGCGATCTCGATCCGCAAGTTTTCCGCCAAGCCGATCACGCTGGACATGATGGCGCGTGGTGGCAACTGCTCGGATGCGATGGCGACCTTTCTCAAGATCGCCGGCGCGTCGCGTCTCAACGTCGTCATCTCCGGCGGTACCGGCTCGGGCAAGACGACCCTTCTCAACGCGCTGTCGAAGATGATCGACCCCGGCGAGCGTGTCATCACTATCGAGGATGCGGCGGAACTGCGGTTGCAGCAGCCCCATGTGCTGACACTGGAGACCCGGCCGGCCAACCTTGAGGGCGATGGCGCCATCACCATCCGCGATCTGGTCATCAACGCCCTGCGCATGCGCCCTGACCGCATCATCCTGGGCGAAATCCGTGGCGCCGAATGCTTCGACATGCTGCAGGCGATGAATACGGGGCACGACGGCTCCATGTGCACCCTGCACGCCAACAGCCCGCGCGAGGCCCTGGCGCGTATGGAGAACATGGTGCTGATGTCCGACATCAAGGTGCCCAAATCCGCGATCACCCGCCAGATCGCGGACTCGGTGGACCTGATCGTGCAGATCAAGCGCATGCGCGATGGCGCGCGGCGCATCACCTCGATCACCGAGATCGTCGGCATGGAAGGCGATGTCATCGTCAGCCAGGAGCTGTTCAAGTTCGAGTATCAGGACGAATCGGCCGACGGGCAGATCATCGGCGAGTTCCGCCCCCAGGGCCTGCGTCCCTACACGGTGGAAAAGGCGCGCCAGTTCGGCTTCGAGAAGGCGTATCTGGAGGCTTGCCTGTGAACGCGTCCGCCCCCCTTGCCGCCCAGCGTGCCTCGCGTATCCGCACCAAGGTCAACGTGCCGGTCGAGCTGGTGATGAGCGATGGCTCGCAGCTAACCGGCCTCGTGTTCATCGGCCTCGACGAGCGGGTGCAGGATCTGCTGAACGATCCCAAGCCGTTCTTCCCGCTGCGGCTGGACAATCACGAGATCCTGCTCATCAACAAGGGCGCGGTGGCGGTCTGCAAGCCTCTCGACGCATCCAAATAGGCGGACACTCGCATCCCTTGCCGGACCCGCCTATAGTGCGCGGCGGGCAACCATGGGGATGGACGATGGCGGATATCGATACTTTCGACCACGGCCTGGCGGCGCTGAAGGCGATCGTCGGCGACGGCGGCTGGCTGGACCAGCCCGGCGACATGGCGCCGTTTGCCCGTGACTGGCGCGGCGGTTACGACGGCGTGGCGGCGCTGGTGGTCAAGCCGCGCTCCGTCGACCAGGTGGTCGAGCTGGTCAAATGCGCCAACAAGTACCGCATCGGCCTGGTGCCACAGGGTGGCAACACCGGTCTGGTTCTGGCGGGCATCCCCGACCAGAGCGGCCGGCAGGTGGTGGTCAGCCTGGAGCGGCTCAACCGTATCCGTGCCGTGGATGCCGACGATTTCTCGCTGGTCGCCGAGGCCGGCGTCATTCTCACCCAGGTGCAGGAGGCCGCCGAGGCGGTGGACCGGCTGTTCCCGCTGTCGCTGGGCTCGCAGGGCTCGGCGCGCATCGGTGGGCTGGTGTCGACCAATGCCGGCGGCGTCCATGTGCTGCGCTACGGTTCGATGCGGGCGCTGGTGCTCGGCGTCGAGGCGGTCCTGCCCAATGGCGAGGTGTTCCACGGCCTGACGCCGCTGCGCAAGGACAACACCGGTTACGATCTCAAGCAGTTGCTGGTGGGCGGCGAGGGCACGCTGGGCATCGTCACGGCGGTGACGCTGAAACTGTTCCCCCGGCCGCGCGATGTGGTGACGGCCTGGGTAGCGCTTGATGATCCCGACAAGGCGGTGGGGCTGCTCGCGCATCTGCGCGCCGCCACCGGCGACCAGGTGTGCGCCTTCGAGATGATCCCGCGCATCGGCGTCGATCTGACGCTGCAGCACATTCCCGATACCCGCGATCCGCTGCCGGGCACGCCGTCGCCGTGGGTGGTACTGACCGAGATGTCGTCGACCCGCGCTGATTCCGGCCTGCGCGAGGTGGCGGAAGCCGCCCTGGCGGAGGCGTTCGAGCGGGGCCTGGCCCGCGACGCGGTACTCGCCGAGTCCCAGGCCCAGGGGCAGGCGATGTGGAAGATCCGCGAAACGCTGCCGCTGGCGGAGCGCATGGACGGTATCGGCCTGCACCATGACATTTCGGTGTCGGTGGCCCGCATGCCGGCCTACATCACCGAAGGCACGGCGGCGCTGGAGGCACTGATGCCCGGCGTGCGGGTGATCGCCTTCGGACACCTGGGGGACGGCAACATCCATTTCTCCGTACATGGGCCGCTGGGCATGACGCCGGCGGAATTCTATGGTCGCGCCAGGGAGATATCGGCCTGTGTCTATGAGCTGGTGCTGAAGTACGGCGGTTCGATCTCGGCCGAGCACGGGATCGGCATGGAGAAGCGGGAGCAGCTGGCGGCCACCGCCGACCCGGCCAAACTGTGGGCATTGCGCGCCATCAAGACCGCGCTCGACCCCAACGGCATCATGAACCCCGGCAAGGTGGTCTGAGGCCGGTCTTCCCGCATCCCCGGCTTGCCTCGGGCGGGGGCGGCGCGTAACGTGCGCGCCCTGTGCGGTCCGCGTCGGGCGGGGCGCCAAGTGATGACCATGGGGATTATATGACCACGACGACGCCGGCCGAGACGCGGCTGCCTTTGTTCTACAATTCTGTTGTGCCGCTGGCTGCTTCGGTGCATGGCAAGCTGGTGATGACCGAGGCGCGTGACTGCAAGTACGCGGCCAACACGCATGCCATTCCCATCACTGTCGACGAGTTCGTCATGGTGCAGCGCCACTATCCGATCATTTTCGGTGGCGGCGACTCGCCCGTGCCGCTGGCACTGGTCGGCCTGATGGACAACGAGAACCAGTTCATCGATGCCGAAGGTCAGTGGCGGCCGGGCACCTACGTTCCTGCCTATGTGCGCCGGTACCCCTTCCTGCTCGCCAAGCTGACGCCGGAAGCCAAGGAGCTGTCGCTGTGCTTCGACGACTCCGCGCCGATCTTCACCACCGGCGAGGAGAGCAATCTGTTCGACGGTAACGAACCGACCGAGCGTACCAAGGCGATCCTGCAGTTCTGCGAGCAGTTCGAAATCGCCATCCAGCGCACGCGTGCCTTCATGAACGAGCTGAAGGAGCTGGACCTGCTGATGGACGGCGAGGCGCAGATCCAGCCGGCCAACGGCGCCGCGCCCGCCAATTTCCGTGGCTTCCGCATGATCTCCGAGCAGAAGCTGCACGAACTGCGCGGTGACCAGGTGCGCAAGATGGTGAAGTCTGGCGCGCTGGGCCTGATCTATGCGCATCTGTTCTCGCTGAGCCACATCCAGGGGCTCTACCAGTACCGGATGGAGCAACAGGCACAGGACGCCGCTTAAGCACGATTGCCGGCTGGCGACGGCGGAGGTCTCCGTCGTCGCGGTGGAAGAAGAAGGCCGCCCGGGCTTGCCGTGGCGGCCTTCTGCATGACGGCGGGGCGGTTGGGGGCGGATTACAGCCCGTTGAGCAGGAAGAAGCGGCGGATCATCGCCGCAACCTGATCCATCACCTCGAACTGGACCATGTGGCCTGAGCCGGCCACCGTCGCCGTCATCACCGTCTTGTTGACCCGTATCAGGTCGGCCGGGCGATTGAGCGCCTTGTCGATGCCGATGACGAGCGCCGGGCAGCGGACGCGGGCCAGCGCGGCCTCGCCGTCCCAGTCGCAAATGGCATCCCACGCGGCGCGCACCACATGGGGGTCGGTCGATTTCATCACCCCCAGCAGCGCCTCCATCCCCGCCTCGTCGGTGGCGCGGACGATCTGGCGGCGGCCGAAGGCCTCCATCATCGCCGGAATCTCGGCGTCGCCCAGACGGGCGAGCTGTTGACGCAGACCTTCGCCGAACGCGCGGGTCTTGTCGT
This sequence comes from Pseudomonadota bacterium, assembly GCA_963205175.1. Classification (GTDB taxonomy): domain Bacteria; phylum Pseudomonadota; class Alphaproteobacteria; order Sphingomonadales; family Sphingomonadaceae; genus CAUJIW01. The sequence continues at coordinate 44,153 of CAUJIW010000192.1, forward strand.
AGGGTGCGATGAAGGCGGGATCGAGCAGCACGATGCCGGCCACCCGGTCCGGGGCCTGGGCCGCGGCTTCCACCGCGATCTGCCCGCCCATCGAGTGGCCGATCAAGATGGCGCGCGGCGGCGCCACCTCCAGCACCGCGCGAGCCTGAGTGGCGATGGCGTAGTCGCCGCCACCCGGCGTGGCGCCGTGACCCAGCAGGTCGACGCTGCGCCGGGCGCGTTCGGGGAAGGCGGCGGCGACAGGCGCCATGGCCTGGTGGTCGCAGGTCCAGCCGTGGATCAGCAGCAACGGCGTGGCGTCGGTCGCGCCGGTGGCCGGCAGGTCATAGGTCGCAATCATGTCAGCCCCTCATCGCCTTTTCAGCCTGCCCCCACGACAGTCTCGCCAGCGGTTCTACGGATTCCGCCATCTGGCGGGCGTGCGCGCTGGCCGCCGTGCCGCGGATCACCCGGCCCTTGATGCCATGGACGATCGCCGCCAGGCGGAACATGTTGTAGGCGATGCAGAAGTCGAGCACCCGGGGGTCGATGCCATCGCGGCCGGTGCGCCGGCAATAGGCGGCGACATACTCGTCCTCGGTGGGGATGTTGAGGCCCGCCAGATCCTGGCCCAGCAGGCCGGCGGTGCCGACCGGCGGCATCCGGTACATCATCAGATTGTAGGTGAAGTCGGCCAGCGGGTGGCCGATGGTGGACAGCTCCCAGTCCAGAACGGCGAGCACGCGCGGCTCGGTAGGGTGGAAGATCATGTTGTCGCAGCGATAGTCGCCGTGGACGATCGAGCTTTCGTCGCCCGCCGGAATATTGGCCGGCAGCCACTCCACCAGGCGGTCCATTTCCGGCACCCGGCCGGCCGCCTCATCCTCCAGATACTGCCGCGACCAGCGGCCGATCTGGCGGGCGAAGTAGTTGCCCGGCCGGCCGTAATCCTCCAGGCCGATCGCTTTGTAATCGGTGGTGTGCAGGCGGGCGATGGTCTCGTTCATCGCGTCGAAGTAGCGTGGGCGGTCCTCGCGGCTGACACCAGGGAAGCTGGTGTCCCAGATCACCCGGCCTTCCACCATGTCCATGATGTAGAACCAGGTGCCGATGATGCTCTCGTCGGTGCACAGGCAGTAGGTGCGGGCGACCGGAAAGCCGCTGCCATGCAGCGCGGTGATCACCTTGTATTCACGGTCCACCGCATGGGCGCCGGCCAGCAGCTGGCCGGGCGGCTTGCGGCGCATGACGTATTTCTTGGTCGGCGTGACCAGCTGGTAGGTGGGGTTGGACTGGCCGCCCTTGAACTGGCGGACCTCCAGCGGGCCGGCAAAGCCCTCGACATGCTCGCGCATGTAGGCCTCCAGCGCCGCGACGTCGAAGCGATGCTGGTCGCGGACGGCATCGGTGCCGGAGAATTGTTCCTGCTTGCTCGTCATTGTTCCTCCCCCAGAATCAACAAGCGTCTGAAAAAGCGTCTTAATCCCTTGCCAGTGCGCGCCAGGCAATGTCCCGCCGGCAGAAGCCGTCGGGCCAGTCCAGCCGGTCGACGGCCGCGTAGGCGCGCGTCCGCGCCTCCTCCACCGTCGCGCCATGCGCCGTGACATTCAATACACGACCGCCATTGGCATACACCCTGCCATCCTTGGCGGTGGTGCCGGCGTGGAAGACGACTACGCCGTCGACGGCGCCGGCGGCATCCAGCCCGCGAATCTCGGTGCCTTTCAGCGGCTCGCCGGGGTAGCCGCGGGCGGCCATCACCACGGTCAGCGCCGGTTCCGGGTTCCAGGCGACCGGCGCCTGGGCCAGCGTGCCGTCGCAGGCGGCGACCAGCAGGTCGAGCAGGTCGCTGGCCAGCCGCATCATCAGCACCTGGCATTCCGGGTCGCCGAAACGGCAGTTGTATTCGATCAGCTTGGGGCCCCTGGCGGTGATCATCAGGCCGGCGTAGAGCACGCCGGTGTAGGGCATGCCTTCAGCGGCCATGCCGCGCACCGTGGGCTCGACGATTTCGGCCAGCGCGCGGGCGACCATGGCCTCGGTCATCACTGGCGCCGGCGAGTAGGCACCCATGCCGCCGGTGTTGGGGCCGGTGTCGCCATCACCCACCCGCTTGTGATCCTGCGCGGTGGCCAGCGGCACGATCGCCGTGCCGTCGGTGAGCACGAAGAAGCTGGCCTCCTCGCCGTCGAGAAACTCCTCCACCACCACTTCAGCGCCGGCCGCGCCGAAACCGCCGCCGAAGATCATGTCGACCGCCGCCAGTGCCTCGTCGAGCGTCATCGCCACCACCACGCCCTTGCCGGCGGCGAGCCCGTCGGCCTTGACAACGATCGGCGCGCCCTGGGCGCGGATATAGTCCTTGGCGGCGGCGGCGTTGCTGAAGCGGCCGTAGGCGGCGGTGGGGATGTCGTGGCGGGCGCACAGGTCCTTGGTGAAGCCCTTGGAGCCTACCAGTTGGGCCGCCGCCGCCGACGGGCCGAAGCAGCGGATGCCGGCCGCGCGCAGGGCATCCGCCAGGCCGTCGACCAGCGGCTGTTCCGGGCCGACCACCACCAGCGCGATGGCGTGGTCGCGGCAGAAGGCGATGACGTCATCATGATTGCCGACAGCCAGTGCCTGGCAGGTCGCCACCTGGGCGATGCCGGCATTGCCGGGGGCGCAGTGGAGCGCGCCGATCCGGGGTGACTGCGCCAGCTTCCAGCACAGGGCGTGTTCCCGCCCGCCACTGCCGATCACCAGCACATTCATCGTCGTCATCGCCTGTCGTCCTGTTCGTGCCCGGCCCGGCATCGGTGCCCTCAAGGGAGCAAAATGACCGGGCCCATTGCGGTCATGGCCGGCTTGTAGCTACACAGGCGCGAAGGAACAACGCTTGTGACCGAAACCGCCCCCAATCTGCCCGAATATTCCGTCAGCGAGCTGGCGAGCGCGGTCAAGCGCACGGTCGAGGACCGCTTCGGCCTGGTGCGGGTGCGCGGCGAAATCTCCCGCTGGACGGTCGCCGGCTCAGGTCATGCCTATCTGCGGCTGAAGGACGAGAACGCCGTGCTCGACGGCGTAATGTGGAAGGGCCAGGTCAACGCCCTGCGTTTCCGGCCCGAGGACGGGCTGGAGGTGATCGCCACCGGCCGGCTGACCACCTATCCCGGCAAGTCGACCTACCAGATCGTCATCGAGCGCATGGAGCCTGCCGGTGTCGGCGCGCTGATGGCACTGCTGGAGGAGCGCAAGCGCAAGCTCGCCGCCGAGGGGTTGTTCGCCGCCAGCGCCAAGCAGCCGCTGCCGTTCCTGCCGCAGGTGATCGGCGTCGTCACCTCGCCGACAGGCGCTGTGATCCGCGACATCCTGCACCGGTTGGCCGACCGCTTTCCCCGCCACGTGCTGCTGTGGCCGGTGATGGTGCAGGGCGATGGCGCGGCCGAGCAGGTGGCGGCGGCGGTGCGCGGCTTCAACGCCTTGCCGGCCGGCGGGCAGATTCCCCGACCGGACGTGCTGATCGTGGCGCGTGGCGGGGGCTCGGTCGAAGATCTGTGGGCATTCAACGAGGAAGTGGTGGTGCGCGCGGTCGCCGCGAGCACGATTCCCGTGATTTCCGCCGTTGGCCACGAGACCGACACCACGCTGATCGATTTCGCGTCCGACCGGCGCGCACCAACGCCGACCGCCGCCGCCGAGATGGCTGTGCCGGTCAAGGCCGACCTCGACTATACCGTCGGCCAGCTCGGGCTCAGGCTGGAGCGGGCGGCGGTGAAGGGTGTCGAGGCGCGCGCCGAGCGGGTGCGTGGCCTGGCGCGCGGTCTGCCGCATCCGCGCCGGCTGCTGGAGCTGGCGAGCCAGCGGTTCGATGAACTGGCCGAGCGGCTGCCGAAGTCGCTGGGCGCGGGCCTGGCCGCCTGGCGCGGACGCTACGAGCGGCTGGGGGTCCGGCTGGCACCGCGCCTGCTGGCGCAGCGGGCCAGGCTGGGAGAGGAACGGCTGGCGCGAGCCGGCGACGCGCTCGATCGGGCAGTGGCACGCGCGAGGCAGGACGACAACCGCCGGCTGGCGGAAGCGGGGCGGATGCTGGAGACGCTGAGTCCCTACGCCACGCTGAAGCGCGGCTACGCGGTGGTGAAGGCGCGGGATGGCCGGGTGATGGCCGACGCGACCGCGGCTGCCGGGGCGGGCGCGCTCACCCTTGAAATGCGGGACGGTTCGCTGGATGTTGTGGTCGAGGGTGCCGTGGCGCCTGCGCCTGCGGCCCCGTCGACGGTTGCAGCGAAAACCCGTCGCGGTGGTGGTGCCGACCCGCGTCAGGGCAGCTTGTTGTAACGCCCCGGTGGCGTGGCGCTGCCGGCGGCCTGGTTGAGTTTTGGAGATTGTCGATGGTGAATGTCGAGGGGCGCGCCGCGCGCATCCAGTATCTGCCGGGTTCGTTCCGCCTGCTGAGCCCCGGTGACTATGTGTTGTGCGCCATCACGGGCGTGCGCATTCCGCTCAACCAGCTGCGCTACTGGAACGCCGACACGCAGGAGGCCTATGCGACGCCGGAGATCGCCACCCGCCGGTTTGCCGAACTGGCGGCGCAAGGCCGCTGACCATGGCGCGGGCGCGCCTCGCGTCGCATGCCGCCCGCCTGCTGGCTCTGGGCATGCTGACCACGCTAGCCGCCTGTACGCCGCGCCCGGTGCTACCGCCGCCACAGTCCGTGATCGCACCGGAGTCACCGCTCCGGAAACCTGCGCCATCGCCGGAGATCGCCATCGCCGAGGAGGCGGTCCAGGGCGCGGTGCTGATTGGTCGGGCGCCGGTTGGCACAACCACGATCACCCTTGATGGCAAGGCCGTGCCGCTGGCCGCCGATGGCCGTTTCCTGGTCGGCTTCGGCCGTGATGCTGGTCCGCGTTCGGTGGTGGCGGCAACCCTTGCCGATGGCACTGTCGTCAGCCGCCCGGTCAGGGTGATCCCGCGCGTGTATGACGAGCAGCGGGTCGAAGGCCTGCCCCCCGCGACGGTCACGCTGCCGCCGGCCCTGAAGGCGCGCCGCGCTGCGGAGGTGGCGAAGATGGTGGCCGCGCGCGCCAAGCCGTCGCCGGAGATCGGCTGGACGCATGGCTTCATCCTGCCCACGGCTGGCCGGGTGACGGGCGTCTATGGGTCTCGGCGCATCCGCAACGGGGTGCCGGGCAGTCCGCACAACGGGCTCGATCTGGCCAACGTCACCGGCACGCCGGTGGTAGCGCCCGCCGACGGCATTGTGCGGCTGGCCGAACCCGATTTCCTGCTGGAGGGCGGGCTGGTGATCATCGACCATGGCCTTGGTCTCTATTCAGCGTTCCTGCACCTGAGCCGGCTTGACGTGGCGACGGGCGATCGGCTGCTGCGTGGTCAGCAGGTGGGCGCCATCGGCGCGACCGGTCGGGCGACCGGACCGCATCTCCACTGGGGCGCGCGGTGGGGAGAAACCTTCGTCGACCCCGCATTGCTGCCGGGATTGCCCGACCTTGGCGGCACCGGCGGGGCGCCAGCACCTGTGTTAACCACTCCGACGCAGTGATCGTGTTCGACCAAAGTCGCAAGATTCTTACGCCGACACACCTGCGCAGCGAGCGCGTCGCGACGGGTCGGCGCGGAATTGCCACCGGCGGTCGCTGGTGCTTCGGGGGTGATGTCAGGCCTTGAAATAAAATTACGAAAGAGTGCGGGAATTCGACAGGCGATAACAAGACTGTAGCAATCCGGCAACACGCTGGTCACGATCCTGGCATCGAATGCGGACTGCAGCTTTACACTCTCCATTCGCTGGGCTTGAGATAGGGGCAAGCCTATTCAGGCGAGCGATTTTGTCCTGAGGGGTAACGGGGCGAGAGTCATCCAAACAGAGAGCATCAACGCCGCCAGCGTGCGCGCGTTGCGTCCGTTTCCCAGCAGCAGAATCGCGTTCAGGGGTAATGAACGAGAGGAACTCGAACGTGACAACCAACAAGACCACCCTTTACCGGGCGGCGTTGAAGGCTGGCGTCGCTACGGCGCTGCTGGCTTCGGCGACACCGGCCATGGCGCAGGAAACCGCGCAGGCATCCGAAGCCGTAGAGACGATCGTCGTCACCGGTTCGCGCATCGCGCGTCCGGATCTGGACAGCGTCAGCCCGGTGACGGTGCTGGGTGCCGAGGAAATCAAGTTCCAGGGTGTGACCCGCACCGAGGATCTCATCAACAACCTGCCGCAGGCGTTCGCCGGACAGGGCTCCAACCTCGCCAACGGCGCCACCGGTACGGCCACCATCAACCTGCGCGGCCTTGGCTCGTCGCGCACCATGGTGCTGATCAACGGCCGTCGCCTGATGCCGGGTGACCCGGCCCAGGCCTCGCCGGTGCCGGACATCAACTTCATTCCGTCGACGATCGTGAAGCGCGTCGATGTGCTGACCGGCGGCGCGTCGTCGGTTTATGGTTCGGATGCCGTCGCCGGCGTCGTCAACTTCGTGATGGATACGGAGTTCGAGGGCGTCCAGGTCGATTCGCAGTACAGCTTCTACCAGCACAACAACAACAACGGCACGGTTCAGAGCCTGCTCAAGCTGCGTAATTTCGCGGTGCCGGACGGCAACACCACCGATGGCGGCACCTTCGACACCACGATGTCGTTCGGCGGCAAGATCGCGGAAGGCCGCGGCCACTTCATGGCCTATGTCGGCTACCGCAAGGCCAACAAGGTGACCCAGGGCGACCGTGACTACTCGGCTTGCGCCGTGAACGGTTCGAGCGCCAACAGCACCGGTCTGGTGTGCGCCGGCTCGGCGACCTCGGCCAACGGCACCTTCTTCACCGACTATTCGGTCGGCGTTGACGATCCGGAGACGGTGGACGATCCCAGCACCCCCGACATCGACGAGGGCAACGACATCGGCACCCGCGGCGGCGACGTTCTGCAGATCGGTTCCGGCCGGGTCTTCACGCCGGGTTCGACCGCGTTCAACTACGCGCCGTACAACTACTTCCAGCGGCCGGACAAGCGCATCACCGCCGGTGCCTTCGCCCACTACGAGATCAATGAACATTTCGTTCCTTACATGGAATTCATGTTCATGGATGATCGCACGAAGGCCGTGATCGCGCCGTCGGGCAACTTCGGCAACACCTTCAACATCAACTGCGACAGCCCGCTGCTGTCGGCCCAGCAGGCAGCCATCGTCTGCGACGACGGCACGGTGTCGGGCTTCAACAATCTGGTCGGCTTCAAATATGACAATCCGACCACGCCGGAGGATGAAACGTCGCCGGCCAAGCTGTTCTTCGACAAGGACGGCAACACTTACTATCGCGGTAACCTGCAGATTCTGCGCCGCAACGTCGAGGGCGGTGGCCGCGTCGCGGATCTGCGTCACACCGACTACCGCATCGTCGCCGGTTCGCGCGGCATCATCGACGACACCTGGAGCTATGACGTCTATGGTCAGTTCTCCAGCGTCGTCTATCAGCAGGTCTATCTGAACGACATGTCGATCACCCGGCTGACCCGGGCGCTCGATGTCGTCACCGATCCGGACACCGGCCTGCCGGTCTGCCGCTCGGTGCTCGATGGCAGCGACACCAACTGCGTGCCCTACGACATCTTCACGCCGGGTGGCGTGACCTCCGAGGCGATCACCTATCTGCAGACCCCGGGTCTGCTGAAGGGCGAAACCAAGCAGACCATCGTCAGCGGCTCTGTCTCGGGCAACCTCGGCGACTACGGCTTCAAGACGCCGTGGGCGGGTGAAGGCGTCGGCGTTGCGTTCGGCGCCGAGTACCGCAAGGAGCAGCTGGAGCTGCGTCCGGACACTGCCTTCGAGTCCGGTGACCTCTCCGGTCAGGGTGGCGCCACCACCGGTGTCGGCGGTTCCTACAGCGTGAAGGAACTGTTCGCCGAGGCGCGTATCCCGCTGGTGCAGGATGCGCCGTTCGCCGAAGAACTGTCGCTGGAACTGGGCTACCGTTACTCCGACTACACCTCGGCAGGCACCACCGATACCTACAAGGTCCAGGCCGAGTGGGCACCGGTGCGCGACGTCCGCTTCCGTGGCGGCTACAACCGCGCGGTGCGTGCGCCGAACGTGGTCGAGCTGTACAGCACCCAGTCGGTGGCGCTGGACGGCAGCACCGATCCTTGCGCCGGTACGCTGGCGGAACTGGCCGAAGCTGGCGTGACGCAGGCAATGTGCGCCCGCACCGGTGTCAGCGCGGCCCAGTTCGGCAGCATCATTGCCAATCCGGCCTCGCAGTATAACGGTCTGCTCGGCGGTAACCCGGACCTGAAGCCGGAGAAGTCCGACACCTATACCCTGGGTATGGTGCTGGCGCCGGCCTTCCTGCCGAACTTCTCGGCGACCGTCGACTGGTTCAGCATCAACATCAAGGATCAGATTGGCGTCATCGGCGCTGACCTCATTCTTGAGCAGTGCATGGCCACCGGTGATGAAGCGCTCTGCTCGCTGATCAACCGCGACTCCTTCGGTTCGCTGTGGCGGTCGAGCGACGGCTATGTCGTCGATACCAACCTGAACGCCGGCAAGATCAAGACCCGCGGTATCGACGTCAACCTGAACTATGCCTACAACACCGACAACTGGGGCGGCTTCCGCTTCAACGTGGTCGGCACCTGGCTGGATCTGCTGAAGACGACCCCGGCGGTGGGCGATGCCTATGACTGCGTGGGCAAGTTCGGCACCACCTGCGGCACCCCGTCGCCGGAATGGCGCCACAAGGCCCGCGTGACCTGGGCGACCACCATCGGTCTCGATGTCTCGCTCAGCTGGCGTTACTTCTCGAAGGTCAAGCTCGACACCACCACTAATTTTGAAGCCAACCGCAAGATTAGTGCGCAGAACTACTTCGACCTGGCCTTCAACTTCCAGGCCAGCGACAAGCTGAAGCTGCGTGCGGGTGTCAACAACCTGTTCGATCGTGACCCGCCGATCGTGGGCGGCCAGGTGCTGACGCCGGTGTTCGGCAGCGGCAACACCTTCCCGCAGGTCTATGATTCGATGGGCCGTTACATCTTCATGGGTGGCACGGTTAACTTCTAAGTCAGTCCATTACCTCTGACGTGGATGGCGGGCCTTCGGGCCCGCCATTTTTCTTTGCGCCACTGGCGCGGACGGCAATAATGACGCTCCGGGCGGTGGCGAGGGGCGCGGCGCTGGAACAGGGTACATCAGGATGACGGTTGATCTCGAACGACAGGCGGACCAGGCGGCCGCGCGGGGTGACCTGGCCGGTGCGCGACGCTTGCTTGAACAACTGGTGACGGGGGATGGCGCGCGCTTCGGGCAATGGATGAAACTTGCCGCCATGTGTCGCGCGATGGGCGATCTGAGTGGCGCGCAGGCGGCACTGAGCGGCGCCCTGCGCATCGAGCCCACTGATTTCATGGCGTTGCTGATGCGGGGCAATATTCTCGAGCAGCAGGGCCACAGGAAGGAGGCCGGAGAGATCTACGGCATCGCCCTGTTCCACAAGCCCGAAGGGGTTGCGCTGCCGCCACATGTGCAGGCGGTGGCCGAACGTGCCAGCCGGGTGCATGCGGACTATGTTGACGATCTTGCCCAGGCAATCGCGCGAGAGATGGCGCCGGCCCGCGCTCGGGCGACGCCGCAGCAGCAACGGCGGCTGGACCTTTTCGCATCCCACAGTCTCCGCCGTACCCGACCTTATCATCAGGAGCCGACGCATTTCCATTATCCAGGCTTGCCGGAACTGGAGTTTCACGACCGCGAGGATGCACCCTGGCTGGCAGAGCTGGAGGCGATGACCGACGTCATTCAGAGCGAGTTCGAGGCGGTGGTGAATGCCGAGGCCGCCGAACTGGTGCCCTACATTACCTATCCTGATGATCTGCCGTTGCGCCAATGGGCGGAACTGAATCAATCGCGCAAATGGACGGCGATCCACCTGCTCAACCGCGGTTCATTGGTCGAGGCCAATGCCCGCCACTGCCCGCGCACCATGGAGGCGCTGCGCTCGGTGCCGCAGCCCGACATTCCGGGCCGGTCCCCCAATGCCATGTTCTCGCTGCTGGCGCCGCGGACGCGAATTCCGCCGCATAGCGGTGTCGCCAATATCCGCCTTGTCGGCCATCTGCCGCTCATCATTCCCGAAGGCTGCGCCTTTCGTGTTGGTAACGAGACCCGGCCCTGGAAACGCGGTGAGGCATGGGTGTTTGACGATACCATCGAGCACGAGGCGTGGAACGACAGCGACGAGTTGCGGGTCATCCTGTTGTTCGATGTCTGGACGACGGCGCTGAGCGCCGCCGAGCGCCAGGCAGTGCGGGGTCTGATGCATGCCATGGATGACGCGTCCGGCGCCGAGGAGTTTGGCAAGTTTTAAAGCCGCTGCGGGCGGATCACGTTGCGTCCGGCACGGCGTCAAAAGCTACTGTCATGCGGGCATCCTCATCCTGGAACGGTACGGTGCCGTGCCAGGTATAGGAGGGAAACAGCGCCAGCGTGCCGACGCGCGGCTGAATATGGCGCCGGGGCGGCAGGTCGAGTCCCATCTCCGTCGGCGGCTGGCCGAACTGGATCCAGCCCGCATGATCATTCGCCGCCACACGTGTAACCGACTCCGGCAGATGGACATAGAAGGCGGAACTGATCCAGCCCTCGGGATGGTAATGGTTGACGTGATAGCCTTGCTGACGCAAGCGCACCGACCAGGCGCCGGTATAGCGCACCCTTGATGTCTTGCGCCGCAGGAACGGGTGCGCCGGATCGTCGGGCAGTGAGGCCACATGGCGCGCTATGGCGTCGTCAATCTGCGTTCGCAGCGCCTGTATGAGCGGATCCTTGCGGGCGAACAGCATCGTTCGGGTCTGGGTGCCGCCACGCAGTGACTGTTCCATCGGGTGGGTGATGGCGGTGTGCAGCGGCAGCAGCGCCGCCTCTAGCGCTGATGCGAATGCCACCTCGTCGGAGAATGCCGCCGGAGGCTCGACGACCAGCGGCGCGACAAGCCGTTCGTAGTCATGCAGCCAGTGTTCACGCGGGTCATCCAGCAGTCGCCACGCTGTACCCAGATACGCCCAAGCGGCCTGGGCATCAGGTGCCAGTCGGGTCGCCCGTTCGGCGTGCTCTGCAGCGGCGGCCGGGTCACGCGCCAGCAGCAGATGGCGGGCGAATTCGACACGCAGGGCGACGTCTTCCGGCAACATGACGGCCGCGCGGGTGAATGTCGCGGTGGCCGACGCGAGGTCGCCAAGGCCGGACAGCGCCCGGGCTCTCGCGTAAAGCAGCACCGGGTGGTCGCCGAGGGCGTGCAGACCGGCGTCGATGGCATCCAGTGCGTCGCTCCAGCGCTCCTGGGAGAGCAGGGTCCGCACGAGGCCAAACCAAAGTTCCTGATCCCGCGGATACTTGTCCAGTGCGGCACGGAAGCCGGCGGTCGGCTCCTCCGGCAGACCATGCTCCCAGATCAGCTTGGCGAGCACGTCATGGGCTACGGCATAGCGGGGAAATGTCTGCGCCAGAGTGCGATAGCCGGCGATGCCTCGGGCGGTGTCACCGAGGTCAAGCAGGGCGCCAGCCTTGCCGTCGGCCAGTTCAGGCCCCGTGAAGCCAGCGCCGGCGGCCCGGTCGAACGCCTCCAGCGCTTCCGCCGGTTCGCCATCCTGGCGCAGACAGTTGCCGAGATTGACCCAGGCCGCACCGTTGCGCGGGTCGAGGGCCACCGCGCGGCGAAAGGCGTGGATGGCGTCGGTGATGCGGCCGGCGGCGCGGCATGCCGACCCCAGGCCGTGCCACGCCTTGGCAGCGTTGGGGTCGAGCCGGGTCGCCTGCTCCAGCGCACGCATGGCCTGGCTGGTGTCGCCGGCCTGTAACGCGGTGAGCCCCCGATTGATCCAGGCGTCCAGGAAACGTGGATCAATCTTCAGTGCGCGCGCATAGGCATCCAGTGCTTCCTGCCACTGGCCGAGGTTGCCGAGCATGTTGCCGAGGTTGTTCAGCAGTTGCGGCTGCCGCGGCCTGACCGCCAGCGAGGCATTGAAGGCGCGCCGCGCCGCCGCCGTGTCGCCGAGGTGACGCAGTGCCAGTGCCAGGAGATGCAGGGCGTCGGCCTGCCCGGGGCGCAGGCGCAGGACCGTCTCACACGCCGCCCTGGCTTCGGCCGCACGGCCTGCCTGCAGCAGGGCGTGGGCCTGACCCAGACGCTGGGCATCGGCGGGCGTAAGGGGGAGATCGCGCGACACGGTGGTGATGACCATGACATTGTTATGCGGCGTCGGCTGGCCCATCGGCAAGCCCCGCCGAAGAGGGGGGAACGGTGGCGGTCGCGTCGTCGGGCACCACCCGCGCCGCCGGCAGCGTGATGACGGCGCGAGTGCCCTCGCCCAGCGTGCTTTCCAGCCGCAGCTGGCCGCCTTGCAGCTCGATGAACTGGCGGGCCAGCGGCAGGCCAAGGCCGACGCCGCCATAGCGGCGGGCTTCGCTGTCCTCCACCTGGGCGAACGGCTTCAGGACTTCCTCCACCAGATGGTCGGGGATGCCGATGCCCTGGTCGGCAATGATCAGGCGAACATCGCCGCCGGCATCATCAGGGCCGGTCAGCGCGATGGTCACTTCGCTGTTGGGCCGGGAGAATTTCAACGCGTTGCCGACTAGGTTGATCAGCGCCTGGCGGATCAGGCGGGCATCGAGGCGCATGGGCAGCGGCTGCTCCGGCAGCCTTTCCCTCAAGGTCACGCCGGTGGTGGTGCCCCGTCCTAGCGCCATGGCGCTGGCGCTACGCACCAGATCGACCAGATCAACGTTGGATTCCAGCACACGCAGCTTGCCCGCCTCGATGCGGGCGAGGTCCAGCATGTCCTCGACAATGCTGAGCAGGTGCTGGCCGCTTTCGAGGATGGTTCGGGCGTACTGGGCGTGCATCGGGCTGTTATCGCGGCCGGTGGCGCAGTCCTGCACCATGATGTCGGAAAAGCCGATCACCGCATTGAGCGGCGTCCGCAGTTCATGGCTCATGTTGGCGAGGAAGCGGGACTTGGCCTGGCTGGCGGCTTCAGCCTCGTCGCGCGCGGCTTCCAGCTCGTCACGCAGGTCCAGTAGCTCTGCCTCGCGGTTCTTCAGGGCCGTAATGTCGACATGGCTCACGGCGACGTCGCCGTTGGCCAGCCGGCGCACTGTACTGCGATACCAGCGCAGGCCGAGCGGAAACTCGTCGTGCAGCACGGTCGCCGCTTCGGGGTCCGTTGGCGGACTGAACAGGCGGGACTCCGGCAGCACATCAAGGCCCGAGAGGGCGTGGATCTGACCCCACGACATGCCGCGCGTCAGCATGGCGGGCATCACGCTGAGCAGCCGCGCGTAGGCGTCGTTCCACAGCAGCAGCCGGTGCTGGTGGTTGAACAGCGCGAAGGCCTCGGCGGTTTCCGACAGTTCGCGCCACTCACGCTGGGCGTCCCGCAGTTCCTCGCCCGCGAGCAGGGCAGCGCGCTGGGCGCGCACGCCCTTTACCAGCGAGCGGTAGCCAAGCCGGTTGGCCATCAGCATGGCTTGCAACATCCCCAGCGCCAGTACCGCCAGAATGGCGTGGGTAAGGTCGAACTGCCACAGGAAGAAGATGATGAACGGCCCGAGTACGCCGCTCATATAGGCGCGGGCGGCGGATGGCGCCGGGGCGAGCGTGGCGGCGGAACCGGCACACAGTGCCGCGGCGATGACCTCCAGGGCCGCATGGCGTTCCAGCGGCAGCCAGGGTTCGGTCAATGCCAGGCAGCCCCAGGACAGGCCGCTGACAAGCGCTGTTTTCCAGGCGTTGGCCAGCAGGTGGGCGGCACCGCGCAGGCTCATGGCGTGTCGCCGCCGCCGCGACATCCGCCACACATAGTGTGCCCACATCAGGGTGACGGCGGCGAACCAGAGCAGTTCCAGTCGGTAGGGCAAGTAACCCCACAGAAGCACCAGAGTCAGGAAGCATGCGAGAATGCTGATACCGCCGTTGATCCGCGCCGCCGACACCAGCGCTTCGGCCAGCGCTATACGTGCGTCCACCGGCGGCGGTGCCACGGTGTCGTCGCGACCGTAAAGCCACTGTTCCAGCGTGAATGAACCCCTGAGCATAGTATCTCACTAACCTAGCAGCATTTTAGCGTCGGTTAAGCGGGATTGATGGTTTGTTACACCGTCGACTCGTTGCCGGCGTGTAAAGTCCAGCTATGGCAACGGCAAATTTAATCCTACTATGTCGACCGATTAAATAGTGTTTATGATCGTGGCCTCATCACCAAGGAGGGACCGATCATGAGAACCATCCTCTCGTCTGCTGTCATCCTGGGGCTCGGGCTGGCACTCGTGGCGCCGGTCGTGGCGCCCGCACACGCCAAGACCCAGGAACTGCTCAACGTATCCTACGATCCGACGCGCGAACTCTATCGTGACTACAACGCCGCCTTCGCCCGCTACTGGAAGGGCAAGACCGGCGACGACGTGGTCATCAAGGCATCGCACGGCGGTTCGGGCAAGCAGGCTCGCGCTGTCATCGACGGTCTGCAGGCCGACGTGGTGACGCTGGCACTGGCAAGCGACATCGACCAGATCGCCAGCCGGTCGAAGGCGCTGCCAGGCGACTGGCAGAAGCGGCTGGCCTATAATTCCGCGCCTTATTACTCGACCATCGTTTTCCTGGTCCGCAAGGGCAACCCCAAGGGTATCAAGGACTGGGATGATCTGGTGAAGCCGGGCATCAAGGTCATCACGCCCAACCCGAAGACCTCGGGCGGCGCCCGCTGGAACTATCTCGCCGCCTGGGGCTATGCGCTGAAGGCCTATGGCAACAGCCCGAAGAAAGCGCAGGACTTCGTCACCGCGCTGTACCGCAATGTGCCGGTGCTGGATTCCGGCGCCCGTGGCTCCACCACCACCTTCGTCCAGCGCGGCGTCGGGGACGTGCTGCTGGCGTGGGAAAACGAGGCCTATCTGGCGGTGAAGGAGCTGGGCGAGGGCAAGGTGCAGATCGTCGTGCCGTCGCTGTCGATTCTCGCCGAACCGCCGGTCGCCTTGGTCGACAAGGTGGTCGACAAGAAGGGCACTCGCCCGGTGGCGCAGGCCTATCTCGACTATCTCTACACCCCGGCGGCGCAGGACCTGGTCGCCAGGCATTATTATCGCCCGCGTCTGCCCGAGGTGGCGACAAAGTATGAGTCCTTCTTTCCGAAGGTGAAGCTGCTCACCATCAATGAGTTCGGTGGCTGGAAGAAGGCGCAGGCGACCCATTTCAACGATGGTGGCCTGTTCGACCAGATCTTCGATGACGCCAAGCGCTGAGCGACGGACGCTTGGTGATAGAATCTCAAGGGAGTGAAAATGATGTCGAGGAATTTTCCGGCGTCGCCGCGTGCGCGCCAAGTGTTGACGCTTGCCTTGCTGGCATCGGCGCTCACGCCTGTGACCGCCAACGCCCAGAGCAAGGGTGACTACGCTAAATTGCTGGAACGCCTGAACGCGCTGGAGCAGAAAGTCGTCACGCTGGAGGGCCAGAACAAGGCGCTCACCGACGAACTGGGCCAGAAATCACAGGCGATCGAGACGCGGACCCAGGAACTGGCCGACCAGGTGGAGTTCCAGACGGGGCGCATCGAGAAGGTCGAGGTGCGGGCGGCGAAGTCGGCACAGCCCGGCGTCGTACCGACGTTCGCCGACGTCAATGGCAACTTCACCTTCAAGGTCCGTGGTGTCGTCGACGCCGATTATGTCGCTTTCAATGGCGGCAAAGGTGGGTATGACTTCAACAACGGCACGGCGTTCCGACGTGCGCGACTGGGCTTCGAAGGTACGGCGTTCAAGAACTGGGGCTGGCGCATCGAGACGGATTTCGCCGGCAACGCCGTGGCCATCCAGGACGCCTATATCCAGTATAACGGCGTGAAAAAATGGGCGTTCACACTGGGCCAGCACAAGGCCCCGTTCGGCCTGGAATCGAACAATTCCGACAACTACAACAGCTTTATCGAACGCTCCATCTTCACCAACGCCATCGGCGAGGCGGGCGCCGAGCGGCGGCTGGGCGCGTCAGCCCAGTATGTCGACGAGGCATTCACGGTCGCCTTCGGCCTGTTCGGCGACAATGAAAGCTCGACCCGCAGCGAGGCCGCGCCCGACGAAAGCTGGGGCCTGAACGCGCGCGCGACCTGGGAACCGGTTGTGTCCGACGCCTTCAATCTACATGTCGGCGCCTCCGGTTTCTGGCGCAATGACGTGAAGGCTGACAACACGGCCGCCGCCGGCACCCTGCGGCTGCGTGAGCGGCCCAATGTCCGCGTCGATGGCGGGCGTATCATCGATACCGGCACCATCACCCGTGTGAACAATCTCTACTACGGCGGCCTGGAGGCGACGGCCATCGCCGGTCCGTTCTCGCTCACCGGCGAATACGGCCACCTGGAGGTGGACCGCGCCACCGGCTTCGAGGACGTCAGCTTTGACGGCCTTTATGTCTATGGCAGCTGGTTCCTGACCGGCGAGAGCCGCGCGTTCAACAAAGGCAATTTTGATCGTCTGAAGCCCTTCGCACCGTTCGACCCGTCAGCGGGAAACTGGGGCGCGTTCGAGCTGGTGGCCCGGTACGACTGGTTCGACGTCTCCGACACGCCGGTGGTCGCCAACGCCGGCAACAAGGCGGAAACCTACACGTTGGGCCTCAACTGGTACTTCAACACCAACTTCAAGGCGATGTTCAACTGGGTGCATTTCAGCGGCACCCACACGCCGCTTGACCCCGTGGGCACCAGGACCAGCGGCGACGCCTTTGCCGCGCGCCTGCACCTGGACTGGTAATTCGCGCGATCCGCGGTGATCCACCCGACGGTCGTTGGCCTGCGCGGGCGGATCACTGCCATCCTGATCTGTACTGGAGAAGCCATGACGATCCTTGCGCGTCGACGCTCCATCATTCCGGGCTTCGGGATCACACTCGGCTACACGCTGCTGGTGCTCGGGCTGGTTGTTCTCATTCCGCTTTCCGCGGTGTTCCTGAAAAGCGCCGGCATGGGCTGGGAAGCGTTCGCCGACGTTGCTTTCTCCCGCCGGGCCTGGGCCGCGTATCGATTGTCGTTCGGGGCATCGTTGCTGGCGGCATCGATCAACCTGGTTTTCGGGCTCACTACGGCCTGGGTGCTGGTACGTTACGAGTTCGCGGGCAAGCGCGTGGTCAGCGCGCTGGTCGATCTGCCCTTTGCCCTGCCGACGGCCGTCGCCGGCATTGCCCTGACCGCGCTCTACGCCGGCAATGGCCTGATCGGCCAGTATCTGGAGCCGTGGGGCGTGCAGGTCGCGTTCACACCGCTGGGCGTGGTGGTGGCACTGGTTTTCATCGGGCTGCCGTTCGTGGTCCGCACGGTGGAGCCGGTGCTGCAGGATCTTGGAGCGGACGTCGAGGAGGCCGCCGCCAGTCTCGGCGCCAGTCGCTGGCAGACGTTCGGCAAGGTCATTTTCCCGGCCATTCTGCCGGCCCTGCTGACGGGCTTCGCGCTCGCCTTCGCGCGGGCGGTTGGCGAGTATGGCTCGGTCATTTTCATCGCCGGCAACATGCCACTGGAGTCCGAGATCGCGCCGCTGCTCATCGTCATTCAGCTTGAACAGTATAATTACGAGGGGGCCACGGCGATCGCCGTCGTCATGCTGGTCGCCTCGTTCGCCCTGCTGTTCGCCATCAACCTGCTCCAGGCGTGGAGCAGGCGTCGCATGGCCTGAACGGGAGCTCCTCCGATGTCATCCTCTACCACCGAATCCCGGCTGGTGCGACGTCTGCTCATTGGCATCGCGCTTGCCTTCCTGTCCTTCAACCTGCTGCTGCCCTTGTTCGCCGTTTTCAGCGAGGCGCTACGCGAGGGTTGGCAGGGTTATCAGGCGGCCATCATCGAGCCCGACGCGCTGGCGGCCATTCGCCTGACGCTGCTGGCCGCCGCCATCGCGGTGCCGTTCAACATCGTGTTCGGCGTTTGCGCCGCCTGGGCCATCGCGCGGTTCGAATTTCCCGGCAAGAGCCTGCTCATCACGCTGATCGATCTGCCGTTCTCAGTGTCGCCGGTCATCGCCGGTCTCATCTATGTGCTGCTGTTCGGCGCGCATGGCTGGTTCGGACCATGGCTGGACGAGCACGACATCCAGATCGTCTTCGCGGTGCCCGGCATCGTGCTGGCGACAATCTTCGTCACCTTTCCCTTCGTCGCCCGCGAACTCATTCCGCTGATGCAGGAACAGGGCAACGACGAGGAAGAGGCCGCCCTGTCGCTGGGGGCCTCGGGCTGGCAGACCTTCTGGCGGGTGACGTTGCCCAATATCCGCTGGGGCCTGCTGTATGGCGTGTTGCTGTGCAATGCCCGCGCCATGGGCGAGTTCGGCGCGGTATCGGTGGTGTCCGGCCATATTCGCGGCCTCACCAACACCATGCCGCTGCACGTCGAGATTCTCTACAACGAATATAATTTCATCGCCGCCTTCGCGGTGGCGTCGCTGCTGGCGTTGCTGGCTCTTGTCACGCTTGTCGCCAAGAGCCTGCTGGAATGGCGTTTCGGCCGCAAGGCCGTCGCCGGTCATTGATCCCGAGGACCATACGTCATGACTGTCTCCGTTCATCATATCACCAAGCGCTTTGGCGCGTTCACGGCGCTGGACGATGTTTCACTCGACGCACGGCCCGGTGAATTTCTTGCCCTGCTCGGGCCGTCGGGTTCCGGCAAGACAACCCTGCTGCGCGTCATGGCCGGGCTGGAATTTCCCGACGCCGGGGCGGTGCTGTTCGATCATGTCGATGTCACCAACGCCCGGGCCGCCGAACGCCGGGTCGGCTTCGTGTTCCAGCATTACGCGCTGTTCCGGCACATGACGGTCGCCGAGAACATCGCCTTCGGTCTCAAGGTGAAGAAGCCGGTGGAACGTCCGTCCCCCGAGGCGATCGCCGCGCGGGTGCGGGATTTGCTGGGTCTGATTCAGCTGGAACATCTGGGCGGGCGCTATCCGTCGCAACTTTCCGGCGGTCAGCGCCAGCGGGTGGCGCTGGCGCGCGCGCTGGCGGTGGGACCGCGCGTGCTGCTGCTGGACGAGCCGTTCGGCGCGCTGGATGCCAAGGTGCGCAAGGATCTGCGGCGCTGGCTCCGGCAGATTCATGATGAAACCGGCGTCACCTCGGTCTTCGTCACGCACGATCAGGAGGAGGCGCTGGAACTGGCCGATCGCGTGGTGGTCATGAACCACGGTCGCATCGAGCAGGTGGGGGAACCGGCGGAAATCTACGACCACCCGGCCAGCGCGTTCGTCGCCGATTTCATCGGCGAGGCCAACCGGCTGGAGGTGACCGTCCGCCATGGCCGTGTCTTTTTCGCGGGCGTCGATCTCGGTCCGGCGGACGGGCATGGCGACGGACCGGCCATTCTCTATGCGCGGCCGCATGACTTCGTGATCACCGATGTCGGCGCGGGCGCCATTCCGGCGGTGCGGCGCAGTCATCGGCGGCTGGGCGCGCGCCATCGCATTCTGCTGTCGCTGGGGGACAGCGGCGCGACCGTCGAGGTGGAGACGCTAGGGCCGCTGGATGACGGTGACGTCTGTCACCTTGCCATCCAGCGGTGGGATCTGTTTCCCGCCTGACCCCGGCGTGTCAGGCGCGGCTCAGCGGTCGATGCCGCCCAGGCAGATGTATTTCGTCTCCAGATACTCGTGCAGACCTTCCTGGCCGCCCTCGCGGCCGAGGCCGGACTCCTTGACACCGCCGAACGGCGCCACCTCGGTCGAGAGAATGCCCTCGTTGACCGCGACCATGCCGTATTCCAGCGCCTCCGAGACGCGGATGACGCGGGAGATGTCGCGGGTGAAAACATAGGCGGCCAGGCCATACTGGGTGGCGTTGGCCAGCCGGATGGCGTCCGCCTCGGTGTCGAAGCGCACCAGCGGCGCCACCGGGCCGAAGATCTCCTCGGTCACCACGGTCATCGCCGGCGTGACGTTGGCGAGCACGGTGGGCTCGTAGAACAGGCCACCCAGCGCCGCGCGCTTGCCGCCGGTGACGACGGTGGCGCCCGCCGCCACCGCCTCGGCGACCATGCCGTCCACCTTGTCGATGGCCTCGGCGTTGATCAGCGGGCCGACCGCGACCCCCGGCTGGTCGCCGGGGCCGACCTTCATCGCCTTGACCTTCTCGGCCAGCCTGGCGGCGAAGGCGTCGTGGATGCCCGCCTGCACCAGGAAGCGGTTGGCGCAGACACAGGTCTGGCCGGCGTTGCGGTACTTCGAGGCCAGCGCGCCTTCCACCGCCTGGTCGAGGTCGGCGTCGTCGAACACGATCAGCGGCGCGTTGCCGCCCAGTTCCAGGCCCAGCTTCTTCACGGTGTCAGCGCACTGGCGGTAGAGAATCTTGCCGACCTCGGTCGAGCCGGTGAACGACAGCGCCTTGACATGCGGGCTGGCACACAGCTCGCCGCCGACGGCACGCGAATTGGTGGTGGTGACCACGTTCAGCACGCCGGCCGGCAGGCCGGCCTGCTCGCCCAGCCGGGCCAGCGCCAGCGCGCACAGCGGCGTCTCCGCCGGCGGCTTGATGACCACGGTGCAGCCGGCGGCCAGCGCCGGGCCCGCCTTGCGGGTGATCATGGCGATGGGGAAGTTCCACGGCGTGATCGCCGCCACCACGCCGACCGGCTGGCGGATGGTCAGGTAGCGCTTGGTACCGACCGTCGTGGGGATGGTCTCGCCATAGGCGCGCTTGGCTTCCTCGGCGAACCATTCGATGAACGAGGCGCCATAGACCACCTCGCCGCGCGCCTCGGCCAGCGGTTTGCCCTGTTCGGCGGTCATCAGCGCCGCCAGTGCGTCGGCGTTGGCGATCATCAGGTCGAACCAGCGGCGCAGGATCACCGAGCGGTCCTTGGCGGTGCGGGCGGCCCAGCCGGGGAAGGCGGCCTGGGCGGCATCGATCGCGGCACGGGTCTCGTCGGCGCCAAGGTCGGGGACTTCGGTGAGCACGGCGCCGGTGGCCGGATTGGTGACCGGGAAGTGCCGGGTGCCGTCGACCCAGCGGCCGTCGATATAGGCTTGGCGAAACGATGCCGCGTCCATGGGGGGAATCCTTTTCAACAGGTGGTCGGATTGGCCGTTGATCTGCGGCGCATGACACGCTTAGGTCAACCCATCAGAGAAGAATTTACGACGACTGTTCATCGCCTGGGGAGGCCTGTCATGACACTTATCGATCCGCGAACACCCGTGATTGTCGGCGTCGCCCAGTACGGCGACCGGGTCAGCGAGCCCGATGCGGCGCTGACCCCGCTTGCCATGCTGGAGAAGGTCGCCCGCGACGCGCTGGCCGACAGCGGGGCCGACAGCGGGGCTGCCGCCGGCGCGCTGGCGGGTCTCGACTGGCTGACGGTGATTCGCACCTTCCCGGACTCCGCGCCGGTCTTCAAGCCGCCGTTCTGGGGCTATACCAACCTGCCGCGCTCGCTGGCCAACCGGCTGGGCGCCAGCCCGGCGCGCCTGACCTACCCGCATGCCGGTGGCAACACGCCGCAGTGGTTCATCAACATGTACTGCGAGGCGATCGCCCGCGGCGAGGCGGAAATCTGTCTGCTGGCCGGCGTCGAGGCGCTGCGTACCGCGGCGCGGGTACAGAAGACCGGCATCGTGCCGGACTGGAGCGAGGACCCGGGCGGGCCGGCGCCGGAAGTGATCGGTGACGACCGCCCCGGCGTCAGCCGGGCCGAGATGGCGCACCAGATGATCATGCCGACGTCCGTCTATCCGCTGTTCGAGAACGCGCTCGGCCACCACTATGGCCGCGACCCGGTGCGTCACCGGCAGGCGCTGGGGGCGCTGATGCAACCGTTCACCGAGGTCGCCGCCGGCAACCCCTGGTCGGCGCTGGCGAGCCCGCGCACGGCGGCTGAACTGTGCGAGCCCAGCGACGACAACCGCTACATCGCCTACCCCTACACCAAATATTTCAACGCCAACATGTTCGTCGACCAGGCGGCCGCCGTGTGGGTGATGTCCACCGCTGCCGCCGACCGGCTGGGCGTGCCGCGGGATCGCCGCTGCTACCTGCATGGCGCCGCCGACACCACCGAGAAGTGGTACGTCTCGGAGCGGGTGAACTATTACAGCTCGCCGGCCATCGCCATTGGTGCCGCCGAGGCGCTCGGCCAGGCCGGCAGGGGCATCGCCGACATGGCGCTGGTCGACATCTACTCCTGCTTCCCGGTGGCGGTGGAGGTGGCGGCCGACG
>CAUJIW010000193.1 GCA_963205175.1 Pseudomonadota bacterium
CGCTCTACAACGGCAAGGTTTACGCCGGGCTTCAGGACGGCCGCCTGGTCGCCCTCGACGCCGCGACGGGCCGGGTGGTGTGGGTGCGCATGACCCTTCCCTACGGCAACTCGGAGTACGTCGTCACCGGCGCGCCGCGCGTGGTGAAGGGCAACGTGCTGATTGGCAACGGCGGCGCGGAACTGGGCGCGCGCGGCTATGTCACCGCTTATGACGCCCAGACCGGCCGGCAGGTGTGGCGCTTCTACACCGTGCCCGGCAATCCCGCCGACGGGCCGGACCACGCGGCCTCCGACAAGGTGCTGGCACAAAAGGCCGCCGGCACCTGGTTTGGCGAATACTGGCGCACCGGCGGCGGCGGCACCGTGTGGGATTCCATCGTCTACGACCAGGAGCTGGACCAGCTCTATATCGGCGTCGGCAACGGCAGCCCGTGGAACCACAAGGTGCGCAGCGCCGGCAAGGGCGACAACCTGTTCCTGTCGTCGATCGTCGCGCTCGACCCCGACAGCGGCGCCTATCGCTGGCACTATCAGGGCACGCCGGGCGACAGCTGGGATTACACCCACACCCAGACCATCACGCTGGCGACGCTGACCCTCGATGGCAAGCCGCGCAAGGTGCTGATGCAGGCGCCGAAAAACGGTTTCTTCTTCGTCATCGACCGCACCAGCGGCAAGCTGCTGTCGGCGCGCAATTTCGTCAAGGTGAACTGGGCCAGCCACTATGACCTCGCCACCGGCCGCCCGGTCGAGGACCCCGCCGCCCGCTATACCCAGGGCCCTTACGCCGCCGTGCCCGGCGCGCTGGGGGCGCACAACTGGCAGCCGATGGCGTTCAGCCCGCAGACCGGGCTGGCCTATATTCCCGCCAATCACGCGGTGTTCGGCTATGAGGACCCGGCCAGTTTCAAGGTGGTGCCGGGGCGCTGGAACCTCGGCCTGAAAACCGAGGGCACGTCGCCGCCCGACGATCCGGCGGCGCTGAAGGCGATGCGCGACATGCTGAGCGGCCGCCTGATCGCCTGGGACCCGGTCAACCAGCGGGAAAAATGGGGATTCGATTACCCCGAGCCATGGAATGGCGGCATTCTCACCACCGCCGGCAATCTGGTGTTCCAGGGCGACACCAAGGGCCATCTACGTGCCTTCGCCGCCGACAGCGGCAAGGTGCTGTGGACGGTCCAGCTCGGCATGCCGATCATGGCCGCCCCGGTGACGTTCGAGGTCGCCGGCGCCCAGTATGTCGCGGTGGCCGGCGGCTATGGCGGCGCCTATGCGCTGACCTCGCCGTTCAACGACAATCCCGGCCCGCGTCCCAATGGCCGGCTGTTCGTGTTCCGCCTGGGCGCTGCGACGCCGCTGCCGGTCATCGACCGGATCGAGGCGGGGCCGGCCAACCCGCCCACCGAACGGTTCCCGGCCGACCAGGTGGCGCGCGGTCAGGCGGTGTTCGAACGGGAATGCTGGAGCTGTCACGGCCCCGGCGCCATCTCCAGCGGCGTGGTGCCGGACCTGCGCCGCTCGGCCGCGCTCACCAGCGCCGAGGCCTGGCATGGCATCGTCATGGAGGGCGCGCTGCAGGACCGCGGCATGATCGGCTTCGCGCCCTACCTCTCCAACGCCGAGGCCGAGGATTTGCGCGCCTATGTCGCCGAACGGGCACGGCTGTTGCAAGAGCAAGAGAAGGCCGGCCGATGAGCGATCCCGTGGTTCTGCCTGAAACCGCCGCCCTGCTGGCCTTGCTGGCGGCCCAGCCGGGGCCGCATCTGGCCGACATGCCGGCGGACGTCGCCCGCGAGGCTTACCGCCAGATGGGGACGCTGTTCGACGCGCCCGCCGACCCCGCCGTCCGCACCGTCGATTTCAGCGGCGGCGGCTGTGCCCTGCGCGCCTATTTCCCCGGCGCCCCGGTACCGGGACCGGTGATCGTCTACATGCACGGCGGCGGCTGGGTGATCGGCGATCTCGAAACCCACCACGGCCTGTGCGCCCTGATCGCGCGTGTCACCGGCCTGCGCGTGGTGGCGGTGGACTACCGGCTGGCGCCGGAGCATCCATTTCCGGCAGCCCACGAGGATTGCCTGGCGGCCGCGACCTTCGTCGCCGCCGGCCCGGCGGTGCTGGAGGCGCCGGTGACGGGCATCGCGGTGGCCGGCGACAGCGCCGGCGGCAACCTCGCCTTCCATGTGGCGACGCAGCTGACAACCGCGCCCGTGCTCGGCCAGCTGCTGATCTACCCGGTGGGGGACTGCACCAGCCCGGAGACCGGCTCCTACCGGCAGTTCGCCGAAGGCTATCTGCTCGACCGCCGGCTGATGGACCGATTCATCGCCGACTATCTGCCCGACCCGGCGTCGCGCGCGCGACCGGCGCTGTCGCCGGTGCTGCATCCACTGCCGGCACGGGTGCCGCCGGCGGTGATCCTGACCGCCGGCCTCGACATGCTGCGCGACCAGGGCCGCGCGCTGGCGGACGGGATCGTGGGGCGGGGCGGCGAGGTGCACTTCGTGGAGGCGGAAGGTCTGATTCATGGCCTGGCGACGATGCGTCAGGCCTTGCCGACGGGTGACACGGTGATCCGCCAGGCGGTG
Source organism: Pseudomonadota bacterium (assembly GCA_963205175.1). Classification (GTDB taxonomy): domain Bacteria; phylum Pseudomonadota; class Alphaproteobacteria; order Sphingomonadales; family Sphingomonadaceae; genus CAUJIW01. The sequence continues at coordinate 2,594 of CAUJIW010000193.1, forward strand.
GGCATTTTCGCCGCCATGATCGGCGCCAACAGGAACAAGTGAGAGGAGCCCTGAACGTGCGAAACTATCTCGATTTCTACATCAATGGCGCCTGGGTGGCACCGGTTCAGCCGCGCCCGCTCGACGTCATCAATCCGGCGACCGAACAGGTGGCCGGCCGGATCAGCCTCGGGCAGGCCGCCGATGTCGACCGGGCGGTCGAGGCGGCGCGGCGGGCCTTCATCCGCTTCGGCCGCAGCAGCAAGGCGGAACGGCTCGACCTGCTGGACGCGGTGATCGCGGCCTTCCAGGCGCGTCAGCAGGACATGGCGGACGCGGTGCGGGAGGAAATGGGCGCGCCGACCGCGCTGGCGGTGGGCGCCCATGTGCCGTTCGCGCTGGCGCACTTTCTGACCGCGCGCCAGCTGCTGGTCGACTTCGACCCTGACGTGGCGATGGGCACCACCCGGCTGACCAAGGAGCCGATCGGCGTCGTGGCGATGATCACGCCGTGGAACTGGCCGCTCAACCAGATCGCCTGCAAGGTGGCGCCGGCGCTGGCGGTGGGCTGCACCATGGTGCTCAAGCCCTCCGAGGTGGCGCCGTTCAGTGGTCATATTTTCGCCGAGGTGATGCACGCGGCCGGCGTGCCGGCGGGTGTGTTCAACCTGGTGCACGGCGACGGACCGACCGTCGGCGCGGCGCTGTCGTCGCACCCCCATGTCGACATGGTGTCGTTTACCGGCTCGACGCGGGCAGGGGTGGAAGTGGCGCGCAACGCCGCCTCGACGGTGAAGCGGGTGCACCAGGAGCTGGGCGGCAAATCCGCCAACATCATCCTTGAGGATGCCGACTTCGCCGCTTCGGTGCGCAAGGGCGTCGAGGCGATGATGGTCAACAGCGGCCAGAGCTGCAACGCGCCGTCACGCATGTTGCTGCCGGCCCGCCGCATGGCGGAAGCCAGGGACATTGCCCGTGCGGCGATCGCGGCGCAGAAGGTCGGCGCGCCGACCGAGGACGTGCATCTGGGGCCGGTGGTGTCCGACGTGCAGTGGAACCGCATTCAGGCGCTGATCGAGAAGGGCATCGCCGAGGGCGCGACGCTGGTGGCGGGTGGCCCGGGCAAGCCGGAGGGGCTGAACCAGGGCTATTATGTGCGCCCGACGGTGTTCGCCGATGTCGACAACCAGATGACCATCGCGCGGGAGGAGATTTTCGGCCCGGTGTTGGTGATGATCGGCTATGATGACGAGGAGCAGGCGATCGAGATCGCCAACGACACGCCCTACGGTCTGGCGGGTTACGTGCAGTCCGGCGATCTGGAGCGCGGCCGCGCGGTTGCCGCGCGCATCCGGGCCGGGCAGGTGGCGCTCAACTATGCGCCGCTCGATCTGGCGGCGCCGTTTGGCGGCTACAAGCAGTCGGGCAATGGCCGGGAATGGGGTGAGCATGCCTTCCACGAGTTCATGGAAGTGAAGGCCGTGCTTGGCTACAACGCCGCCTGAGCACAACGGGCAGTAACGGGAGCCGCGCGCCGGTGCTGGTCGGCGCGCGGTTTGTCGTTGTCGTCTGTGGCGGTACGCGCGGTCTAGCGCAGCTTGCCCGACTGCAGCAGCTGGCGGCGATACTCGAAGGCGCCGATGCCGGCCCAGCGCTTGAAGGCGCGCGAGAAGCTGGAGGGCTCGGCGAAGCCGACGGCAAAGGCGATGGCCTCGATGCTCATGTGCCGGTCCGCCAGCAGCGCGCGGGTGCGGCGATAACGCGCTTCGTCGACAATGGTGGAAAAGCGTGTGCCTTCCTCGGCGAGGCGGCGATGCAGCGTGCGCTCCGACAGCGCCAACTGGCGCGCGGCCTCGGCGGCGCCGGGCATCTGTTCGCCCCCGGCATTGAGAAGCACGGTCAGCCGGTGCGTCACCGGGGTGTCGGCGCGGGCGCGGCTGAGCAGACCGTCACAGCGCGCGCTGTAGAGCGCGGACAGCTCGCCGTCGGCCAGCGGCAGCGGCTTGCTCGCCATGCCAGGCAGGAAGATCCACTGGGTGCGGGCGGCATCGAATTCGACCGGGCAGGGAAAACTCTTGCGGATTTCGTTCCAGTTGGCCGGCGGTGGCGCCGCCACGGTAATGCGCTCCAGCACCTGTTCGCCCGCCATCAGGTCGGCGATCAGCGTCCGGATGGCGCCGAGATCGCGATGCTGGGTGAATTTTTCGAGATGACTGGGCAGCTTGTCGTCGTTGCTGAGCAGGGCGCAGGCGCCGTTGGGCGCCGATGCGTAGCGATAGTTGATCAGTGAAAATGTCAGCTCCTGATAGCGACAGGCGATTTCCAGGGCTTCGCCCAGTGTGCGCGCCGTCATCATCGCCAGTCCGAGTGCGCCGTATTTGATCGAGCGATAACGCAGGCCGACGTCGAGCCAGAGATTGGGGTGATTGGTGGTGGACTCGGCGAACCCCTGTTGAAGCAGCAGTTCCTCCTGGGCCAGCAGTTCGCTGGCGCCGTCGTCGAGGCGCACCGGCTTCAGGCGATTGTCCCGGCAGAAAGTATCCCAGTTGACGTTGAGTTCCGCCGCCAGCGCATGACGCATGATGCGGGCGCTGAGGTCAGGCAATGCCGCGTAAAGTGCATTGGAGTGCATGGTGTTGATAGCCTCCCCCGTTCGCGCATTTTATGCGTTTGTTGCCGTCAGCTTAACCCCCCATGGCAATTTGCGTCAAGAAGTTGGC
>CAUJIW010000194.1 GCA_963205175.1 Pseudomonadota bacterium
CCCCGAAGTCGGGAACGGCCAAGGCTGCACCAAGGTCGCGCGCCGCCTCGATGGCGTGCGTGTCAACGCGGGCGGCTTCACCAACCTGTCGCGCGACCACATGGACTATCATCCGACGGTCGAGCACTACCGCGACGCCAAGGGGCGACTGTTCGCCGAGCTGCTGGCCGGTGACGGTACGGCGGTGATCTGGGCCGATGATCCTGCTTCGGCGTTCATGGCCGACCTGGCGCGGGCGCGCGGCATCACGACCTGGATGGTGGGCGCGGCGGGTGATGTCCTGCGCCTCGTCGGCCGTGAGGTGCTGCCCGACGGCCAGCGGCTGACCGTCGCCTGGCAGGGGCGGCCCTTCGATATCCGCCTGCCGCTGATCGGCGGTTATCAGGCCGCCAACGCGCTGGTGACGGCAGGCCTCGCCATCGCCTGCGGCGGGGCACCCCAGGCTGTGTTCGGCGCGCTCGAACGCGTGGCCGGGGTGCCGGGGCGGTTGCAGCAGGCGGCGGTGACGCCGGCGGGCGCACCGGTCTATGTCGACTACGCCCACACGCCCGACGGCCTGCGGGCGGCCATCGAGGCGCTGCGCCCGCACACCGTCTCGCGCCTGCATGTTGTATTTGGCTGTGGCGGTGACCGCGATGCGGGCAAGCGGCCGGAAATGGGCGCGATCGCCGCACGGCTGGCCGATGTGGTGTACGTCACCGACGACAATCCCCGTAGCGAGGACCCCACCACGATCCGCTCAGCCATTCTGGCGGCGGCACCGTCGGCCCATGACATCGGCGACCGGGCGCTGGCGATCGAGACCGCCATGCGGGCGGCGCGCGCCGGCGATCTGGTGCTGGTGGCGGGCAAGGGACATGAGCAGGGCCAGATCGTGAAAGGCATGGTGCAGCCGTTCGATGACGTGGCGGTCGCCGCCCAGATCGCCCGACGGTTGCGTGCCGATGGAGCAGACGCATGACCCCGCTGTGGACCGCCTCTGATATCGCCGCCGCCACGGCCGGCCGTGCCTCGGGTGCGTTCGCCGTGACCGGCGTCACCTTCGACAGCCGCGAGGTGGCGCCAGGCGATCTGTTCATCGCGCTCAAGGGCGAACACGCCGACGGCCATGCCTACCTGTCGCAGGCGTTCGCCCAGGGGGCGGCTGCGGCACTGGTGAGCGATCCCGCCCGGCTGCCGGCACCCGGTGCGCCGCACGTGGCCGTTGCCGACACGTTCATGGCGCTGAACGCGCTTGGCGCGGCGGCACGGGCGCGGATGGCCGGCACGGTGATCGGCGTCACCGGCAGTGCCGGCAAGACCGGCGTCAAGGAGGCGCTGCGGCAGGTGCTGGACCGGTTCCGTCCGGGCCTGGTCCATGCGTCGGTGAAGTCGTACAACAATCATACCGGGGTGCCGCTGTCGCTGGCCAGGATGCCGGCCGACAGCGCCTTTGGCGTCCTGGAGATGGGCATGAACCACAGTGGCGAGCTGACGGCGCTCACCACGCTGGTTCGTCCGCATGTGGCCATCGTGACCACCATTGCCAGCGCACACCGCGCCTTCTTCGACAGCGAGGAGGCGATCGCCGACGCCAAGGCGGAGATCTTCACGGGTGTGGTGCCGGGGGGCACGGTGGTGCTCAATCGCGACAACCGCCACTTCGAGCGGCTGGCGACGGCGGCGCGGGCGGCGGGCATCGGGCGGCTTGTCAGCTTCGGCCTGCGCGATCCGGCGGCGGATGTCCGGCCGATCAAACTGTCGAGCCATGCGACGTGCACCTGTATGACGGCCGAGGTGATGGGCGAGACGCTGACCTTCAAGGTCGGTCTGCCGGGCGAGCACTGGGCGCTCAATGCGCTCGGGGTGCTGGCGGTGGTCAAGGCCGTCGGTGCCGACCTCGGTCTGGCCGGTCTGGCGCTGGCCGAGATGCAGGGGCTGGAGGGGCGTGGCCGTCGGACCAACATCGCGGTGGGCGACGGCAGCGCCATGCTGCTCGATGAGAGCTACAACGCCAATCCGGCGTCGATGGCGGCGTCGCTTGCGGTGCTGGGCGGGTTCGAGCCCAGGGGGCGGGGCCGCCGGATCGCGGTGCTGGGCGCCATGAAGGAACTGGGTGCCGATTCCGACCGGTTTCATGCCTCGCTGGCCGAGCCCATCGAGGCGGCGGCAGTCGATCATGTGGTGCTGGTGGGGGCGGAAATGACGCCCTTGGCGGCGACCCTGCCACGGCGTATCAGCCACACGCTGGTGACGTCGGCGGACGAGGCGTTGGCACAGGTGCGCGGCCTGTTGCGGCCGGACGACATCTTGCTCGTCAAGGGTTCCAACAGTGTCGGGCTGGCCCGCGTCGTCCGCGCCCTCAACGAACAGCGGACGCTGGATGAAAAATTGCAGGGAGCAAGGCCGTGCTGAGTTATCTGGCGCAACTGAGTGGCGATCTGTCCATTCTCAACGTCTTTCGCTACCTGACGTTCCGCGCCATCGCCGCCGCGCTGACGGCGTTGATGATCGGCCTGGTCATCGGTCCGGGCCTCATCAACTGGCTGCGCGTCAAGCAGGGCAAGGGTCAGCCGATCCGGACCGATGGTCCCAAGTCGCACCTGCTGACCAAGGTTGGCACACCGACCATGGGTGGCATTCTCATCCTGATCTCGCTGGTGGTCTCCACCCTGCTGTGGGCCGACCTCAGCAACGGCTATGTCTGGGTCTGCCTTGGCGTGACGCTGGGCTTTGGCCTGGTCGGTTTCTCGGATGATTACCGCAAGGTCACCAAGTCCTCCCACAAGGGCCTGTCCGGCCGGACCCGCCTGCTGATCGAGTTCGCCATCGCCGGCGCCGCGGTCTGGTGGGTGTCGCAGAAAACGGGCACCACCCTGTGGTTGCCCTTCCTCAAGAACGTCGGGCTCAACCTCGGCTGGTTCTATCTGGTGGTGGCCTCGTTCGTCATCGTCGGTGCCGGCAACGCGGTCAACCTGACCGACGGTCTCGATGGCCTGGCGATCATGCCGGTGATCATCGCCGCCGTCACCTTCGGCATCATCGCCTACGTCATCGGCAACGCCAAGTTCGCCACCTACCTGCAACTGCATGCCGTGTCGGGCGCCGGTGAACTGCTGGTGTTCTGCGCCGCTCTGGTGGGGGCGGGGCTGGCGTTCCTGTGGTTCAACGCGCCGCCGGCGATGGTGTTCATGGGCGACACCGGCAGCCTGGCACTGGGCGGCGCCCTGGGCGCCATCGCCGTGATCACCAACCACGAGATCGTGCTGGCGATCGTCGGCGGCCTGTTCGTGCTGGAGGCTGTATCGGTGATCGTCCAGGTGGCCAGCTTCAAGCTGACCGGCAAGCGGGTGTTCCGCATGGCACCGATCCACCACCACTACGAGGAGAAAGGCTGGGCGGAATCCACCATCGTCATCCGCTTCTGGATCATTGCGCTGGTGCTGGCGCTGATCGGTCTTTCCACCCTCAAGCTGCGGTAGTCGCTCATGATCACGGCGCGCGTCTTTTCCGGCAAACGATATGCGGTGTTCGGTCTGGCGCGCACCGGCCTTGCCACCGCGCGCGCGCTGATCGCCTCGGGCGCCGACGTGCTGGGCTGGGACGACGGCGACGCCGCCCGCAGGGCGGCGGCCGAGGCCGGTATTCCGCTGGTCGATCTCTATGCGCTGGATCTGCGCGGCCTTGACGGCCTGCTGCTGTCGCCGGGCATCCCGCTCTACCTGCCGGCGCCGCACCCGCTCGCCGAGAAGGCAAGACTGGCGGGCGTACCGGTGATAGGAGATGTCGAGCTGTTCGCCCGCGCCCGTGCCGAACTGCCCGCGCACAAGGTGGTGGCGATCACTGGCACCAACGGCAAGTCGACGACCACGGCGCTGATCCACCACGTTGTCGCCGCCGCCGGCGTGCCGACCCGCATGGGCGGCAACATCGGCCTGCCGATCCTCGGGGAGGCGCCGCTGCCGGAAGGCGGCGTCTATGTGCTGGAACTGTCGTCATTCCAGATCGATCTCACCCAGACGCTGGTGGCCGATGTCGCGGTGCTGACCAACATCACGCCGGATCATCTCGACCGTCACGGCGACATGGCCGGCTACACCCATGCCAAGCAGCGCCTGTTCGCGATGCAGACGCCGCGTCAGACGGCGGTGGTATCGATCGATGACGATCCCAGCCGGCGGATCGCCGACACAGTGGCGGGCACGCTGGTGCCAATCTCCAACGAGCGGGTGCTGGGCCATGGCGTCTGCGTCGTTGGCGGCACCCTGAATGTCGATGGCCGGGCCATCGGCAGCCAGTCGGCCTGGCCCCGTCTGCAGGGGCCGCACAACGCGCAGAACGCGGCGGCCGCCTATGCCGCCTGCCGCGCGCTCGGTATCGCCGACGCGGTCATCCTGGCGGCGTTCGCCAGCTATCCGGGGCTCGCCCACCGGATGGAGTTCGTTGCCGAGATCGGCGGCGTCACCTACCTCAACGATTCCAAGGCCACCAACCCGACCTCCACCGCGCCGGCACTGGCCGCCTATCCGGCCATCCACTGGATCGCCGGTGGCAAGGCCAAGACCGACGAGCTGGATGCCTGCCTGCCGCATCTCGGCCATGTCCGGCAGGCCTATGTGATCGGCGCGGCGGAGGCGCTGTTCGCGGGCCTGTTGTCTCCCCACGTGCCGGTGGTGCGTGCCGGCACGCTGGAACAGGCGGTGGCTGACGCCGCGGCGGCGGCCCGCCCGGGCGAGGTGGTGCTGCTGTCGCCGGCCTGTGCCTCCTACGACCAGTTCAGGGATTTCGAGGCCCGTGGAGACGCTTTCCGCGCCGCCGTGGCGGCGCTGGGGCAAGGAGACGCCTCATGAGTCCGTTCAGTCGCTCCGACCGTACGGCCGTCGGTCGCTGGTTCTGGACCATCGACCGCATGCTGCTGACCATGCTGCTGATGCTGGTGGCGGTGGGTATCGTCGCGGTGCTGGCCGCAAGCCCGGCGGCGGCGCACCGTTACTCCGACGCCACGCACCGGATTCCCGACCTGATGTATTTTCGCCGGCACCTGTTCTGGGTCGCGGTGGGGGTGCCGGCGCTGATTGGCGCCTCCATGCTGCCCATCGTCTGGGTACGTCGCCTGTGCGTGGTCGGCTTCGTCGCGCTGCTGGCGGCGCTGGTGGCGGTGCCGTTCATCGGTTCCAACGCCAACGGCGCGGTGCGCTGGATCAGTCTTGGCGGCTTCCAGTTCCAGCCCTCGGAGTTCCTCAAGCCGATGTTCATCGTCACCACCGCCTGGTTGCTGTCGGCGCGGTTCGATGATGCAGCGGTACCCGCGATCCAGGTCTCGGCGGCGCTGATGGTGCTGGTGGTGGGCCTGCTTGTCATTCAGCCGGACTATGGCCAGAGCGCACTGGTTGCCGCTGTGTGGCTGGCACAGGCCTTTCTGGCGGGCATGAGCCTGTGGTTGCTGCTGGCGGTTGGCCTCGCGGGCGTATCCGGCATGGGGCTGGCCTACATGTATGTGCCGCACGTCCGTTCGCGCATCGAGCGCTTCCTGTCCACCGACGAGGCGGAGCAGGCATACCAGACCAAGAAGGCCATCGAGAGCTTCCAGTCCGGCGGCCTGTTCGGCGCCGGGCCGGGCGAGGGCCAGGTCAAGATGCAACTGCCCGAACCGCACACGGACTATATTTTCTCGGTGATCGGCGAAGAGTTTGGCATGATCGCCTGTCTGTGCTTGGCGCTACTATATCTAGCCATTATAGTGAGGGTTCTGCTACAGCTTGTGGACGAGGAAGATCCTTTCGTTTTCCTGTCCGTGGCCGGGCTGACAACGCAATTCGGAGCACAGGCGTTCATCAATATGGGCGTCAACCTACATCTGTTGCCCTCCAAAGGGATGACCTTGCCCTTGATCAGCCATGGCGGTTCCTCGTTCGTCGCCGTGGCTGTCGGCATGGGGCTGGTGCTCGCGCTGACCCGTCGCAACCGCTTCCTCCATGCCTCCCCCTTCGTGTCCGGACGGGCAACCCTATGACCGACGGCAATCGCCATGTGGTGATCGCCGCCGGCGGAACCGGTGGGCACATGGTGCCGGCCCATGCGGTGGCGCACGCGCTGATGGCGCAGGACTATGAGGTGACGCTGGTCACCGACGACCGGGGTTTGCGCTTTCCCGGGCTGTTCGACGGCATTCCCAAGCATGTCATCGCCAGCGGCTCGCCGAGCCGGGGCGGTCCGCTCGGCTGGTTGTCCGCCTTGCTCAAGGTGCGCGAGGGTCGCGCCGCTGCCCGACGGTTGTTCCAGTCCTACCACCCGGCGGTGGTGGCGGGCTTTGGCGGCTACCCGGCTTTGCCGGCATTGCTGGCGGCGCTCAGCCTGAGGATCCCGACCGTCATTCACGAGCAGAATGCCGTACTGGGCCGGGTCAACCGGTTGCTGGCGGGCCGGGTGGACGTGATCGCCACGTCATTCCAGGAGACGGCGCGGCTGAACGCCCGTCACGCCCTGAAGGTCTCGGTGACGGGCAATCCGGTGCGTGCCGATGTCGCCGCGCTGCGGGCCCTGCCGTTTCCCGACTTTCACGAGGAGAGCGTGTTCCGCGTCCTGGTGGTGGGTGGCAGTCAGGGCGCCAAGGTGCTCTCCGACGTGGTGCCGGCGGCACTGGAGATGCTGCCGGTGCATCTGCGCCGGCGGTTGCAGGTGACGCAGCAGTGCCGCGAGGAGGATGTCTCGACGGTGCGCCAGATCTATGCCCGTCTTGGCATTGCCGCCGAGTGTGCCACCTATATCACCGACATGGCGGCGCGGCTGAAATGGGCGCATCTGGTGATCGCCCGTGCCGGCGCCTCGACGCTTTCCGAACTGACGGCGGTCGGGCGGCCGGCCATCCTGGTGCCGCTGCCCTCGGCGACCGATGATCACCAGAGCGCCAACGCCCGCGAGATGGCGCAGGCCGGCGGCGCGCGGGTGATCCCGCAGGCCCGCTTCACGCCGGCGGAACTGGCCAAGCAGATTCAGAAGATCGCGCTTGAACCCGGTGCGCTCGCCAATGCGGCGGCGCGGGCCCGGGCGCTCGGGCATCCGCTGGCGGCGCATGCGCTGGCCGGCATCATCGCCCGGCTGGCCGGTGGCCCGTGGTCCGATGTCCGCGGTGAGGACGATAGCGACATGATAGTGAAAGTTGCGTCATGAGTGGTCTGGAACGCGATATCGGCATTATCCACTTCATCGGTATCGGTGGCATCGGCATGTCCGGCATCGCCGAGGTGATGAAGAACCTGGGCTATCGCGTGCAGGGGTCGGACGTCGCTGAATCCTACAACGTCGCCCGGCTGCGCGAGCGCGGCATCCCGGTCGCCATCGGCCACAAGGCCGAGAACCTCGGCGACGCGGCGGTGGTGGTGGTGTCGTCCGCCATCAAGGCCGGCAACCCCGAGGTCGATCTCGCCCGCGAAAGGTTCATTCCCGTGGTGCGGCGGGCGGAGATGCTGGCCGAGCTGATGCGCCTGAAGTCGACCATCGCGGTCGCCGGCACCCACGGCAAGACCACCACCACCTCGCTGGTGGCGGCGGTGCTCGACAAGGCCGGTCTCGACCCCACGGTGATCAACGGCGGCATCATCAACGCCTATGGCACCAATGCCTATCTTGGCGGCGGCGAATGGATGGTCGTCGAGGCCGACGAGTCCGATGGCAGTTTCCTGCGCCTGCCGCCGACCATTGCCATCGTCACCAACATCGACCCCGAACACCTCGACCACTACGGCGACTTCGACACGGTGAAAGAGGCGTTCGTCGAGTTCATCGAGCATGTGCCCTTCTATGGCGCCGCCGTGCTCTGCCTTGACCACCCGGAAGTGCAGGCGATCATCCCGCGCGTCACCGACCGGCGTATCGTCACCTACGGCTTCAACGCCCAGGCCGACGTGCGCGGCGAGGCGATGCAGCCGGTGCCGGGCGGCAACCGCTTCAACGCCGTCATCACCGACCGGCGTACCGGCGCGCGCCGCTCGATCGACGAGCTGGAACTGGCGATGCCGGGCCGGCACAACGTCCAGAACGCGCTGTCGGCGATCGCCGTCGCCCAGCAGCTCGGCATCCCGGATGAAGCGATCAAGGAGGCCTTCCGTACCTTCGGCGGCGTCAAGCGGCGCTTCACCAGGGTCGGCGAGGTCGATGGGGCGACCATCATCGACGACTATGGCCATCATCCGGTGGAAATTCGCGCCGTGCTCGCCGCCGCCCGTGAGGGCGTGGGCACCGGCCGGGTGATCGCGGTCGCCCAGCCGCACCGTTACAGCCGCCTGCACGATCTGATGGGCGACTTCTGCACCTGCTTCAACAATGCCGACGTCGTCATCATCACCCCGGTTTATGCCGCCGGCGAGCAGCCGATCGAGGGCGTCGACCGGGACGCGCTGGTCAAGGGACTGAAGGCGTCCGGCCATCGCCAGGTGCTGGCGACCGACGGTGCCGACCATCTGGCGGAGCAGCTCGCGGCGTTGATCCAGCCCGGCGACATGGTGGTCTGCCTGGGTGCCGGCGACATCACCAAGTGGGCGGCGGGTCTGGCGGACGCCATCCGCGCCAATCGGGGGGCGGTGGCATGATGGCGGCGCGCGCCAATCCCTCGCTGCTCGACCGGCTGCCGGCGCCGCGCGGCACGCTGGAGGCCGCCGGCTCGATGGCCGATTTCATCTGGTTCCGCACCGGCGGTCCGGCGGAAGCGCTGTTCCGCCCGGCGGACCGCGACGACCTGGTGACCTTTCTTGCCGGCTGCCCGGCCGATGTGCCGGTGCTGCCGGTGGGCGTCGGCTCCAACCTGCTGGTGCGCGATGGCGGCATTGATGGCGTGGTGGTGCGGCTGTCCAAGGGCTTCGCCGACGTGAAGATCGAGGGCCCGACCCGGGTGCGCGCGGGCGCCGCCGCCATGGGCATCACCGTCGCCAGCGCCGCGCGTGACGCTGGCATCGCCGGGCTGGAGTTCCTGCGCGGCATTCCCGGCACCGTCGGTGGCGCTGTGCGGATGAACGCCGGCGCCTATGGCCGGGAATGTGCCGATATCCTGGTCGAGTGCACCGTGGTCCACCGCGACGGTCGGGTCGAGACCTTGCCGGCCTCGGCGCTGGGCTACACATACCGCCATTCCGAGCTGCCCGACGGTGCCATCGTCGTCGAGGCGCTGTTCGAGGGGCGGCCCGGCGACCCCGCCGCCATCGGCGCCGAGATGGACCGCATCGCCGCCGAGCGCGAGGCGAGCCAGCCGCTGCGTTCGCGCACCGGCGGCTCCACGTTCAAGAACCCGGACGGCCACAAGGCCTGGCAGCTGATCGATCATGCCGGCTGCCGGGGCCTGACCATCGGCGGCGCCCAGATGAGCGAGAAGCACTGCAACTTCATGCTCAACACCGGCGGCGCCAGTAGTGCCGAGCTGGAGCAGCTGGGCGAGGAGGTGCGGCGACGGGTGAAGGCCGACAGCGGCGTCGAACTGCAGTGGGAGATACAGCGCATCGGCAACCCGCAGACGGGAGGCCGGGCATGAGCAGGCATGTGGTCGTGCTGATGGGCGGCTGGTCGGCGGAGCGCGAGGTGTCGCTGACCTCCGGCCGGGCCATCGTCGAGGCCTGCCAGCGGCTGGGCTACCGGGCCACCGGACTCGACATGGGCCATGACGTCGCCCAGCGCCTCGCCGAGCTCAAGCCGGACGTGGTGTTCAACGCCCTGCACGGCACGCCGGGTGAGGACGGGTCGATCCAGGGTGTGCTGGAGCTGATGGGCATCCCCTATACTCACAGTGGCATCACCACATCGGCGGTGGCGATCGACAAGCAGCTCACCAAGACGGTACTCACCGCCGCCGGCATCCAGATGCCGGGCGGTGGCGTGGTGCGCTCGGAATCAGTGTTCGAGGCGGACCCGCTGCCGCGCCCCTATGTGCTGAAGCCGGTCAACGAGGGATCGTCGGTCGGGGTCGCCATCGTCACCGACGACAGCAATTTCGGCCAGCCGATCAGCCGCGATGCCGCCGGACCGTGGCGGCAGTTCGAGACGCTGCTCGCCGAACCGTTCATCCGTGGCCGCGAGCTGACCGTCGCCGTCCTCGACGACGAACCGCTGGCGGTCACCGAGTTGCAGCCGACGCGCGGCTTTTACGATTATGACGCCAAGTACACCGAAGGCCTGACCCAGCACGTGGTGCCGGCGCCGATCCACCCCCAGGCGACCGAGCAGGCACTGGCGATGGCGCTGGCCGCCCACCGGGCGCTGGGTTGCCGGGGCGTCTCCCGCTCGGATTTTCGCTATGACGACACCATGGGCGAGCCGGGCCAGCTCTACCTGCTGGAGGTCAACACCCAGCCGGGGATGACGCCCTTGAGCCTGGTGCCCGAGCAGGCGAAGTATCGCCAGATCGGCTTCGACGCCCTGGTCGACCGGCTGATCCAGGATGCGGGGCTGAAGCGATGAGCCGCCGCAAGAAAGCCGCCGGATCCTCGCGCCGTTCGGCCAAGACGACGTCGTTCTGGACCGCGTCGCTGCGGCGGCGGGCAGTCATTGGCGGCGGGCTTGCCGTCACCGGCATCGTGCTGGGGCTGGGCGTCTGGCTGTTCGATGTGCCGCAGCGGCTGGCTTTTGGCGTCGCCCAGGGCGTCGCCGGGCTTGGCTTCGAGGTCAAGCACGTCAAGATCAGCGGGGTCGAGAACGCGCCGAAGCTCGCGATCTATAGCGCGGTGTTCGATGGGCGCTCCAATTCCATGCTGCTGGTCGACATCGATGACGTTCGCGCCCGTCTGATGGCGAATCCGTGGATCGCGGAGGCCTCGGTCGCCCGCCGGCTCCCGGATACGCTCGACGTCGTGGTCCGTGAGCGCAAGCCGGTCGCGGTGTGGCAGCGGCAGGGCCGGCTGGCAGTGATCGATGCCGAGGGTCGTGTCCTTGACAATGGCGAGCGGGTGAAGCGCTTCGGACGCCTGCCGCTGGTGGTGGGTGTCGGTGCCGAGGCGCACGCCCGGGCGTTGTTTGTCATGCTGGCCGGGCACCCGGATCTCGCTGGCCAGCTGGACTCCGCGACCTGGGTCGGCGATCGCCGCTGGGATTTGCGATTCCGGTCCGGCGAGTTGCTGATGTTGCCCGAGGGGGATGACGCCGCCGTGCGGGCCGTGTCCAAATTCGCGACGATGGATCGCAACGCGGGGTTGCTGGGGCGCGGCTTTGCCCGCTTTGACATGCGCCAGGAGGATCGGATGTACACGCGCAAGTTGGCGGCGGTGCCCGCGCGAGTCGCGGATGGGGCCGGGCAGGATCGGGGGGTCGATATATGAAGGCGCGCCGCAAGAGTGGAGCTGGGCTCAGTCTGGCACGGGGTGAGCGCGTGGTCGCCGCCCTCGATGTCGGCACCTCCAAGGTGGCGGCGCTGATCGCCCGTCTCGGGCCGGATGGCTCCGCCCAGGTGCTGGGTGTTGGCCACCAGTTGTGCACGGGCGTTCGCCAGGGCGTGGTCGCCGACATGGACGCGGCTGAACGCGCCATCCGCGCGGCGGTCGATCAGGCCGAGAAAACCGCCGATCTGACCGTGGAACGCGTGCTCGTGAGCATGTCGGCCGGCAACCTGTGCTACGAGATTCATCAGGTCGACGTCGACATTGCCGGCCACCGCATCGAAAGGGCCGACATCGACCGGGTATTGGCCGAGGGTCGCGAGCGCATCGACCCCGGCAACCACACCATCCTGCACGCCATTCCCGCCATCTATACCGTCGATGACCTGCCGGGCGTCGCGAACCCGCTGGGCTTCCATGCCGAGCGGCTGGGCGTCGACATCATGGTCGTCTCCTGCGATACCGCGCCGCTGCGCAACCTCGACCTGTGCATCCGCCAGGCCCATCTGGGTGTGCAGTCGATCGCCGCCGCTCCGATGGCCACCAGCCTTGCCTGTCTGGAGAAGGACGAGCGCGAGACCGGTGTCGCGCTGGTCGAGATGGGCGCCGGCGTCACCAACGTCTCCGTGCACTATCGCGGCATGATGGTTGGCCTGTCGTCGATCCCGATGGGTGGTGCGGACATCGTCGACGACATCGCCGCCGGCGTGGGTACAAGGCGCATTCACGCCGAACGGATGCTGTCGCTGCATGGTACGCTGATCACCACCAGTCGCGACAACCATGACATGATCGAGGTGACGCCGCTGCGGGCCCAGGGTGGCGAGCCGAGCTGGGTGTCGAAGGCTCAGTTGTCGGCGATCATCCGCAAACGGGTGGAAAAGATCCTCTCGGAAGTCGCTGTCCGCCTCGACGAGCTGGGCTTCCGGGCCGCCGTGGGCCGACCGGTGATGCTCACCGGCGGTGTCGCCGACCTCAACGGCATTACCCATTTCGCGACCGGCATGTTCGGCCGCGAGGTCAAGCTTGCCGCGCCCAAGCCGCTGGATGGTCTGCCGGAAGCGGCCTCAGGGCCTGCCTTCTCGACCCTGGTGGGTTTGATCCAGATGGAGCAGCAGCAGGTGCAGGATATCTGGCGCGACGCGCGCATCTCGGCGACGACGATTTCGCGCAATCCGTTCGGGCGGATGATCCGTATTCTCGCCAGTGCATTTTAACTAAATATAGGTGGGAGCAGCCCGCCAAGGTCGTATAGATAGCGTTCAGGCGTGAGTCATCGAGGACGAAGGAGAACAGGGCAATGGGTATCGAACTCAAGCGGCCGGAGCTGACCGAGCTCTCGCCCCGCATCACCGTGATCGGCGTTGGTGGCGCCGGTGGCAACGCGGTGAACAACATGATCAAGTCCGGCTTGCAGGGCGTGGACTTCGTGGTGGCCAACACCGACGCGCAGGCGCTGGTGGGCGGTCTGGCCGAGACCCGCATCCAGCTTGGCCTGAAGATCACGCAAGGGTTGGGCGCCGGCTCGCGGCCCGAAATCGGTCGCGCGGCGGCCGAGGAAACGCTGGACACCATCGAGACCGCGCTCGACGGCAGCCACATGTGCTTCATCACCGCCGGCATGGGTGGTGGTACCGGCACGGGTGCCGCCCCGATTGTCGCCCGCGCGGCGCGCGAGAAGGGCATCCTGACGGTGGGTGTGGTCACCAAGCCGTTCAGCTTCGAGGGTCTGCGCCGCATGCGCTCGGCCGAGGAGGGCATCTCGGAGCTGCAGAAGCACGTTGACACGCTGATCATCATTCCCAACCAGAACCTGTTCCGCATCGCCGGGCCGCAGACCACCTTCAAGGAAGCCTTCTCGATGGCGGACGAGGTGCTGCACGCCGGTGTGCGCGGCATCACCGACCTGATGGTCATGCCGGGCCTGATCAACCTCGACTTCGCCGACATCCGTACCGTCATGAGCGAGATGGGCAAGGCGATGATGGGCACGGGCGAGGCCGAGGGCGCCGGCCGCGCCATCGAGGCCGCCCAGGCCGCCATCGCCAACCCGCTGCTCGACGAGGTGTCGATGCGCGGCGCCAAGGGCGTCATCATCAACATCACCGGGGGCGACGACCTCACCCTGTTCGAGGTCGACGAGGCCGCCAACCATATCCGCGAGATGGTCGACCCCGAGGCCAACATCATCGTCGGTTCGGCCTTCAACGAGGAACTCAACGGCCGGATGCGCGTGTCGGTGGTGGCGACCGGCATCGACGCCGCCGCCGCGACCCAGCCGGCAACGCCAGCCACGTCGCGCACCAGCATGAGCTTCTCCCCGGTCGCGGGCGCCTTCCACACCGGCGCGCCGCGCGCTGGCGCGCAGCCGGTCGCCCAGCCGGCGCCGGTGGCCCAGCCGGTTCCGGTCGCCGAGCCGGAAGCGGTGGCCGAGGAAGAAGATGTACTGGCGCTTGATGTCGCCGATGAGCTGGCCGAGCCCGATGCCCCCGCCGTGGTGACCTCGCTGCGCGAGCCGGCACCGCGGGCGCCGCAGACAACCGCGCCGATCGTCGAGTCGGTGGAACGTCCGTTTGTCGAACCGGCCCGCCCGGCCGCGCGGCCCCGCGCCGAGGCGACCCGCGCGCCAACCCTGTTCGAGCGGATGATGGGGATCGGTCGTTCGACCCAGGCCGAGGAGACGGATGACGTTCCGGCCCCGGCCGCCAAGGCGGCCCCGGCGCGCGACCCCCGCGCGGCGGGCGAGGATCCGCTGGAGATCCCGACCTTCCTCAAGCGGCAGGCCAACTGAGCCGCTGGCCGGCGTTGCCGTGACGGGCTGCCCTGACCCGTCACGGCCGGAGCGCCGGTCTTCGGGGATGACGTTCTCGATGACGACCAAGCCCCTCTCCGGTTGCCCTGCCGGGGAGGGGTTTGTCGTTGTGGCCGGGGGCCGGATCGCGTTGGTGCCCCCTCGTGACGGTCCGGGCTGGTGCGTGGGGCGATCTGCCGCGCCGCGCGACAGTTGCGTCCCGGCCTGTTAACGGCGAATAGAGGAGCGGCCCGGTACGATGTTTGTCATGTGCCAGGGGGTCGCGTGGAAGGAATGTCGATGCCGGAGCTGTCGCCCCAGAAAGTCGTTGTGGCCAGGAACAAGCCGATGCTGCAGGGCGTGCTGCGCGGCCTGGTTCGCCGCTGCCCGAACTGCGGCGAGGGCAATCTGTTCGCCGGCTACCTGAAGGTGGCGCCCACCTGCGCGGCCTGCGGCCACGACAACGGCCAGTATCCGGCCGATGACGCGCCGCCCTATTTCACCATCCTGATCGTCGGTCACCTGGTGGTGGCGCCGGTGCTGGGGTTCCCGTTCATTCTGGAACACTCCCTGCCAATGGTGCTGACCGGCGTGCTGTCGGCCGTCGGCGCGCTGACCATGGGCCTGCTGCCCTTTGTGAAGGGCGCGGTCATCGGCGCCCTGTGGTCCACCGACGCGCGGTAACATATATTTCACATTGCGGTTTGTTTCTCGCTCTGGCGCCGTGTCCGGTGCCCCGTTAGCTATTGTGCGGAGCAATATGATCGGGGGCAGGCGGATACATGGGCTGGGACGTCAATCACGCGCGCGGGCTGCTCGGGCTAGCCGTCATCATCGGTATCGGCTGGGCACTGTCGGAGAACCGGCGGTGCATCCCCTGGCGTACCGTGATCGGCGGCATGGTGTTGCAGGTGGCGCTGTTGCTGCTGCTGTTTGCCCTGGCGCCGGTGCGCCGTGCGCTGCTGGGCCTCAACGATGCCGTCGATGCGCTCTCCAGCGCCACCCAGGCCGGCACCAGTTTCGTGTTCGGCTACATCGGCGGCGGCAAGGCGCCGTTCGCGGTGGTCAATACTGACGTTGGCCCCAGCTTCTTCTTCCAGATCCTGCCGTTCATCATCGTCGTCGCCGCCATCTCCGCCGTGCTGTGGCACTGGAAGGTGCTGCAATGGATCAGCCACCTGTTCGCCCGCCTGTTCGAACGGTCGCTGGGGCTGGGCGGCGCCGTCAGCCTGGCCACCGCCGCCAACGTGTTCCTCGGCATGGTGGAATCGGTGGTCATTATCGGCCGCTACTTCAACCGGCTGTCGCGTTCCGAGCTGTTTGTCGTGATGGTTACCGGCCTGTCGACGGTCGCGGGTTCGGTGATGCTGCTGTATGCGCTGCTGATCGAATCCGTGCTGCCCAACGCCATTGCCCATCTGGTGGCGGCCTCGCTGATCTCGGCCCCGGCCGGCGTCGTGCTGGCGCTGCTGATGGTGCCGGAAGCCCCCGGCGTGGTGCCGACCGGTCGTGAGGAGGGCGATCAGGAGGGCGTCTATCGCTCCACCGTCGACGCCTTTTCCAGCGGTGTCGAGGAAGGCCTGCGGCTGCTGCTCAACATCGCCGCCATGATCATCGCCGTGCTGGCGACGGTGGCGCTGGTCGACATGGGGCTGAAGGCGCTGCCGGACCTGGCCGGCGGGCCGCTGTCCATCGAGCGGCTGCTGGGCTGGCTGTTCGCGCCGATGATGTGGCTGATCGGCGTGCCCTGGGGCGAGGCGGTGACCGCCGGTTCGGTGATGGGCGCCAAGATCACCATGACCGAGATCATGGGCTTCATCCGGCTGTCGCAGTTGGATGAAACCTTGTCGGCCCGCACCATCGCCATTCTCATCTATTGCGTCTGCGGCTTCGCCAATCTGGCTTCACTGGGCATCATGCTGGCCGGCTTCAACGCCATCGCGCCCGAGCGCCGCTCCGACGTTGCCGGCCTGCTGTTCCGCTCGCTGCTGGCGGCGACCCTGGCCAACCTGTCGACCGGCGCGCTGGTGGCCATGCTGCCGGTGACCTGGATCGGGCTTGGCTGACCTGCCGTCGCAGCAGGCGCGCTTTAACGGCACATTAATTCCGCTGCCGTATTCTCCGCTTGTAGAGGGTGGGGCGGATACGGCGCTGGCGGCCAAGGGGGGGCGTCGGGGTGCCGGGGACACTGCAAGCGGCGAAGGCGTATGGCGTTGATTTCGACCCCCGATACCGACACCCGATCGCGAAACCTCAACCAGTTGCGTGGCGAGGCTCTGGAGCTACTGGCCAGAGGCAAGCCCTTGGGTACCGTACTGGCGGCCATCACCCGCGCGGTTGAAACCATTGCGACCGAGGCACTCTGTTCGGTGCTGCTGGTCGACGCCGAGGGGTGTCTGCGCCATGGCGCGGCGCCGCGGCTGCCCGACTTCTATATCAAGGCCGTCGATGGCCTGGCGATCGGCGAGGGAATCGGGTCATGCGGCACGGCGGCATTCCGTGCCGAGCGGGTGATTGCCGAGGATCTGGCGGTGCATCCCTACTGGGCTCCCTATCGGGAGCTCGTGGCAACCGCCGGGCTGGCATCCTGCTGGTCGGAACCCATCCTCGCCGCCGACGGCCGGGTTCTCGGCACGTTCGGCATCTATCATTCCCGTCCGGCGGTGCCCGACGTCGAGGACATGTTCATCATCGGTCACGCCGCCCAGCTGGCCGGCATCGCCATCGAGCACCATCGCGCCCGCGAGCAGGCCATGCGTTATCAGGGCGAGCTTGAGGCGATCATCGACAACATTCCGATGATGGTATTCACCAAGGAACCCCGGGAGCTGCGGTTCACCCATTTCAACCGCACCGGCGCGGCCCTGATGGGGGTGCCGAAAGCCGATCTGATCGGCCGCAACGACTTCGATTTCGTGCCCCGCGAGCAGGCGACCTTGTTCACGGAGGTGGATCGCCGGGTGCTGGCGAGCGGCGAGCCGGTGGACCTGCCGGTAGAGGTGATGGACACCCCGCATCTGGGGCGGCGTCTGCTACACACCCGCAAGGTGCCGATTTATGACGAGGATGGCAGCCCGCGACTGTTGCTCGGGGTATCCGAGGACATCACGGAACGCCATCAGGTGGAGGAAAACCTGCGCCTGGCGGGCATCATCTTCGACCAGGCGGATGAAGGCATTGTCGTCACCGATGAAGAATTCCGCGTCCTGAAGGTGAACCCGCGCTTCTGCTCCATGATCGGGGCGGCGGCTGACAAACTGATAGGCCGGCGCGCCGAGGAGATTCCCGTTCTGCCGGAAGTCCGACACCGGGTCCGCGAGGCGATGGAAAGCGCCAGTGCCCACGGCCAGTGGCGCGGCGAGCTTTCGGTCGTTCATCGCGATGGCAACACGGTGCACACCGTGACCGTGGTATCGGCGCTCTATGATGACACCGGCAAGGCGCGTCATCACGTGGCGATGCTCTCCGATATCAGCGAGCTGAAGGAGCAGCAGAAGAAGCTGGAGCGGCTGGCCCATTACGACGTGCTGACCGGCCTGCCCAACCGCGTGCTGCTGGGCGAACTGCTGGCAGAGGCGATGGCGCGCGCCACTGCGGCTGATACATTGCTGGCGGTCTGCTACCTCGATCTCGATGGCTTCAAGCCGATCAACGACAGCTACGGTCACCAGATCGGCGACGATCTGCTGGCGGCCGTCGCCGATCGTCTGCGTGACTGTCTGCCGGCGGTCGACGTTGCTGCCCGCATCGGCGGCGACGAGTTCGTGCTGCTGCTGTCGGGGTTCGAGGACATGCGGGCCTGTCGTGAGGCGCTTCCGCAACTGCATGGCATGCTGTCGCAACCCTACCGGTTGCTGGCGGGGGAGTTCCAGCTGGGTGCCAGCCTGGGCATTTCCGTCTATCCGCTCGATGGCTCGGAACCGGATGTCCTGATCCGTCAGGCAGACCAGGCCATGTACCAGGCCAAGCTCGCCGGCCGGCAGCGCATCCAGTTCTTCGATGTCGGCAATGCCGTGCGGGACCACGCGCGCAGCACCACGGTGGAGGTGGTGCGCGGCGCCCTGGCGCGGGGGGAACTGCGACTGCACTACCAGCCCAAGATCGACCTGCGCAGCAACGTCGTGGTTGGCTTCGAGGCGCTGGCGCGACGGCTTCTGCCTTCCGGCGAGGTGCTGGCGCCGCACCGCTTCCTGGAGGCCATCGCCGGCACCGAGATGGAGATCGTCTTCGGCGAATGGTCGATTGGCGAGGCGTTGAGGCAGCTCGACGCCTGGCGGCAGCTGGGCCTGGACACCGCCGTGTCGGTCAACATTTCGCCACGGCACCTGCTGGATTCCCGTTTCCTCGACGTGCTGCGGGAGTCGCTGGCGCGGTGGCCGTCGCTGCGGCCGTCGCAGCTGGAACTGGAGGTGCTTGAAAGCGCGGCACTCCAGAACCTTCGCCACTCCCGCAAGGTACTGGAAGGCTGCCGGGCGCTGGGGGTGTCGGTGGCGCTGGACGACTTCGGTACCGGCTATTCCTCGTTGTCCTATCTGCGTCATCTGCCTGCCCAGACCGTCAAGGTCGACCAGAGTTTCGTGCGCGACATGGCAAACGATCCGGATGACCGGGCGATTGTCGAGGCGGTCATCCGGCTGGCGCAGACGTTTTCGCTGACGGTGGTCGCCGAGGGTGTGGAAACGGCCGAGATCCAGGCGCTGCTCATTCACCTCGGCTGCGATCAGGCGCAGGGCTACGGCATCGCCCGGCCCATGGACGCCGATGCGGTGCCGGGATGGCTGGCAGCCTACACGGCCGGTCAGGACCCGGCGGCCGAGCCGACGCGGGATACGTTGACCGGCAGGGGCAAGGCCAGATCGCTGCGGGTGGGCTGAAGGGCAGCCTCAGGGCCACTTGGCCTCGGGCGGCAGGCTCATCAGGATGGCCTCCACGTTGCCGCCGGTCTTCAGGCCGAAGGTGGTGCCGCGATCATAGACCAGGTTGAACTCGGCATAGTAGCCCCGGTAACGCAGCTGCTCCTCGCGCTGTTCGGCCGTCCACGGCGCGTGCATGTGGCGGCGCACCAGCGTCGGGTAGATGTCGAGGAAGGCGCGGCCGACATCCTGGGTGAACGCGAAATCGGCCTCCCAGTCGCCGGAGTTCAGGTGGTCGTAGAAGATGCCGCCGACGCCGCGTGCCCGGTTGCGGTGCTTGATGAAGAAATACTCGTCACA
>CAUJIW010000195.1 GCA_963205175.1 Pseudomonadota bacterium
ACATGCAGATCGAAGGCATGGCCGAACTCAACCAACCCATGATCGAGGAGGAAAATCAGCCCCTACACATCACCGCCAAAGCCGCCTGACGATGGCCCACGGCCACAGCCGAAATTACACCACCTTGACGGACGCGACCGACCGCCCTGCTGGCGAAACTGTCGCAGATAGGCTTGCTGCAGAGCATGAACGTCAATTGACAGGGCATCCGGTTCCTCGACCGCCGCGGCGATATGGCCTGGCCGGAGCAGAGGGCAGCGGTGGCGGGCCTGGGCCGCATCCAGCCATTGTGTTGCTGCATGGATGTCCGGGCGGCTATGGAAATCAGCCAGCTGCGTCAGCTGGTCGGGACGGGCAATGAACATGCAACCAAGCGGGGCCACAAATGGCGTGTCGGTGAACGACGGGGAGGGATAGAGAAGTTGCGTGCGTGAGGCGCGCGTCAATGCGCGAACTGTCTCGTTCCCATAAATACTGGTGAAGACGGCCGCCGAACGCCCCGTGGCATGATAGCCTGGCTGATCCTCCTGTTCGAGCAGGATCACGCGGTGTGTGCAGGAGAGCTCTGCGGCGAGCGCGGCGCCGGCAATGCCCGCACCAATGACGCCGACGTCGTAACAGGTTTCTGTGCTGACCATGGAGGCAGGCGCTTTCGTATGTGCATAGCGGACAGGTGGGATTGAGTGTCGGGTCAGGATGACCATGCAGCGCCCCGGGCATGAGGGGGTGGGCGTAAGGCTGCGAACATCCAGGCCAGCAGCAGGAAAGCCAAAGCCTCAAGCCCCAGGCCGACATGGGTGATGGTCGCATAGCCAAAGCGCCCAGCCAGAATGCCGCCAACCGCAGGACCGATCGCCATGCCGAGTGTTTGACTGGCAACGCTTGCGGCAATCAACCTGCCGCTACGGTCAATCGTCGACATGGCGCCGCCGAGGTAGGTCAGGAACATTGACCAGGAGAATGTCAGCAACAACAGGCCAGCCGCGAACACGGCGGCGCTGATGGACAGTCCGACCAGAAGGCTGGCAATAGCCGCCAGCAGGACGGCACCCAGCAACGGCAAAGCGCGACCAAGTCGAAGTCCGAGCCACCATGAGGACAAGGCTCCGCCAATCGATGCGGCCGGCGCGAGGCTGAACACCAGTCCGACGTCACGCCGATCCAGACCCGCGGCCAAACCCAGTCGCTCGACAAAGGCCCAGATTCCACCCAGGGCAATCCAGAAGCAAAGTGACGCAGACAGGGTTAGAACGGCCGCACGTCCAACATGTGTCGAGGTGCCTGTCCTGGAGGTCGGGGAAGACAGGCTCGACGGTGGCTCAGGATAGCACGGGGCGACAACATAGACGATCAACAGCAGGGCGGCCAAAAGTCCGTAGCCACCCGCTGCACCCCATTGGCCGATGACGCGGGCGCCGACGGCGACGATCAGAATGCCCAGAGCATAGGAAAGACTGTAATAGCGTCCGAGCACTTGGTCAGGGTTGGCCATTCTGCCCAGTGCGCCCAGCGTCAACGATGCGATCAGGCCGCAACCTGCACCTGCGACCAGGCGGGCGACCAGGATGGCGGGAAACAGATCCGATACCGCCGGGACCAACGATCCGGCCAGTCCCAGCGTAGCGCCCAGTCTGAGTAATGTCAGTTGGTTCAGGCGTTTCAGTATCCATGGCGCAAGCAAGGCCGCAACGCCGATCCCCGCCATCTCGATTCCGGCAATGCTTCCGGCTCTGGCATCGGACAGGCCGTAATCATCAATCAGTGCACCGACCAACATCGGCTTGAGGATCGCCAAGGCGGCAGAGGCGGTGCCGCTGATAAACAATCCGGCCTGAACCAGCAGTGACACCGGCGGAGATGTGTTCGATTGGGAGGGCATCAGGCCTCGACGGTTGGCATGAGATTGCGGATGAACTGCCCACCCCTGATCACGAGAGGCATCCGTTCAGGGCGGCCCATGATGCCGAGGTCCGCAACTGGATCCCCATCGATCAGGACCAGGTCCGCGAGCAGGCCGGCGCGTAGGCTGCCAATCGACTCCGCCTGACCCATCAGACGTGCATTGACCGAGGTCGCCGAGCGTAACACCTCTATGGCAGGGCTGACACGCCCGCGAAGCTCGAACTCGCCGCCCTGGTTCACATGATAGAGATGATCAAGCAGGTCAGTGCCAAACCCCAGCTGGACGCCGGCCTGTCTGCACAGATCAATCGATTCAAACATCTGCTCACCAATGGCCTCGATCTTGGCAACGGAAGCCGGTGGAATCCCGAGCGCACTCGCATGACGCATCAACACGTGCGCGACCGATAAGGTGGGTACGACGAACGCACCGGCAGACGCGATCATGGCCGCGGTAGAATCACGGTTGATCAAGGTGCCGTGCTCGATGCTGCGAACGCCATTTTCAACGCAGCGGCGTGCCCCGTCGTCGGTATGGCAATGAGCCATGACATAGGTGCGTCGGGTAGCTGCTTCTTCGACTGCGGCCGAGATTTCCGCATCAGTGAATTGCGGCATCCACATGGGGTCGCTGGGTGAGAGTCCACCGCCCGACACGAAGATCTTGATCTGGTGTGCGCCCTTGCGCAACTCCTCGCGAGCCGCCTGCCGAACGGCATCGACGCCGTCGACGACACGCGTGATCGATCCACTGTAGCTCGTGCAACCACAAGGCTCAATCTCGCCAGGATTGCGCATGTCGCCGTGGCCACCGGTTTGAGACAACGCCTTGCCTGAATAGAAGAAGCGAGGCCCCCGGATGAGGCCTTGTTCGATTGCCAGCCACAGGCTGAGGTCGCCACCGGCGGCGTCCCGGACCGTCGTGAAACCCCGCTTGAGCGTGCCTTCCAGCACGCGCCGCGCATGCAGTGCCAGAAGTTGGGGTGTCATCCGGTCGTTGCCGGATATGTTGAAGCTGGGCGAATAGGCGTGAAAATGAGCGTCGATCAGGCCTGGCATCAGAAATCCGCCGCCGCAATCAAGGCGACGCTGGAAGGTGACGGCGGGTGGTCGACCCGCCCCCACTTCTACAATGCGCTCATCCTCGACGATGACATAGCCATCCGTGTCTTGAGAGACGTCCTGGCCATCGAACACTCGGGCATGCTCAAGGCAGATCAGCATGCCCGTGCCCGGACCTGATGTGTCGCCTCCAAATTAATACGCCAGTCACCCCGGCTACCCTCAATCGCCACACCGTAGAGCGTTCTGGCATCGTCGATGGAAAGGAAGCCATGGCGAACATCACGCAGCACCAGCTCCGGATCGCGCTGCAGCGCCGGGCCGCGCGCGCCACCCCCGCCGGTGACGACCCGGAACAAGGTGCCAGCGGGGAAGGGGCCAATCGCGCCGACGCGCACATCCAGGCGCCTTTCATCCTGCGAGCCTGGTTCAATCAGGAGATAGCCATGCTTGCCGTCGCTTCCGCCCTCGATGCCACCGGCCGTGGGATCCTTTGTGTTTTCGATGACAAACGAGGCCGCAACATCATCGGTGAGCGAGCGATAGTCCTTGCGGACGCCCATGCCACCACGAAACTTGCCGACGCCTGCGACTTCCGGTGCGAATTCGAAGAGCTCGATGCGGAAGGGATGGCGTGTTTCGGTGATCTCGATCGGGGTATTGGGAAGGTCTCCGTTGCCGGTGAGCTGGTTCGTGCCCCCGTCGCGATCATGGAGCGCGCCGTTTCCACCATGCATGGGGTCCATCATGATGAACGGCTTGCCGTGCTTTGCCTGACTGCGGGAAAAGAAGGCGCTGGTCAGCTGGTAGCCTCCCGCCGGGCACTTGTCCGGTACAATATTCACAAAGCACCGGAACATCATATCCATCAGGCATTCGATGACGTAGCCGTAAGAGTCGGTGGGGGCTGGACGAACAGGATTGACCAGCGATTGCTCGGGCAAGTCGAAGTCGAGGCAAAGAGCATGGCCGGCGTTGCAGGGATCAAATGGCAGCAGGATGCCTTTGAGGGACGACGCCAAGATACCCTTGGTGCAGGGCGCCGGCAGATTAATCGGGCCACGCGCTGTGGGACTTGATCCATGGAGCGAGAAATGTACGCGATCACCGCGGATCGTAATTTTGAGGCAAACCAGGAAGTCGCCATCCGGATCGACACCATCACTATCCAGGCGGATGGAGGCGCCGAACTCGCCATCTGGCAATGCGGCGATCATGGCTCGCATGGACTTGTCGGTCTGCTCAATCACATGGTCCATGGACGACCGGACCACAGGGGTCCCGTACTTGTTGCAAAGTGCGGCAATGCGGGCGGCGCCTTGACGGCAGGCGGCGATCTGAGCCTCGAGGTCGCCCAGAACAATGTCCGGCACGCGGACATTGCAGGCGATGAGATCCCACAGGGCATCGTTACGCACACCGGCTGCAACGATCTTCTGGTGACGGAAGCACAGTCCTTCTTGATAGGTGTCGGTCGTGTCGGGACACCAGCCACCCGGGTTCTTGCCGCCAACGTCAGCCCAATGTGCGGCAACGCCGCAAAATGCCACCAGTTCGCCGGCAACGAAAACCGGCATGTAAACGTTGGTGTCTGAAATGTGTGTGCCGGTTTCGAACGGATCGTTGACGATCAGGACGTCGCCTTCCGCGAATTCGCCGTTCCAGCGCCGAATGCCGGCTCGGACGGCCTCTGGGAATGCCTGGCTGAAGACGATGACGCCCGGCGTTTCCGCCCACATGTCACCTTGGGCCGACATAATCGTGACACTGAAATCCTGCACTTCGTACAGCAACGGATTGAATGCGGTCCGAATCATGGTCTTGGCCATTTCCTCGGTCGCCGCGACGAGCCGGTTGCGGATGATCTCGGCCCGCACAACATCTACACTGGTCATGTTCATGTCTCCGCCCATCAGTGGGTCCGTTCAAGGATAAGGTTGCCGACGCCGTCGCATGTCGCCTGCCATTGCGGAGGCACAACTGTTGTCATCGTCCATTCATTGATAATTGCAGGACCAGGAATGATCTGCCCTGGGGCCAATGTGTCGCGTACGAAGACGCTGGTGACATGGGGATCTGGAGAGCCCGCAAAATGGACCAGTTGTTCGCGGACCGGTGTCCCGGCGGCACGAGGTGCCAGCGCGGCGATTTCCGGCGCCCTGACGCGCCCGATTGCACGACAGCGCACCGATACGACCTCGAGATCGGCGTCCAACGAGCCGTGGCCATAGAGTTGGCGGTGGGCGTCGATAAAGCGCTGGCGAGCGGTCGCCAGAAACGCGCCTGGCTCCCGCCAGTCGACATCGATCTCAACGGTGATTGTATACTCCTGGTTGGCATAACGTAGATCCAGCCGGCATTGGCGTTCCACCTGGTCGTCCGGGAACCCATAACGGGTGATGGCGGCAACTGCGGATACGGAGAGTTCTTCCAGCTGGTCGATGACGGTGCCGATGTTGAGCCCGTTGAACGGCAGAACCCGCGTGCGAACCGCGTCTTCCATGTAATCGGTAGTCAGTATCCCCCAGGCTGAGAAATTGGCCGGAGCGTTAGGGACTACGACCTTGGGGACCTCCAGCTCATCCGCCACTGAACAGGCAAACAGTCCGCCACCGCCGCCGTAGGCGAGAATGACGAACTCCCGTGGATCAAGTCCGCGCTCGACCGTCTTGCTGCGAATGGCATTGGCCATGTTGGTCTCGGCAATAGAAATGATGCCCTGAGCTGCGCTGATGGTGTCGAGCCCTAGGGGTCGCGCGATTCGCGCATCGATGGCGGCGCGGGCACCGTCGCGGTCGAGCTTCATGCGGCCGCCCAGGAAGTCATCCGGATCCAGACGACCGAGGAGAAGATGGGCGTCCGTGACGGTCGGTTCCTGGCCGCCGCGCCCAAAGCAGACTGGTCCTGGCGAGGCGCCGGCGCTCTGCGGGCCAACCTGTAGGCCTCCACGGTGGTCAAGCCAGGCAATCGAGCCGCCACCGGCTCCGATCGAAATGACGTCGATGAGCGAGCCAAGAATGGGCCGATCGGCGATTTCCATCTGGCTGCGTTCGAGAATGCGACCATCCTCGATGATGGCGACGTCGTAGGTCGTGCCGCCAACGTCGGTGCAGATGACGTTCGAAAATCCAAGACGATCACTCAGAAACTTGGCACCGATAACGCCACCGGCAGGGCCGGACATCAAGGTGCGTATCGGCTTGCTGCCGGCGGTCTCGAGATCGGCCACGCCCCCGCTGGACTGCATGATCGCCAGCGGCTCGTGATACCCGATGCCGGCCAGTTCCTGCTTCAACTGATCAAGGTAAGCCTGCACGGTTGGCTGAATGAAGGCGTTGAGAACTGTCGTGGATGTCCGCTCATACTCTCGCCATTCGGCCGCTATCTCATGCGATACCGACACTGCAAGATGGGGGTGGCGGCTGCGAATGCGTTCACGGGCAGCAATCTCGTGACCAGGTTGCGCATAGGCGTGCAGGAAGCAGATGGCGATTGCCTGGACGCCCTGCGACAGCAGGAAGTCGACCTGTTCGTCCACGTCCTGCAATTCAATGGGAGTCAGAATCTGGCCATCGTAGGTGACGCGCTCGCGGACCTCGCAGCGCAGATCGCGTTCGACCAGGGGAGGCGGGGCCTGGTGGAGGAAGTTATAGACCGGCTTGCGCCCACCGCGGCCCATCTCAAGGACGTCGCGGAAGCCCTTCGTCGTCAGAAGTCCGACCTTGGCGCCCCGCTCCTGGACCAGGGCATTCACCCCAACGGTCATGCCATGGAAAATCTGACGAAGTGAGGCAATCGGGACCTCAAGGCTGGCCAGACCTTGAATGAACTGGGTCGGCAGCTGGTCAGCGATGGACGATATCTTTTCCACCCGGGCGATGCCCGTCGCCTCGTCCATGATGACGAAATCCATGAAGGTGCCGCCAACGTCCACGGCGACTCTGTAGCTCGTATGCCCACTCATTCGGCTTCCCCTGATCGGATACTGCATCCCCGCAGTACTGGCGGCGACGTCTTGGTGCCAAAAGAAGCAAGAGGTCGCAGCAAGGGCAAGAATGCCGCTGGGTGATTCCGCATCTGTGCGCACGGGTGTGGGGTGGGGTGGGTGATCCCCCAACTTTGCCCTTGGGTCAAACGTGATTCGCGGCGGACTATCTATGCCACAAACAGGCCGGCAGGGCCGGCGCTAAATCAGGGGGAAATAATGAAGAGCTATTCTCGATCGAAGGTTGCGGAAAGCGCGATGATGAGCACCGTGCTTGCGACCATGGGGTGTGTTGGCCTTCTGGTCAGCGGTCAGGCACTCGCAGCAGAGCCGGAGCTGGAGGAGGTCGTGGTGACCGCCCGGAAATGGGCTGAGTCCCAGATCGAAGTGCCGGACGCCGTCACGGTCTTTACTGGGCAGGCAATCGAAAACGCCGGCATCACCGACGTGACCGACTTCGCCAATCTTACGCCGAACATGTTCTTCACGCCGACATTCAAGCCATCCGAGATGCAGATGACAATTCGCGGCATTCCCACGGCGCAGGGCGGTGAAGCCCCTGTCGCCGTGGTTATCGATGGCGTGCAGATCGCCCACCCGACTTTCATCAACCAGGAATTGCTGGATATCGAGCAGATCGAGGTTCTGCGAGGTCCCCAAGGCTCCCTCTACGGACGCAATGCCATTGGTGGCGCCATCAACATTACTACCCGCAGGCCGACCAACGAACTGGAAGGGATGGCTCGGGCTTCATATGCCAGTGGCAATGACCTGCGGCTGGCCGCGGCCATCTCCGGGCCGCTGGCAAAAGACAAGCTGCTGTTCCGAGTTGCCGCCTCCATGCGCAACTTCGACGGCCGAATCGCTGACATTACCGCTCGCGATGGCGACCGGAAGGCCGACTTCGATGAGTCCTACCTGGTCAAGGCCGGCCTGATCTTCGTCGCGTCGGACAAATTGGAGATCAATCTGAGGGGCAACTACCTCCATCAGACCGCCGGCGCGCCCACGATTGAAATCGTCACCGACGCCAATTTTGATGACTTTTCGACATCGCTACTCAATCGCAACGTCCTCACGCGCGACAAGCGAGACATCTACGACCTGTCGCTCAAGGCAGACTATGACTTTGGTGGCGCTGAGCTGACCTGGATTAGTGGCTATAGCCGCAGCGACGCACATTTGTTCGGCGACGCTGATTTCTCGCCGGCGGCCGCTGTGCTCCAGGACCTCGACTTGACCGTCAAGGCTTTCACGCAGGAAGTTCGTTTGGCCTCCAGTGGCAAGGACAGGGTGCGCTGGCTTGCCGGCCTCTACTACCAGAATCGGGATACCGACAATTTCCTGCTCATCCCGTTCGACGATGGCACCGGTCATGCCACTGACAGTTACGCGATCCGAAGTCTGGACGTCGGCAAGAGCGAATCCATGGCGGTTTTCGGCTCCGTCAGCGCGGATGTGACCAAGAGTCTCGAACTCACCGTGGGCATGCGCTATGATCGAGACAAGCGCCATTCTGTGGACGAGGCTGTTGGCGCGGCATCGGCAACCAGCAAGACCTTTGACGCCCTCCAGCCGAAGGCGCAACTTCGCTACGCGATCGAAGACGGTCTCAATGTCTATGCAAGTTACGGGCGTGGCTTTCGGTCCGGTGGCTTCAATGCCTTCTTCGCGGCCGGCGCCGACCGAGAATTTTCCAAAGAAATTTCCGACAGCTTTGAGGTCGGTATGAAAGGGGAATTTCTGGATCGTCGTCTGAGCATTTCGGCATCGTCCTTCTACATCAAGTTCGACAACCAGCAGTTCTTCTTTATCACCACCAGTCCGCCGTCGCAGAATGTGACGAACATTGGCAAGGTCGATATTGCGGGCCTGGAGTTCGAAATCGTCGGTCGGCCAATGGCGGGATTGAGCCTGAACGCTGGCTTTGGTCTCTCGGACGCCACGATCAAGCGCTTCAGCGACGCCGCCCCGTCGCTGTACCGCGATAACCGTGCGCCGCAGACGCCCTCCTATACTGCCAGCATCAGCCTCGACTATCTGATGCCACTCAGCGATTCTATTGGCATGCGCCTGAACACCAGCGTCGTTCGCCGTGGCGCGATCATGTGGGATGCGGCCAATACATTGCGCACGCCCGCCAAGAACATCATCAACGCCCGCCTCTTCCTCGAACACAATGGATTGTCTGCAGGCGTCTATGTCGACAATCTGACGGACGCACGCTATCCAACACAGGCATTGGCGAATTCCTTCGGCGAAGGTCTCCACTCACGCGTGCCGAGCCCGCGGCGACAGGTCGGGGTGCAGGCCTCAGTTAAATTCTGATGCCAGGCCGATCAGGCTATCGTTCGCTGTGGTATTGGTGAGCGGTAGCCCGGTCCGCTCGGAGTAAGGTGAGGATGTCGGGAATACTCTACTTTAATCAACACGATATAGAGCGGTTGCTTGATTATCCGTCCTGCATAGAGGCCATGCGTAGCGCCATGGCTTTGCTGTCAGACGGACACGTTCGCGATGTTCCTCGGTCCTTCATGGACGTCGGTGAGCCGAACCGGTTCGGCGTGATGCAGGGGGCGATTGCAGTCGAGGGCGTGATCGGTGTCAAACTGCTTGGCCTTTATCCGGACAATCCCCGTATCGGGAAGTCCTCCCATCCAGGTCTCGTGGCCTTGTTCGATATTCAGACCGGTGACATCGAGTGTCTAGTCGACGCCTCAAGTCTCACGGCGATCAGAACTGCTGCGGCCAGCGCCGCGGCTACCGCTGCGTTGGCCCGCCAGGACGCCCGGGTGCTGGCGATTTTGGGCAGCGGCGAGCAGGCCCTCAGCCATGCGTGCGCGATGGCGACAGTGCGCCCCATAGACCAGGTGAATATTTGGTCGCGGTCCCTGCCGAAGGCCGACTTTCTCGCCAATCGGCTCGCAGAAGTCCTGGGCGTCAAATGCCATGCTGCCCCATCCGTCGCGGAAGCAGTTTCAGTGGCGGATATTATCTGCACAACAACCGGGGCGAGCAAGCCGGTACTACTGGCATCGCAGGTGCGCCCGGGGACGCACATCAATGTGGTTGGGTTTCCCGGGCCAACCGGTGCTGAGGTCGATGTGGATCTGGTCGCAGCGGCCCGCTACTTTGGCGATCATCGGGAGACGGTACTGCGGGAGGCAGGAGAGCTGCTGCAGGCGATGTCCCTTGGGCGAGTTCCAACCAGCCGCCGAATTGATGAAATCGGAGAGCTGTTCCTTGGGCGGATCCCCGGCCGCCTAGCCGATACAGAAATCACGCTGTATCGCTCGTGCGGACATGTGGCGCAGGACATTCTTGCCGCCAGCCGGTTGTTGTCCATCAGCCGTGGGGAACCCGATGGGGCGCCGATTGAGCCATCGCGCTAAGAGGGGGAGACAACTGGCACGCTTCTGGCTAGCCTGCTCTCATCATGTCTGCTTTGGCGACCATGGTTGAGATGAAATTCACTCCATTGGCGAGTATCGCCGAGGCGCTGGATCGTCAGCGACTCATTGCTTTGGCCTTGGAAGGGGCGCCCTCGGCCGCTCGGTCGACTCTCATCGGCGCGCCAGCGGGCTATGGCAAGACAACGCTCCTGGCGCAGATACGTGATCATTTGCTCAGTCGGGGGTCCGTCGTTGCCTGGTTGAACTGCACGTCCGAGCATGGACAACCGGCCATTTTGCTTGGGGACGTTGCCGCAAGTCTGCGCCAAGCCGGCTTGCCGGTGGCGATGCCGGAATTCGGCTTGACGGATATTGTCAAAGCCTTGGCCGGCTCTCCTGGAGCTGCCCTGATCCTCGACGAGTTCGAAAATGCGTCATCCGATGAGAGTGACACTCTGCTCGAGTTGCTGATCCGCATGCTGCCGGAGTCAGCCTATCTGATTGTGGCAAGCCGGGAATTGTCTCGCATGAGCTTGTCGAAGTTGTTGGCTGATGGGCGGACAAGAATAATCCGGGCCAACGACATGCAATTTACTTCGGCAGAGGTAAATGCACTCATGTCAGGGATGGCCGCCTCATCACTCTCGCCACTCGTCGAGCAGTGCCATGGCTGGCCGGTCATTCTTCAGCTGATGCGTCTTGAGATGCTCAGTGCCGGGTTCCCAGAAGGCGACATCGGTCTGGGCGCGTCTCGCAGTAACGCATTCCGTTATCTGGCCGAGCAAGTCCTGACAAGGCAGCCACCACCGTTGCAGGAGTTCTTGCTACAGATTTCTCTACTGACCGAGGTGGATGCATCTGCAGCTCACGCAATTACAGGCAGAGACGATGCAGAATCCGTGTTGCGGGACGTCCTGCACCTGAGTCCGATCGTGACTCAGATCGGTGATCAGCCGGTGACAGTTCGACTTCATCCGCTGTTTCGGGACTTCCTCTGCCACGAGTTTACGGCGAGGCATTCAGGCAGTGTGTCGGCATTGCACAGGCGCGCCGCGGAGCATTATGCAAGCCTCGGCCGACTTTCTCGTGCCGTCTATCATGCAGGTCTATGCGGAGACAACGACTTCACCGCCGGCATTCTCGAGCACGCAGGCGGCGCGCTACTGGTGATCAGCGAAGGCATTCCAGCAGCGCGAAATCTGCTTTCATCCCTGCCAACGGCCCTCGTGAACAGGCGTCTTGAGCTGCGTCTCCTTCGCATCATGCAGCAGGCCATGGAGGGAACGGGCTCGGAATGGCTGAGTGATTTCGAACGTCTCAGATGGTCGGAAGAGTCGCTGGTCACGGTGAACTATGACGGCAAGCTGCTGGCTGATTTAATCGTGGCGATTAGGTGCGCCGCGGAAACGAGATATTCTCCCGCCAAGGCACCATGGGGGATGATTTCAGAACTGCGAAAGAAATGTTTGAGCCTGCGCTATGAGGAGCCGAGACTGCTTGGCGTTGCACTGCCTGCAGAGCAGATCATCGCTTGCGACTTTGGGTCGGTCGACCTTGCCGAGCAGCGCATGAGAGAGCTGAAGATTCTTTTCGAGGATGAGAAGTACGCCCCTAACGCAGTCTGGATCACAAATCATCTGGCCTTCATTGCGTCGATGCGTGGGATGGTGGTGACCGCGGCAGAGCAATCGCGCATCGTCCTTGATCGGCTGGACGACATCGGAGAACAACGCAATACCTTGATGCGGCGTCATTGCAATGCCCTGCTGGCCCACAGCCTATTTGAGCAAGGTCAGGCTGAGCTTGCGCTTGCCCAACTGCAGACCGTTTCCCGAAAATCCGCCTACTCCTTGTTGAGCACGCAGGTCTACGCATCGGCAACGAGGGCGCGATGCCTTCATGAACTCGGTAAGCCCGAGGAGGCGATCGCTGGGCTTGATGATGACCTAGCCTATGCGCTGGAGGAAGGGTTGCCGCATCTCTCTGTCATTCTGGCGGCGACTAATGCCGAGCTTCGATTGACTATGGGCGATGAAGACGGCGCCAGACGATTGATCCGCGCATCAGCTCTTGAACAAGTCCTGGAGGAACACCGAACATGGTTTGTTCGGCCATGGTTGGAAACCGAGGCATTGGTTCGCCTGTTCAATCGTGTCTGGCTTGCCGAGGGGCAGGTGGATAGGGCTTATCGCTTGTCGCAGGAATTTGCGACCCGCGCTCTTCAAAGTGGCCGCATTCTCATGTCGGCATATGCCCTCGTTGACGCTGCCGGAGCCGCTATGGCCCTTGGGCAGAGCGACAAGGTGCGAAGTAAGTTCGGGCAAGCGGCAGAAGCGTCTCTTGTTACCGGTTCCTCGCGTTTGGCGCTGTCAATTGACATGATTCTCGGTGCGATGGGCAATGGAGGTGCAATCGGCAGTTCTGCTACGTGTCCGCGTGGGGAGGACGATGTTGGCGTAGCGCGGCTTGCTACCGAACGCGATTCAGTTGCACGGACACTTAGTCCCAGGGAGAACGCGGTTATGCATGAACTCGCAGAGGGGCACCCCACCAAGATTGTTGCCCGCCGGCTTAACCTGTCATACGAAACGGTCCGGCATCATATGAAGAACGCTTATGCGAAGCTGGGAGTTCATACGCGTGACGATGCCGTGAGGTCTTGGCTTTCAGTGGCTCGCCATAGCTGATGCACCTTGCATTGCCGCATTCGGGCACAGTCTTTCCGGCGCGCGAACGTGGCCCGTCAGCTGGGGCTGCCAGCCTTTACATGGGGCCGCGCCAATCTGATCGATGCCAGTGAAACCCGTGCGCGCTAAGTCGCCGCCCTGCGCGCTGCCGACAATCACGTCATCGAACCCTTGTTGCTGTTCGCGCGGTCATAGGACTGCGCGGACCGGGGGCGGAGCACCGACGGTGGATAGCGCCGCCGATGATGGCGCTGTGTGGGCCCGAGCTGCCGGTGCCCATGAGGTCTTGCGCACGACCCGCCATCGGACGACAGTAACCCCGCCTGCGTCGGGGACGGCGTCAAGGGCGGATCGTTGCTGTGGAGGATGACGGTGAGATTGTTCATTTCCGCCGATATAGAGGGCGTTGGCGGCGTGAGTGCGGCCGAGCAGGCAGGGCCGCAGGGATTTGAATATGCCGCGGCGCGGGCGCTGATGACCAACGAGGTGCTGGCGGTCATCGAGGGCGCGCGCGCCGCCGGCGTGACAGAGTGTGTGGTCTGCGATTCCCACGGCAACGGCCTGTCGATCCTCGCCGACCGCATGCCAACCGGCAGCTGGCTCGTACGCTCCTGGCCGAGGCCGCTGCTGATGATGCAGGGCATCGAGCAGGGTGACTATGTCGGCGCGGTGCTGCTGGGCTACCACGCTGGCGCCGATGACCCTGCCGGCACCATGGCCCATACGCTATCCAGCCGCGGCATCGCCGGCCTGCGCATCAATGGTGAGGTGGCGGACGAGGCGACGATCAGCGCCGCCACCGCCGGACACTTCGGCCTGCCGGTGCTGCTGGCCACCGGGGACGACATTTTCATCGCCAGCGCGCGCCAGCGCCGACTGGCGGTCGAGTATGTCACCACCAAACAGTCCTGCGGTTTTTTCTCGGCCATGGCGCCATCGCCCGCCGATGTCTGGGCGCAACTGCGACAGGCGGCGACACGGGCGGTCGAGCGGCACGCCGATGGCGGCCTTACCCGGCTGGATGGCCCCCTGGCGGTCGAGGTGCGGTTGACCGACCGGCTGGCGGCCGAAGTGTTGAGCTTCCTGCCGATGTTCCGCCGGTCCGGCCCCACCACCATCGGATTCGATGTGCCGGACATCCTCGCCCTCAACCGGGTGTTGGCGTTCCTGCTGTTCTGCAAGTCCGTCTAGGCCGACCGGCGCGCCGGGCCGACAGCGCGGCGCCGTGCTCGATGGTTTGATAAAAACAACTATAAAACAATGCGATAATCGACATTCGTCGGTTGTCGAGGCTGGCGTCTTGTCGCCCAAAAGCGTGCATTGACAGTGCCTTTTTCGTTGAATACAAACTCAATGAGTAGAAATTCAATATTCAGGGGGAATTCGATGCGGAAGGTTGGCCGGAAGGTTGGAATGCGCGCGCTGATGGTGGCGGGCGTCGCCGGTGGCGCGCTGGGGGCGGGTAGCGTTGCCCATGCCGCCGCCGAGGAGACGGTGCGTCTCGACGAGATTGTTGTCACTGCCCAGAAGCGCTCGCAGCGGCTGCAGGATGTGCCGCTGAGCATTTCCGCCCTGACCGCCGAGCAGATCACGAAGCGTGGCTTCGACGAATTCACCGATTATGCCCGCAGCGTGCCCGGCCTGTCGTTCGTCGATCGGGGTGCGGGACGCAACAAGATCACGTTGCGTGGCGTCTCCACCGGTGTCGATCAGAACCACCAGTCGCCGGTCGGCATCTACATCGACGAGACGCCGGTGAGCTATCCCAACAACGAGCCCGACCTGCGACTGTACGACGTCGAGCGGGTCGAGGTGCTGCGCGGGCCGCAGGGCACGCTCTATGGCGCCGGCTCAATGGGCGGCACCATCCGCATCATCACCGCCAAGCCGCGGCTGGATGGGGTGGAGGGGTCGGCGAGCGGCCTGCTGTCCACCACCCGCCACGGTTCGGAGAATGTCGCGCTTAACGCCATGGTCAATGTGCCGCTGGCGGTGGACAAGGTGGCGGTGCGCGCCGTCGGCTATTATCGCAATGAAAGCGGCTTCGTCGACAACGCCCAGCTGGGCAAGAAGAACGTCAACGACAACGAGACGTTCGGCGCCCGGCTGTCGATGAAGCTGGCGCCGACCGAGAATTTCGACGCCACCCTGACGGCGATGATCCAGCGCACCGATCTCGGCGGTACCCAGGAAATCGACCCGACGCTGCCCGGCCTGACGCAGAACCGCGCGGTCGACGAGCTGCGCAGCGACGATCTCAACCTGTTCGGCGCCGTGCTGCATCTCGATCTCGGCTGGGCCGACCTCACCTCGTCGAGCAGCTATCTTGACCGCAAGATCAACGACAACCGCGACGTCACCGCCTTCCTCGGCGTGCCGGTGCCGGTGTGGCTGAATAACATCGTGCCGGACAAGACCTTCGCCCAGGAAGTGCGGCTGGCCTCGCCCAGCGGCGGCAAGGTGGAGTGGATCGCCGGCGTCTTCTATTCGCACAAGAAGAGCTCTCTCTATCAGCTGGCCTTCCATGGCGGCCTGTTCGGCCTGCCGACCACGACGCCGCTGCTGGACAGCGACATCATCAACAAGGTCGAGCAGTTCGCCGGCTTCGGCGAGGTGTCGGTCAACGTCACCGAGACGCTGAAGGTCACCGGCGGCCTGCGCGCCTTCCACGTCAAGGAGCGGTTCAGCAAGGAGTCGGACGGCCTGATCGCCGGCGGCTATTCTGCGGACTCCGGCAAGTCCAGCGAGTCGAAAATCAATCCGAAGGTCAATATTTCGTGGAAGGCGACGCCGGACGTCATGCTGTATGCCCAGGCGGCCCAGGGCTTCCGCGTCGGCGGACCGAACACCACCGTGCCGGTGCTTGATGGCGTGGCGGCGCCGTCGTCGTTCGACTCCGACTCGCTGTGGAACTACGAGATCGGCGCCAAGACCAGCCTGCTGGGCGGTCGCGGCATGTTCAACGTGTCGCTGTTCTACATCGACTGGACCGACATCCAGGTCACCGTTACCCGGCCGGATGGCTTCTCCTACATCGCCAACGGCGACAAGGCCAAGAGCAAGGGCGCGGAAGCCGAATTCTCGATCCGCCCGGTCGACGGTCTCGAACTCGGCGCGACGCTCGCCTACACCGATGCCTATCTGGCCGCCGACAGCCAGAGCGGTGCGGGCGCCAAGGGCGATCCGGTGCCGGCGGTGCCGCACTGGAGCGGCGACATCTATGGCCGCTACGACCTTCCCATCAGCGCGACGTGGTCGGCCTTCGTGCAGGGCAACGTGCAGTTCGTCGGCCGGAGCTATAACGGTTTCCGCAGCGGTGCCGCGGACGTGCAGCACGGCTACGAGCTGGCCAACCTCAAGCTGGGTGTCGAGACCGAGGGCGTGAACGTCAACCTGTTCGTCAACAACCTGTTCGACAAGCGGGCCGAGCTGTACATAGACACCACGCTCAGCGACCAGCGGGTCAACGTCAATCGCCCGCGCACCATCGGCATCAACGTGTCGAAGAAGTTCTAGGTCTCAGGAGGTCGACCGCGCTCGCCGGGCGGGCGTGGTCGACCCTTGCCGAGCGGGATTTTTCGGGCCCGTGACCTTTCGTCCATTACCCTGTATGCCAGACTTGGGTGCGGTGGCGCCAGACGGGGGGGTGCCAGACGGGGGTGCGATCGCGATGGCCGCCGCCGCACCCAGTTTTTCCGCCGGCGGGTTGGTGAGGAACACGGCGCGGTAAGTCAGCGTCGCCAGTGCCTCGGCAAGCTCGTCGCGGGAACCAACGCAGGCGGCGAGATCCGGGTTCTTCTGCACATAGATTTCGTGCATCACGCCGTCGGACATCGAGCCAAGGCAATAGGCCATCAGCAGGCTCGCCTTGCGGTCCAGCCGCTCGGCGCCGAACCGGTCGACCAGGCGGCGGGCGAAGCTGTTGGTCCACTGCCGGTTCGAGGCGTTCCAGATGTCGCGAAATTCTGGAATTTCCTCGGAGGCCTGCAACATGCAGCGCATCAGCCCCGGCTGTTCCTCGAAGTGGCCGATGAGGATCTTGTACTGTTCGCGCAGTGTCTCGAACAGGTCGTCGCTGGGCGGCACCTTGCGCGCCTTGGCGGTCATCTCCGCCATGAAGTCGGACAGCACTTCGCTGGTCACCGCCTTGAGGTCGGGAAAATAGTGGTAGAACAGCCCGACGGCGACGCCGGCTTCGCGGGTGACGTCGGCGATGCGCATCTGGCGAAAGCCGATGCGCCCGAGCACGGCTTTGGTCGCGTCCTTGAGACGGGCGCGGGTTTCCACCGCCTGTTCCTTGCGTGTACGCGGCTGGGCTGCCTTGCGGGCGGGGCGGACCTTCTCGGGGTTCTTCATCACATGCATCCGTCTGGCAATGATGCCATTTGCTATGGTAGTTTGAATGATCATTCAATGAATTTTTTGCTGGCCGGCCGTGGCGCGGGGAATTCATTTGACTTGTCTGGCATAATGAATATCAACTCATTGAATAATGATTCATCGAAAATGATGGGTGAGGGAAGATGCGGCGAATGTTGCGCAAGCTCGGTTGTCTGATGGCGCTCACGCTGGCGCCGCTGCCTGCGGCGGCAGCGCCGGCAACGCCCGTGGCCGGGCCTGAGGCGCCCGCCGTCTGGACGCCCGCGCCGTTGCCCACGCCGCTGGACACCGGCTCCCTGCAGGCCTGGGCCGATGGCCTGTTCGCGCCCGCCTATGCCGCCCACCGGTTTTCCGGCGCCGAGATCGTGGTGGTGCAGGATGGCGCGGTGGTGCTGGCCCGGGGCTATGGCCTGGCGGACCCGGCCACCGGCCGTGCCATGGACCCGGCCAGTACGGGCGTGCGCATCGGCTCGACCACCAAGGTGGTGACGGCGACCGCCATCGCCCAGCTGCTGGAGCAGGGGCGCATCCGCTCGCTGGATGATCCCGCCAACCGCTACCTCAAGCGGGTGCGGCTGCCGGACTGGAAGGGCCGGCAGATCACCGTGTGGGACTTGCTGACCCATCGTGCCGGCTTCGAGGACAAGGCCTTCGGGCTGGGCACCGACCGGCCGGTCAAGCACCCGATCGACGCTGCCACTATCCGCCGGGCGATGCCCCGGCTGGTGCGGGCGCCGGGTGGCGATTCGGTCTATTCCAATTTCGGCACGGCGGTGCTGGGGCTGATCGTCGAGGATGTCTCCGGCGAGCCCATCGATGACTATTTCGCCCGCCATATTTTCCAGCCGCTGGGCATGGCCAACAGTCGTCTCGACTTCCGGCTGACCCCGGCGCCGACGCTGGCGCGGCCTTACGCGACCTTTCCCAACGGTGAGCGTCAGCCGATCGGCTTCGTGGCGATGCATCCGTTCATCGCCCCGGCCGGCGGCATCACCACCACCGGCCTCGACATGGCGCGCTTCATGATGGCGCATATCGACGGTGAACGCGGCGAGGCCGCGCGCGGCGGGGCCTCGATCCTGAAGCCGGAAACCTTCCGCCTGATGCACGGCCGTCACGTCGCCAACCACCCGGCCACCACCGGCTTCGGCATGGTGTTCATCGAAGGAGACTGGAACGGCACCCATGTTGTCGAGCATGGCGGCGGCTGGCCGGGCTTCCAGACCGTCATGCTGATGGCGCCGGAACGCCGCCTCGGCGTGTTTGCCTCCATCGTCGGCGATGCGCCGGTGATCGACCTCACCGAGCAGCTGGGGTCGCTGGTCGGCGCCTCGCGTCTGAAGCCGGCGGCCGACACCAGGGTCGAGCCGCTGCTCAGCTCCGCCTCTGTGCGCGAGGCCGCCTTGCGGCATTTCCTTGGCGCCTACCGGCCGGCATCCGCCGCGACCACCCGGCCGGCCGGCGATTTCGCCGGCACCTATTGCCGCCAGCGCCGCAGCGACACCACGCTGGAGGCCGCCTTCAACCTGCTCGGCGCCAATTACGCGGTGATCGAGGCGGCCGCCGCCGCCGACGGCACGCTGACCATTCGCGGCGTGCCCGGCTATCGTCAGGTGGCGCCCGGTGTGTTCTGGAACCCCAGGGCGGGGCCGTCGCTGCTGGGCGATCCCACTGCCTCGGCGATGTTCGCGTTCGTGACGCCGGACGATCAGGCCCGGCCGCGGGCGATGGCGCCGCAGTTGTCGGTGGACGCCTGGGAGCAGTGCAGCGCCGCCTGGAACACCAAGGTGGCCGGCCTGCTGACGCCGTTGGTGCTGCTGCTGTCGCTCAGCAGTCTGTTATGCCTGTTCTGGCCCGCCACGGGCCGACTGGCGAAATGGGCCCGCGTCTTGCCGCTGGCGCAGGCTGTCGGCCTGCTGGCGCTGCCGTTCGTTCTGCTGGGCTTCTACGCCGCGGACGACGGCCTGATGTACCATCTGCTGGAAGGGCGCATCGGCCGCTTCGTCGGCATGGCGGTGGTCGGCAACCTGACGGCGCTGCTGGCGCTGGGCATCGTCGTCGCCACTGTTCTGGCCTGGCGCGGGCGCTGGTGGGGGACTGGCGGCCGGGCGGTGGCACGACGGGTCCACTACAGCCTGATCGGCGTTGCGGCGCTGGCGCTGCTGGCGGTGCTGGCCAGCCTCAACCTGATCGGAGTCCACCTGCCGTGAGCCAGCCCGTGCCAGACGTGCCGGCCACGGTGCGGGTGACGCGCCGGAGCGCCTA
The DNA here is from genome assembly GCA_963205175.1 of Pseudomonadota bacterium. Lineage (GTDB taxonomy): Bacteria > Pseudomonadota > Alphaproteobacteria > Sphingomonadales > Sphingomonadaceae > CAUJIW01. Next base: position 19,674 of record CAUJIW010000195.1, read on the forward strand.
TGTCGCCATGCCCGATGGCGTGCGGCTGGCGCTCGACGTCTGGCGCGACGCGACCCTCACGGCGGACGCGGCGCAGCCCTGCCTGCTGCTGTCGACGCGCTACTGGCGGGCGTTCGATCTCGTCGAGGGCGATCCGGTGCTGCAGCCACTGCATGGGCTGGCCTGTCGCGCGGCGATGCACGGCGTGACGGTGGTCAATGTCGACGCGCGCGGTTCGGGCGCCTCGTTCGGTCAGCGGGTGACGGAATGGTCGCGCGAGGAGCGCGCGGACCTGTGGCACGTCATCGACTGGGTGATCGCCCAGCCGTGGTCGGACGGGCGGGTGATGGCGCACGGCTATTCCTATGGCGGCAACACCGCCTTCCTGGCCGCCAGCACTGGCCACCCGGCGCTGGTCGCCGTCGCGCCGCAATTCGCCGACATCGACATTTACCGCCACAACCTGTTTCCCGGCGGCATTGCCAACCTGTGGCTCAACGACAACTGGGCGGCGTTGACGGCGGCCCAGGACCGGGCGGATGTGGCGGCGGTCGCCGACGCGCTGCCGGGCATCGACCGGGCCTCGTTCCTGCATCATGTGCGCGGCCCGGCGCCGGTCGATGGGCCGGACGGGCCGGCGCTGCTGGCCGAGGCGGTGGCCGGTCACGCCGGCAATTTCAATATCGCCGCCACGGCACGATCGCTGGTCTATGCCGATGACGCGGCCGGGATGAACGCCGGGCGGGCGGTTCATGCGGTGCTGGATTGCGCGCAGTTCGGCGTGAACGGCTGGCAGCGCGAGATCGCCGCCGCCGGCATTCCCATCGCCTACTGGGCCGGCTGGTTCGATGCTGGCACGGCCGAAGGGGCGCTGGAGCTGTTCGCCGGGGTTGGCAATCCGCTGCATGTCACCATCGGTCCGTGGGGGCATGGGCGCAGCTATCTGCAAGACCCGTTCGCCGCCACCGGCTCCGACGCCGATGGCATGCCGGTGCCACTACCGCCGACGGACAATTTCGACGATGTGCTGGCGGTGCTGGCCGCGCCGCCGACGGACCGGCGGATCGACTATTTCGTGCTCGGCGCCAACGAATGGCGCACCACCCGGCAATGGCCGCCCGAGGGGCTGGCGGGGCATCGGCTGCATCTGGCGCCGGGGCGTCGGCTTACCGACGTGTCACCCGCCGAGGCGGCGCACGACAGCTATCAGGTCGACCCGGCGGCGACGACGGGCAAGGCCAATCGCTGGTGGACCCAGATCGGCTGCCAGCCGGTGTTGCACGAGAATCGCCGGGCGGCGGACGCGCGGCTGATCGTTCACGACAGCGCGCCGTTGCCGGCGCCGCTGGAGATCGTCGGCGCGCCGGTGGTGGCGCTGGCGCTGGCGTGCGACCAGAGCGACGCCGCGCTGTTCGTCTATCTGGAAATGATCGATGCCAACGGGCGGGTGACGTTGCTGAGCGAAGGCCAGCTGCGCCTGCTGCATCGGAAGGTTCAGCCCGCCGACAAGTCCGGCGCCGAGCTGCCGCCGGTACACAGCTACGCTCGTCGCGATGGCGCGACGGTGACGCCGGGCGCGGTGATGGACATCCGCCTGCGCCTGCTGCCGATCGCCATCCGGCTCCCGACCGGCACGCGGGTGCGTCTGGCCGTGGCCGGTGCGGACGCCGACACCTTCGGCGCACCGCTGGTCGCCGCGTCGTCGGCCTCGCCGACGCGGATCATATCGTCGGCTCCGCCGACGCTGGCCATATCGTCGGCTCCGCCGACCTTCACCTTTCACTACGGGCCGGCGATCGACTGCTGGCTCGATCTGCCGATCACGGCGCCCGCGGCGCCGGATGCCTGTTCACGCCGATAATCAGAGAGAGCAATGCATAATCCCATGGACCTGATGAAAGACCGGATCGGACACAAGCTCGGCGCGTCGCGCTGGTTTGATGTCGATCAGGCGCTGATCACGCAATATTCCGCCTCGACGCTGGACGAGGACCCGATGCACCTCGACCCGGAGTGGTCGCGGGCCAACACGCCGTTCGACGGCACGGTGGCGGCCGGTTTCTGGACCACCTCGATGCTCATCACCATGTCGCACGACATCGGCTTCATCGATGAGTTCGGCCGCCAGTCGGCGCATTTCTACGCGCTGAACTACGGGTTCAACCATATGCGGCTGATCGCGCCGGTGCCGGTGGGCAAGCGCATCCGTGGCCACATGAGCCTGAAGGACCTGCAGGATCGCGGCGACGGCAAATATCTGTTCGTCATCGACGTAGTGGTCGAGATCGAGGGCGAGGAAAAGCCGGCGCTGGTCGCCGAATGGCTTGCTATGGTTGTCCTGAACTGAGCGAGGGAAGGCAAGCGATGGCCCAGGGGCAGTCGACCGACATGACACCGACCGGCAGGGGATCGATCGACCGTGCCCCGATCGACATGCCGCCGGTGCTGGAACGCATGAGCGACTATGTCGGCCACTATGCGCGCCTGACGCCGACCCGCGAGGCGGTGGTTTATGGCGAAGTCCGCATGACCTATGCCGACCTCGATGGCGCGGTGCGACAGTGCGCCAAGGCGCTGATGGTCGCCGGTGTCGCCAAGGGCGAGCGGGTGGCGCTGCTGGGCAACCCCGGCCCTGACTTTCTGGTGGTGTTCCTCGCCACCATCAGCATCGGCGGTATCTGGCTCGGGCTCAGCCCGCGCTACAAGATCGACGAATATCGTTACCTGCTGGGCGACGCGCAACCCAAGGTGCTGTTCTCGATCGGCAGCTTCGAGGGGCGGGACTATCGCGCCGACCTGCGGGTGCTGATGGGGGAGATCGCGGCCATCGAACAGTGCGTCGATCTGGAGGCGCCGGCGGCGCAGGCCGACTCGTTCGCCCGCTTTCTGCGCGGCGGGGCGGGGGTCTCCGACGCGGCGCTGGAGGCCCGCATGGCGGCGGTGGCGCGTCTCGATCCGGCGCTGATCGTCTACACCTCGGGGTCGTCGGGAAAGCCCAAGGGGGCGGTACTGTCGCACCACGGGCTGAGCTACGGCAACGCCATCCAGGGCCGGGCCTTCGGGGTCGGTCTGCCGCGCGCCGTCTGCCCGTTCCCGATCAATCATGTCGCCTGTGTCGGCGATACCTGCTGCACCACCCTGATCCGAGGTGGCACGCTGGTGTTTCTCGCCCGCTTCGACCCCGCCGTGGTGCTGCGGACCATCGCCGCCGAACGCATCAACCTGTGGATCGGCGTGCCGACCATGTTCATCCTCGCCGCTGATTTGCCGGATTTTGCGGCCACCGATCTCTCAAGCCTGGAAACGGTGGTGTGGGGCGGGGCGGCGATGCCGCGCGACTATATTGCCCGCTTCGCCGCGCTGGGCGTGCGGCTGGTGACGCTCTACGGCCTGACCGAGACCACCAGCGACATGACCTTCACCGACCCGGACGCCAGCATCGACGAGCTGGCGGAGACCGTGGGACGGCCGCCGGCGGAATATCCCTGCCGTATCGTCAGCGACGACGGGTCGCCGTGCGCGCCGGGCGAGCAGGGCGAAATCCAGTTCAAGGGCGACTTCGTCATGCTGGGCTATTTCAACCGGCCGGAAGCGACGCGCGAGGCGTTCACCGAGGACGGCTGGCTGCGCTCCGGCGATCTCGGCTACTGGCGGCCGGACGGCAATCTGGTGTTCGTCGCCCGCAAGTCGGAGATGTTCAAGTCCGGCGGCTTCAACGTCTATCCGCGCGAGATAGAGGACGTCATCGAGGCGCATCCGGCGGTGGCGCTGGCCGGCGTCATCGGCGTGCCCGACCCGCTGTACCGCGAGGTTGGCGAGGCCTATGTGCTGCGCCGGCCCGACGTTGCGCTGGAGGCCGACGAGATTGCCCGGTGGTGCCGCGATCGGCTGGCCAATTACAAGGTGCCCAAGCGGTTTGTCGTCTGCGACACGCTGCCGATGCTGCCGGTGGGCAAGATCGACAAGGCGCAGCTCAAGCGCCAGTCGGCTTCCGCATGAGGCGGCGCGATCTTCTGGCCTCGACGGGGGCGATGCTGGCGCTGGCCGCCTGCGGCCGGCCGGCCTCGACGCCGCGGCCGCCGACGCTGGTGATCGGCAAGGCCTCCGACAGCAGCTCGATGGACCCGGCGATCACCACGGCGTCGAGCGATTTCGCGCCGATCGGGCTGGCTTATGAGCGGCTGCTGCGCTTCGTCATGCGTGACGGTCAGCCGACCGGCGGGCTGGAGGGCGAACTGGCCCGCGACTGGCGGCTCGACGACGACGGCCGCAGCTGGCTGTTCGAGCTGGCGCCGGGCCATCGCTTCGACGACGGCAGCGAAGTGACCGCCGAGGCGGTGCGCTTCTCCTTCGAGCGTTGCCTGTCGATCGGGATGGGCGTCGCCCAGGCGCTGGGCGGCCTGGAACGGGTCGAGGTGCTGGACCGCTACCGTTGCCGCTTCCGCATGGCGGTATCGATGCCGATCTTCCCGATGATTCTCGCGCTGGCGCCGATGGCGGTGATCAACCCCGCCGTCATGCGTCATGCCCGCGACGGCGATCTCGCCCGCGCCTGGCTGTCGGAGCACACCGCCGGCAGCGGTGCCTACCGAGTGACCGGCTGGTTGCGCGGCCAGCGGATGATTCTCGCGGCCAATCCGCACGCCGCCCAGCCGCCGCGGCATTTCCAGCGCGTGGTCATCAAGGTGGTGAAGGACGAGGCGGTCTACCGCACCCAACTCGCCAAGGGGGACATCGACATTTTCGAATCCGTGGGCCCGGATGCCGTCGAGCGTCTGGCGGCCGTCAAGGGCGTGCAGGTGCTGGAGCAGCCGACACCGCTGGTCATCGCCCTGGTGCCAAACAACCAGCGGGCGCCGCTCGATGACGTGCGGGTGCGCCGGGCCATCGCGCACGCGGTCGATCCGGCGGCCATCGCCCGTTCGCTGGTGGGCGGTCACGCTTCGCTGATTCACGGCGTGCTGCCGCCCGGCGTGCCCGGCAACGACCCGACGATCCCGTTGGTCGCCCACGATCCGGTGCGCGCCCGCGCGCTGCTGGCTGAGGCCGGTGTCGCCGCCGGCCGGACGCTCGGCCTGTCCTATGTGCAGTCGTCGGCGGCCAGCGACGCGGTGGCGCTGGCGATCCAGAGCCAGCTGGCGGACGTCGGCCTGACGGTGCGCCTCGACGTGCTGGCGCCGTCGGCGATGGGCAAGGTCCGTCAGGGCGATTTCGATCTCACTATCAGCAGCTGGTACGCGGATTTCCCCGACCCCTGGCCGATCATGAAATTCGCCTACAACTCGGCCAATATCGGCGACGGGCTCAATCTCGCCCGTTACGGCAACCCCGCTGTCGATGCCCTGCTCAACCGGGCGGAAATGACCATGGACCAGACCGAACGGCTGCGGCTCTATGGCGAGGCCCAGCGCCTGATTGTCGCCGATCAGCCGATGGTCGACCTGTTCGCCCTGCACGGGCTGCTGGCGGTGCGGCGCGACATCGAGGGGCTGGTCTATAATTTCTGGCAGCCGGGGGTGTACAACGCGGCGCAGATGACCCGCAAGGATGGTGCGGCATGAGCGCGGCGGCAGTGTTGCGGCGACTGGCGGGACTGGTGATGGTCGTCTTTGGCGTCACCATCATCACCTTCCTCATTTCCCATGTCATTCCGGGTGATCCCGCCCAGATGCTGGCCGGCCCGCGCGCCAGCGCCGAGGCCGTGGCGCGCATCCGCACCGAGCTCGGCCTCGATCAGCCGGTACTGGTCCAGTATGGCCGCTATCTGGCCGCGCTGCTGCACGGTGATTTCGGCGTCTCCATCGTCACCGGCCGGCCGGTGGCGCAGGATTTGCTGCAGGTGTTCCCGGCAACGCTGGAACTGATCGTCGCGGCGCTGGCGATGGCGGTCGTGGTCGGCGTGCTGCTCGGCACGCTGGCGGCGGTGTATCGCGGCGGCGCCATCGACTGGGCGGCGCGGCTGCTCGCCTCGGTCTCGGTGTCGATGCCGGCTTTCTGGCTGGCGCTGATCCTGCTGCTGCTGTTCTACGGCGTGCTCGACTGGCTGCCGGGCGACGGCCGGCTGGGGGTCGCCTTCGATCCGCCGCCGACCGTTACCGGTTTCTTCGTCATCGATGCGCTGCTGGCCGGCGATGCCGCGCTGCTGCGCGACGTGCTGGCCCATCTGGCGCTGCCGGCGACGACGCTGGCCATTGCCACGGTCGGCGGTGTCATCCGCATCGTGCGCGCGGCGATGATCGGCGTGCTCAACGAGGATTATATCCGCACCGCGATCGCCAGCGGTCTGCGCTGGCGGACCGTGGTGTTCAATCATGCGCTGCGCAACGCGCTGATCCCGCTGGTCACCGTGCTCGGGCTGGAGGCGGCGGCGCTGCTGTTCGGCTCGGTGGTGGTGGAGACGGTGTTCGTCTGGCCGGGCGCCGGGTCCTATGTGCTGGGCGCGATTTTTGCGCTCGATTTCCCGGTCATCATGGGTTTCACCGTGATCGCCTCGCTGGTCTATGTGCTGATCAACACCGGCGTCGACCTGCTCTACCGCGTGCTCAATCCGCAGATCGGGGAGGTCGGCTGATGCCTGTGCTGTTCACCCGCAATCCGTCGCTGGTCATCGGCGGCCTGCTGGTCGGCCTGGTCCTGCTGGTGGCGGTGCTGGCGCCGTGGATCGCGCCGTTCCCGCCCGACACCATCGCGCTGGATGCCCGCCTGCTGCCGCCGGACGCGACCCACTGGGCCGGCACCGACGAGATCGGCCGGGACATTTTCTCGCGCATCCTGTGGGGGCTGCGCACCTCGCTGCTGGCGGGACTGTCGATTGTGATCGTCGCCAGCGTGGCCGGCACGCTGATCGGCAGTTTCTCCGGCTTCGTCGGCGGGGTGGTGGACGCGGTGGTGATGCGGCTGATGGAGATGGTGATGGCCCTGCCGGGGCTGGTGGTCGCCATGGCGCTGACCGCAGCGCTGGGGGCTAGTCTGTTCAATGCGGTGCTGGCGCTGGCGGTGCTCGCCATTCCCTACTATGCCCGCGTCGCCCGCGCCGAGGCACTGGCGCTGGCGACGCGACCATTCGTTCAGGCCTCGCGGGTGATGGGAGCGGGGCTCGGCCGGCAGTTGATGGTCAACATCGTGCCCAATCTGCTGGGTCAGGTGCTGGTGGTGATGACGTTGCAGATCGGCGGTGCCATTCTCGCCGTGGCGGCGCTCAGCTTCATCGGGCTCGGCGCCCAGCCGCCGGCTGTCGAGCTCGGCGTGCTGGTCAACACCGGCAAACGCTTCATCCTCGAACAATGGTGGTATTCGCTCTGCCCCGGCCTGGCGATCATGGTCACGGTGCTGGGCTTCACCCTGCTCGGCGACGGGCTGCGCGACCAGCTCGACCCGCGCGCCAACCGCCGGTCGCTGGCAGGCTGAGATGACCGTGCCCGTTCTCCAGTTCGACGATTTCAGCCTGGCGTTCCCGACGCCGGCTGGCCCGTTGCAGGCGCTGAGCCATGTCTCGCTGGCGGTGATGCCCGGCGAGATCGTCGGCCTTGTCGGCGAGTCCGGCTCTGGCAAGTCGGTGGCGGCGATGTCGGCGATGCGGCTGCTGCCGCGCGGCGGTTATCAGGTCACCGGCGGCCGGTTGCGCGTGCTTGCGCATCACGTGATGGGGCTCGATCGCGCGGCGCTGGAGCAGCTGCGCGGCCGCGATGTCGGCATGGTGTTCCAGGAGCCGATGAATGCCCTCAACCCGGTGCTGCGTATCGGTGCGCAGGTGACGGGCGTGATCCGCCGGCACCGGCAAGTCGATGCCGCCACGGCCCGGCGTATTGCGATTGAACTGCTGCAGGCCATGGCGATCGAAAACGCCGAGGCGGTGATGCGGCTGTACCCGGCCGCGCTCAGTGGCGGCATGCGCCAGCGGGTGCTGCTGGCGATGGCCTTTGCCGGCCAACCGAAGCTGCTGATCGCCGACGAGCCGACCACCGCGCTCGACGTCACGGTGCAGGCCCAGGTGCTGGCGCTCATCCGCGACCACGCCCGCCGGGTGGGCGCGGCGGTGCTGTTCATCAGCCATGACCTCGCCGTGGTCGGGCAGTTGTGCGACCGCCTTTACGTGCTCTACGCCGGCACGGTGGTGGAAAGCGGACCGACGGCGGCACTGCTGACGACGCCGCGACACCCCTATACGCGGGCCCTGCTGGCGGCGCTGCCGGATGGCCACGCCCCGCGCAGCACGCTGGCGGCGATCGGCGGCAGCGTGCCATCGTTGCTCAGCCCACCGCCCGGGTGCCGTTTCGCGCCGCGCTGCGCGCA
>CAUJIW010000196.1 GCA_963205175.1 Pseudomonadota bacterium
CAAAGGGCATGACCGTGCCGATGCCCTCCCCCTCAGCCCAGCGCGTTGAGCGCCGCGTCGAGCCGGTCGGCCTGGGCGGTGAGTTCGGCGAGCTTCTCGCGCGCGTCCTCCACCACTTCCGGCTTGGCCTTCTCGATGAACTGGGCGTTGCCGAGCCGGCCGGCGATGCCGGCGGCCTCCTTGCGGGCTTTCTCCGCGCTCTTGGCCAGCCGCGCCTTCTCCGCCGCAAGGTCGATCAGGTCGGCGACCGGCAGCACGAACGTCGCCTCGTCCACCACCACCTGGATCGCGCCCTGGGTATCGACCGGCGCCGTCGACACGCCGGACAGCCGGGCCAGCCGCAACAGCGCCGCCTGATGGCGTTCCAGTCGCGCGGCGGTCTCGGCCGAAGCGCCGGCCACGTGGGCGCCGATCTGGGCCGACGGCGGCACGTTGAGCTCGGTGCGGGCCGAGCGGATGGCGGAGATCAGCCGCACCAGCCAGTCGACCTCGGCGACGGCGGTCGCGTCCACCACGTCGGCCGGCACCACCGGCCAGCGGGCGGTGATGAGATCGCTCGTCCGGTCCGCCAGCGCGTGCCACAGCTCCTCGGTGAGGAACGGCATGACCGGGTGGAGCAGCACCAGGATCTGGTCGATCACCCAGCCGGCGACCGCCTGGGTCTCGGCCTTGGCCGGCCCGTCCTCGCCCTGCAGCGCGGGCTTGGACAGCTCGACGTACCAGTCGCAGAAGCTGTTCCACACGAAGCCGTAGAGGGTGTTGGCGATGTCGTCGAAGCGGTAGGCGGCATAGGCTGCCTCCACCTTGGCGACGGTCGCCGCCACCTCGCCGATGATCCAGCGGTTGACGGTCTGGTGGGCTGCCGGCGGCGTGGCCGAGGCCGAGCCGCTGACGCCGTTCATCTGGCAGAAGCGGGCGGCGTTCCACAGCTTGGTGCCGAAGTTGCGGTAGCCCTGGATGCGGGCCTCCGACAGCTTGATGTCGCGGCCCTGGCTTTCCATGGCGCACATGAAGAAGCGCAGCGCGTCGGCGCCGTATTTGTCGATCAGCGTCAGCGGATCGATGACGTTGCCCTTCGACTTCGACATCTTCTGCCCCTTCTCGTCGCGGACGAGACCGTGGCAGTAGACGGTGTGGAACGGCTCCACCCCCATGAAGTGGATGCCCTGCATCATCATCCGGGCGACCCAGAAGAAGATGATGTCGAAGCCGGTGATCAGCACCGAGTTCGGGTAGTGGCGGGCGAGAATCTGGTTGTCCTCCGGCCAGCCCAGCGTGCCGAACGGCCACAGGGCGGACGAGAACCAGGTGTCGAGCACGTCCTCGTCGCGGCGCAGGGCGATGCCCGCGCCCGCCTGGGCCTGGGCCTCCTCGGCCGTCTCGGCGACGTAGACGTTGCCGGCGTCGTCGTACCAGGCCGGAATCTGGTGGCCCCACCACAGCTGGCGGGAGACGCACCACGGCTCGATGTTCTCCATCCAGTTATAATAGGTCTTGGACCAGGTCTCCGGCACGAACTGGGTGCGGCCCTCGCGCACGGCGGCGATCGCCGGTTCGGCCAGCGTCTTGGCATCGACATACCACTGGTCGGTCAGCCACGGCTCGATGACGACGCCGGAGCGGTCGCCATAGGGCATCTGGATGGTCTTGGGCTCGATCAGCTCGATCAGGCCCAGCGCCTCAAGGTCGGCGACCACCTTCTTGCGCGCCTCGAAACGGTCCAGCCCCACATAGTCGGCCGGGATGCCATCGGCGGCAAGAATGCGCGCGTCCGCGTCCAGAATGTTGATATAGCCGATGTCCTTGTGGCGCTCGTACACCCGCCAGTCGTTGAAGTCGTGCGCCGGGGTGATCTTCACCGCGCCCGACCCCAGCTCCGGATCGGCCCACTCGTCGGCGACGATGGGGATCAGCCGGCCGGTGATCGGATGGCGGATCATCTTGCCGACCAGCGCCTGGTAGCGCGCGTCGTCGGGGTGGACGGCAACCGCCGTGTCGCCCAGCATGGTCTCCGGCCGCGTCGTCGCCACCACGATGTGGCGGGTGGCGTCATCGGCCAGCGGGTAGCGGATGTGGGTGAACGTCCCCTGCACTTCCCGCATTTCGACCTCAAGGTCGGAGATCGCGGTCTTCAGCTTGGGGTCCCAGTTCACCAGGCGCTTGGCGCGATAGAGCAGCTTCTGGCGGTAGAGCTCGACGAACACCTTGAGCACCGCCTTGGAGAAGCCCTCATCCATGGTGAAGCGCTCGCGGCTCCAGTCGCACGAGGCACCGAGCCGGCGCAGCTGGCCGGTGATGGTGCCGCCGGACTCTTCCTTCCAGGCCCAGACGCGGGCAAGGAACTGCTCGCGGCCCATGTCGGTGCGCTTGAGACCCTCGGCGTCGAGCTGGCGCTCGACCACCATTTGCGTCGCGATGCCGGCATGGTCGACGCCCGGCTGCCACAGCACGTCATAGCCCTTGAGGCGATGGTAGCGCACCAGCACGTCCTGCAGCGTGTTGTTGAGGGCGTGCCCCATGTGCAGGCTGCCCGTCACGTTGGGCGGCGGGATGACGATGGTGAACACGTCGTCGCCCTTGCCGGTGGGGCGGAACGCGCCCGACTGTTCCCAGTGGGCGTACCATTTGGCCTCGATAGCCGACGGTTCGTAGGTCTTTTCAAGCATGTGCAATCCTCTCAGGGTCGCTCCTGTGCCAGACTTCGCGCGCGCGGAAAAGGCCGGACGTCACGCCGGGCACCCCGTCGGCTACTTCTGGAAGATCAGCACGGCGGCGACGATGATGAGACCGAAGCCCACCGCCTGCTTCGCCGTCACCGGCTCGCCGAGCCAGACCCAGGAGAACACCGCGAACACGCCCAAGGTGATGATCTCCTGCAACCCCTTGAGCTGCGGCGCGGTCAGCACCCCGTGGCCGATGCGGTTGGCTGGCACCTGCAGGCAATATTCGAAGAAAGCGATGCCCCACGACACCAGGATCACCAGCCACAAGGCGCTGTGCTTGAACTTGAGGTGGCCATACCAGGCGATGGTCATGAAGATGTTGGAGGCCAGCAGCAGGCCAGCGGTGGCCCAGACGGCGGATGGCATGGGGAACCTCTCGCGGAGACGGGTCGGCAGCGCCCGTGCCCGATTTCAAGCGCCTCGCGATAGCCTTGGCAAGCGCCGTCTGAGCGGCTGGCTCCGCCCGGGTGGCGGCGTGCCGCGCCCGGGCGGATCAGGTGAGGCTAACGGGTCCAGCGGTTGAGCCAGGCCAGCACTTCCTCGTACCACTGGATTGAGTTGGCGGGCTTCAGGATCCAGTGGTTCTCGTCGGGGTAGACCAGCAGCCGGCTCGGGATGTCGCGCCGCTGCAATGCCGTGAAGGTGGCGATGCCCTCCTCGAACGGCACCCGGAAGTCCTGCTGGCCGTGGATGACCAGCGTCGGCGTTTTCCAGCGGTCGACGAAGTGGACCGGGTTGTGCTTCTCGTAGTTGGCGGGGACTTCGTAATAGGCGCCGCCATGCTCCCATTCATTGAACCACAGCTCCTCGGTGGCATAGGCCATGTGGCGGGCGTCCAGAATGCCGGCGTGGTTGACGAGACAGCGGAAGCCGTCGGGCCACTGGCCGGCGATCCAGTTCATCATGTAGCCACCGTAGGAACCACCCAGCGCGCAGGCCCGATCGCCATCGATCCAGTCATGCCTGGCGAGCGCCGCCGCCAGCCCCTTGCGCAGGTCTTCCAGTGGCTTGCCGCCCCAGTCCTGGGTGATGGAATCGGTGAACGCCTGGCCGTAGCCAACCGAACCGTGGAAATCGACGAACAGCACCGCGTAGCCGGCCCCGGCCAGCACCTGGGCGTTCCAGCGGTAGTGCCACTGGTTCGACAGGGTGGACTGCGGCCCGCCATGGACGACGAAGGCCAGCGGATAGCGCTTGCCGGCCTCGAAACCCGCCGGCTTGACCAGGAAGGCATGCACCGGCTCATCGTTCCAGCCCTTGAAGGTGAAGGTCTCGGCGCGGCCCAGCGCCCGCCCGGCAAGCAGTGCGGCGTTGACCGCCGTCAGCGGCCGGGTCCTGCCGCCTTCCAGCACATGGAGGTCGGCCGGCGCGTCCAGGCCGTGGCGGACGTAGACCACACGTTTGCCGGCCTCGGTGAAGCCGTCGATGCTGCCGCCACTCACCAGCACGGCGACACGGCCGGTGGCGGCCTCGACGCGCACCAGCGGCACATTGCCCTCGTCATTGGTGGTCGCCAGCAGCGACTTGCCGTCGGCGGCCCACTCGAAACTGTTGACCGACCGGTCCCAGCCCTTGGTCAGCGCCCGGGTCCGGCCCGACTTCAGGTCGCGCAGCATCAGCACCAGCCGGTCGGCCTCGAAACCGGGGCGCGCCATGGCGACCCAGGCCAGCGTCCGCCCGTCCGGCGACACCCGTGGCAGACTGTCGGTGGCGTCGTTGGCGTCGGTCAGATTGACCGCCGGCGCCGAGCCATCGGCGGGAGCCGCGAAAATGTCGAGGTTGGTCGACAGCGCCTCGATGCGGCCCGCTTCGCGCAGCGCGAAGTACAACGTGCGGCCATCGGGCGAGAAGCTGATCTCCTCGGCCCCGCCATGGGGCTTCGACGGCGTGTCGCCCACCAGTTTGCCGGCGATGTCGGCGACGGCGCCCGTCACCTTGCCGTCGGCACCCAGCGCCGCGGTGAACAGGCGAGACCGGGTGCCATCCGCCCAGCTATCCCAGTGACGCACGAACAGCTGGTCGTGCGCGTGCCCGCTCGTCTTGGCCGCCGCGCGCGCGTCCAGCCGGGCCTTGGTGCAGGCGAGGTCGGCGCCGCAGTCGGGGAAGGCATCGGCCCAGAAGGCCAGCCGGTCGCCGGCGGGCGACAGATGGAAGCCGCCCAGCGCCAGCGGCAGGTCGGTGACCTGGGTCAGCCCCTGCCCGTCGGCGCCGACGCGCCAGACCTGGGCTGAACCGCTGCGCCCCGAGAGGAAATAGACCCAGCGACCGTCAGCGCTCCACTGCGGCTGGCTGTCGTTGGCGGGATCGGCGGCCAGTCGACGCGGCGACGCGGTGCGCGCGCCAAGGTCGAGCACGAACAGGTCGGTGCGGCCCTTGTTCGCCGCGATGTCGGTTTCCCGCTGGACGAACACCAGGGTGCGCCCGTCGGGCGATGCCTGCGGGTCGCTGACCCGGTTGAGCACGTTGAGGTCGGTCGGGCTCAGCCCCGGCAGGGCCATGGCGGGCATGGCCGCCAGCAGCGCCGAGAGCGCCATCACGATCAGTCCGACAATCCGCCGCCAAACAATAATCATGCGCAACATCTCCCCGCGCGACTCACTTCGACGGGGACCATATCGCGACGATGGCGTGTAGGACAGCGCCGCGGCGGATTCAGGCTAATATTATGTCGCGAATGTTACTTGGCGCGGCCGGAGATGCGGGCGATCTCGCGGGAGACCATCTGTTCGACCATGTCGGGCAGATGCGCGTCCAGCCATTCCTTCAGCATCGGGCGCAGCATCTCGCGCACCAGACCGTCGAGTGTGTTCTCGGCGCCCGGATAGCTGCGCACCAGCAGGCCCGACAGCGACGACAGCGACTGCGAGGCAACCTCGACCGTCGATTCCGACACCAGCGCCTCCTCGGGCGCCCGGCTGACCGGCGTCGCGCGCGGTGGCGCCACTGGCGCGGCCGGTGGTGTCAGCGAGTCGGTGAGTTCAAGTACGTCGTTGCTCTCCTCGTCGAAGAACACCGAATCCTCGTCGTCCTCCAGCGCGGCGGCCTGGGCCTCGATGTCCTCGGGCGTCTCTTCCTCGATCGCCGGTGCCGGCGCCGCGGCCTCGGCGCCGGCCTCGCCTTCCTCGGAGATGATGCGCCGGATGGAAGCGAGGATCTCCTCCATCGTCGGCTCTTTCGATTCGGCCGTGCTCACGGTCGTCTCTCCCTTTTCATCCCTCCGGCGTGGTTGCCGACGTCAGTGGCGGTTTCAGTTCTGCCCTTCCCAACCGAATAACCGCCATTTGCTCTTCTTATAGTGCTCGGCCGGATCGTAAATGTCGACCGACAACGCGAGTTCGCGCGCGCCCAGCCGGCCGATCGCGCCCAGCAGGGCATAGGCGGCCACCACCTCGTTGCGCTCCGCCGTCACCAGCTCGGAGCGGGCGACCAGCAACTCCTGTTCGGCGTTGAGCACTTCCAGAATGGTGCGCGAGCCGACTTCCTGTTCCTGCTTGACGCCTTCCAGCGCGATCTCGTTGGCCGTCACCGCCGAGCGGGCCGACGTGATGGTCGAGCGGGCGGTGCGCAGGCCCTCCCAGGCATTGCGAACACCCTCGACCACCTGGCGTTCGGCCGAGGCGATCTCCAGCATCCGCTGGCTGCGGACCTGCTGGGCACGGCGTACCGACGCATATTCGGCGCCGGCCTGGTAGAGCGGCACGGTCAGGGTCAGCCCTACCGTCGAGGTCACCCGGTCATCGTCGATGGTGGTGACGGCGGCGGTGGTGTCGTTCTTGCGGTAGGACAGGCCAAGATTGGCGGACAACGAGGGGAGTACGGCGCCCTTGGCGACCGCGACATTATGACCGGCGGCCTGCTCGGTGTAGCGGGCGGCCAGCGCGACCGGGCTTTCCTTCAGCGCGACCTCGATCGCCTCGTCCACGGTTGCCGGCAGGGCCGGCAGCTGCCCCGGCTTGCCAAGCGTGCCGGGTGCCTGGCCAATGACGCGGCGATAGGCCTCGCGGCTGGCGGTCAGGTTGCCTTCGGCGGCAATGCGGGCACTGACAGCCGACGACAGGCGGGCCTCCGACTGGGCGACGTCGGTGCGGGTCAGTTCGCCGACCTCGAAACGGTCCCGGCTGGCCTGGAGCTGCCGCTGCAGCACCTCGACGTTGTTCTGGTTGAGCCGCAGCACTTCCTCGTCGCGCACCACGTCCATGTAGGCCGCAACGGCGTCACGCAGCACCGAGATTTCGCTGAAGCGCAGTGATTCGCGCCCCGCGAGCACGGCGGCATCGGCGGCCTTGACGCTGTTCACGGTCCGCAGGCCGCTGAACAGCGACTGCGACAGCTGGCCGCTTACCGACTTGGTGGTGGCGGCGTCGGTGCCATCATCGACGTCGGTCCGGGTGATCGCGCTGGTGACGCCGATGTCCGGCCGGTAGCCGGAAACCGCCGACGCCACGTCCTCGTCGACCGCCCGCAGGGCCGCTCGCTGGGCGGCGAGGTCGGGATTGCTCGAATAGGCAAGGCCAAGGGCCTCCTCCAGGGTTTCAGCGCCGGCCGTGCCGCCTGTCAGCGCGGCGGCGACCGTCGTCAGGAGGATGAGTCTGCGTATCGTCATGAGGGATCCTTGCACCCGCGCTGATGCGCAGCGCCATTCAACAGATAGATGGTTTCTAGAACGTAAAGGACGCCGGCCGGCCGAAGCCCGGCAGCGGCTGCACCTGAGCGTCCATAAAGGGCATTACGCCAAACCCGGTCCCGGACCTTCGGCCGACCACGCCCCTGCCAACGCCATGATCGTTGATGACCGTGACAAGACGACCATTGCCCGACAGCTGTTCGACGAGCGCGTCGGGAATGAAGTCCACCGCGCCCTCGATGACAATGAGGTCGTAAGGGCCGTCGGCGGCGGCGCCTTGCGTCAGCGCGCCTTCAACCAGCTTGACGTTGCCCAGCGCCGCAAGCTGCTGGCGCGCCGTTGCCGCAAGCGCCGCGTCCTGCTCCAGCGCCACCACCTGACCGGCGACACGCGCCAGGATGGCCGCGCTGTAACCGGTGCCGGCGCCGACAATCAGCACCTTGTCCCGCGGCTGGACCTCTGCCTCGTCCAGCAGCCGGCCGAACACCATCGGCTCCATCAGGAAGCGGCCACCACCGAGTGGCAGATCCTCGTCGATGTAGGCGAAGGCGCGGCGCGTTTCGGGGACAAATGTTTCCCGCGGAATGGCGCGCAGGGCGGCGACCAGGCGTTCATCGGCGACGCGGTTGGTCCGCAACTGACCGGCGACCATGTTGGCCCTGAGCTGTTCGGCTGTCGGCATCGTTCGTTATCCATGCTGCTGAGTCCAAGGGCTTATAGTGCAGTGCGGTGAAGACTGGCAACTGATCCCGCGTCCAACATCGCTGCCTGCGACGTCACGCAACAGGTTGCCATTGTATCAGCCCCCGTTGCACCGGCTGTGGTGACCTGCTAAGAGCCGGCCTCTCGACGCGCACCCAGGGGCCCGATGGCGGAGTGGTGACGCA
This sequence comes from Pseudomonadota bacterium, assembly GCA_963205175.1. GTDB lineage: Bacteria > Pseudomonadota > Alphaproteobacteria > Sphingomonadales > Sphingomonadaceae > CAUJIW01. The sequence goes on from CAUJIW010000196.1 coordinate 8,235, forward strand.
GCGGACTGCAAATCCGTGCACGCCGGTTCGATTCCGGCTCGGGCCTCCATTTAACCACCTGGTGATCGGCTCAGGGCCGGGGCGGTCGTTCAGCATCAGGCAATGCCAGGGCCTGCCAATGTCAGGGCCTGCCGACATCGGCAAGTGCCCGCCTCCTCCCTTGCCGACGACATCTGCACGGCTTGGCACGCTGGCGGATCGCCCGGTTGCCGTCCGACGGAAACGTCGGTCAGCCGCTGCTCAGGACGCGCCACTGCTCAGGGCGTGCCGCTGCTCAGGACGTGCCGGCGATCTTGATCGCACGTCCTGAGCAGACAGGCGCTATTGCGGCTTGAAGTCCGGCGCGCGGTAGATTTCCTTGCCGCGCCGGTACACCACCAGCTTCTGCAAGGTTACGGGATGAAAGAAGGCCTCGATGTTCTGGCCACCTTCGGTCCGGGCATAGACTTCGTAGCAGTCGCCTTCGATCTGGGTCTTCTGAACGGTCCAGCCCTCCAGCCAGGCCTTTTTCTTCAGTTCGCCCATCGGCTTCCAGTTCTCCACCGGGCCGGAGTCGCAGCGCACATCGCCGTGCGCGTGCGCCGCGGTGGACAGCAGCAGCGGCGCGACCGGAACAAGCGCGAGAACGAGAAGGCGGTTCATCGGGATCATGGCATACTCCTTGCCAGTTTCACTTTCCTGTAGCCGGCGCCGACGCGCAATGCCCAGGCAATCGCCAGCGGCGCCAGATGGATGATTGCCGGCAGCCAGTCCCGCTCCAGCAACGCCCAATGTAGCAACGCGATCAACAGGGCAGGATAGACGAGGCGCTGCACGGTTTTCCATCTGCGACCAAGCGCCCGCATGGCGGCGTCGAAACTGATGGCGGCCGGCGGCACCATCAGCCCCAGCGCCAGCCATCCCGTCCAGATGCCTGGCAGCGGCAGCTCGCCCAGCAGGGCTGGCAGCGACCCCATGTCGACGACATAAAGCGCCAGATGCACAAGGGCATAGGCAAATGCGGCAACACCGAGGTTGCGCCGGATCGCCAGCCAGCGTCGCAGGACGCGGTTGCCCCGGAAGGCGTCGGCCAGCGGCCCCGGCAGCATGGCGAGAATCATCAGCCGGATCGCCATTTCGCCGCTGGGGTGCAGCAAGTCCATCACCAGCGCCGACCCGGTGGCCAGTCGCGTCAGCATCAGCACCGCCGGTACGGCCAGCACACACCACAACAGATACCGGCCGACCCGGTTGATCATACCGCAGCCCAGCGTCGCAGCAGGTTATGATAGACGTGGGTCAGGCGATCGATGTCCGGGTCGTCCTTGGCCCGGCCGACCGACAGCGCCTGGATCGACTGATCGAGATCGAACAGCAAGGTCCGCGCCCGCTCGTCGGCCACCGCGCTCTGTATCCAGAAAAAGCAGCCGATTCGCTGGCCGCGCGTGACCGGCGCCACCCGGTGCAGGCTGGTGGAGGGGTAAAGCACCATGTCGCCCGCCGGCAGCTTGACGTCCTGCGCGCCGTAGTGGCCCTCGATGGTCAGTTCCCCGCCATCGTAATCTTCCGGCTCCGACAGGAAGATCGTGGCGGACAGATCGGTGCGGATGGTCAGATTGGCATCCGTCACCCGCATCAACGCGGCATCGACGTGCGTGCCATAATGGCCGCCATTCTGATACAGGTTGAACTTGGGCGGGTGGATGCGTTCCGGCAGCGCCGCCGAGATGAACAACGCATGTCCACCCAGCTTGCGCAGCACGTGGTTGCCCAGTTCGATGGCAACCGGCGACATGTCATTCAATTGCAGGTTCTGCTTGACCGCGATCGAGCGCGTTCCCGCCGTCCTGGCGCCATCCTCCCAAACCGCGCCGGACAGTGACTGCCTGAACCGGGCCACCTCGTCCTTGCCCAGCACATTCTCGATGACGATCAGCACGGCACGCCCTCCGCTCTGAACAGGCAGGCAGGGGTGATCGCCTTGATGGTCGGGCATCCGGACAGGGCCATGGCGATCTCCAGTTCCTCTCGCAACAATTTCAGCATGTGCGCGACCCCAAGGCTGCCGGCAACGGCAAGCGCATGAAGCTGCGGGCGGCCGATCATCACGGCGTTGGCGCCAAGCGCAATCGCCTTGAGGACATCGCTACCGGTACGGATGCCGCCGTCCATCAGAATGGTGGCGTCGCGGCCCAGCGCCTCCCGTACCGCTGGCAGGGCGTCAATGGCCGCCGGTGCCGCCTCCAGCGAGCGGCCGCCATGGTTCGAGACAATGATGCCGTCGAGACCGGCACCGATCAGCATCCGCGCATCGTCGGGATGACTCACGCCCTTGGCCAGGATTGGCAGCCGGGTCTGGCCGCGCAGCCAGTCGATGTCGCCAAGCTGCGGCGCATAGGCCATCACGCCTTGAAAGATGAAACTGTCGGCGCGCGTCAGACGCACCGGGCTGGTTGGGGCGAAGTCGGCGACGTTGACCGACGACACGGACTCAGGCAGCGCGAACCCCGCCTTCTGGGCGGCGACACCCTGCGGCTTCACGGGGGTGTCGAGCGTGACGACAAGAGCCTGATAGCCGGCCGCCTCGGCACGGCGGACCAGCGCCAGCGTCTGGTGTCGCTCGGGCTGGAAATAAAGCTGGAACCACAAGGGGCCGGCTGCGGCGCCGGCAATGTCCTCAAGCGGACAGGAGGCCAGCGTGCTGACCACCAGCGCGGTATCGAGCGCGCCGCGCGCGCACGCGACTTCACCCTCGGGGTGAACAAGCCGCTGAAAACCGATGGGCGCGAGCAGGACAGGATGGGCGACATCCTGCCCTAGCAGCCGGATTGCCGTGGTGCCGTGCCGGCACTCCACGAGCAGCCGATTGTAAACGGCAAGACGCTGGAGCGCGTTCCGGTTCGCCTCCAGCGCCTGCAATGATCCACTACCGCCCTGCAGCCAGGCCCAGACGGGAGGATCGACATAGCTCTGCGCGAGGCGGGCATAATCCTCCAGCGTCAGCAGATCGGCCGGAAGTGAATCCAGCTTGGCCTTGCCGCTGTTGATCATGCCCGCCCGCTCCGATCAGAACTTGCCCGACAGGGTCAGGCGCACCGTCCGCCCGTCGCCGAGATAGGCGAAACCACCCGAGCGGTAAGCCGCTGTGTAGTAGCGCTTGTCGGTCAGATTGAGACCGTTCAGCCGCAGACTCAAGTTCTCGTTGACCTTGAAGCTGACGAAGGCGCCGAAGGTCGTGTAGTCGGGAATGCGGATGTTGGGTTTGCCGAAATTCGGTCCCGGCACCAGCACCGTCGGACTGGAGTCAAGATCGGCGGTGTTGAGGGTCGCCGCCGAGTCCGGCTGGCCGGCGTACATCGCCGACTGGTAGGTGGCGGTGCCGCCGATCGCCAGCCGCTCGGTGATCTGGTAACGCAGCTGGGCGTCGACCGAGTTGTTGGCGAAGTTGGAGATGCGCTTGCCGACGTTGGTCAGCCCGGCCGCGATCTGCTGGGCGTTGAAGTTGTTGTCGATAGACTTCAGCACCTTCGACTTCATCAGCGATACGCTGACCTGGCCGCTGAGCTGATCGGTAATGTTGCCGGCCAGACCCAGTTCGACGCCGCGCACACGCAGCTTGCCCGAGTTCAGCGAGCCCGTGGCGACATAGCTGTTGGAGCCGCCCTCGAAGATGTTCTTCTTGACCGTCTGGAACAGTGCCGCGGTCAGCAGCAGCCTGTCGTCGAACAGCTCCCACTTGGTGCCAAGCTCAAGATTGTCCGACCGTTCCGGCTCGCCCTGGTAGACGACAGAGCCGGTGTCCGGGTCGGTCACCGTGCACAGGCCGCCGTAGCCGCAGTTGGTGCCGACGTCGGACTCGCCGCCATTGACATCGGCGCCGGTGGCCCAGGCAAAATAAACGATGCCTTCCTCGTTCGGTTTGAGCGCGATGCTGGCGTTGTAGCTCCAGATGGTGTCGCTGCTGTTGTAGTCCTGCGTCAGCACACCGGTGGTGGTGTTGTAGCTGCGCAGGCGGTAGTCATAGGCATCGAAACGCAGACCGCCGGCGATGGTGAGCCAGTTGGTGATGTCGATGCTGTCCATCAGGTAGCCCGCAAGGGTGTCGACCTGCCAGCGCAACGATGGCTGGGTGTTGCGGGTGATGCCGGTACGCTGCACCAGGTTGGTGTAGTTATCCAGCAGGTTGCCGGCGCCGTCGGTCACGCACCAGGCGTTGAGGGCGGTGCCGGAACCGTTGATGCAGTTGAAGCCGCCCGACGATGTGAACGAGTAGCCGCCCCCGGCGGTCCCACTGCGACCGTCGACGTTGTAGGTGGAGTACTCGACGCCGGCGACCAGATTGTGCTTGACGCCGCCGGTCATGAACTCGCCCACCAGGTTCAGCCGATCAGCGAAATAATCGATGTCCTGCCAGCCGGTACGGGTGTTGCTGATGCGGTAATCCACCGCGCCCGGCGCGGTCGGATCGTTGGCGCCGCGCGTGAAGCGGGAGACCTGCGACGCGATGTAGTTGCCGGTGGTACGGCCGTAGCGCGCTGCATTTTCGATCCTGAAGCCCTCCCAGGCTTCGATCCGGATGCGCCCGGTCAGGATATTGACCTTGGCGTTCTGGAAATCCTCCCGCTGGGCGTAAGGCGGAATGTCGCTGAAGGGTTTGCCGCCGTTGTCGAGATTGGCGATCGCCTGGCCGAGGTCGGCCCGATCGCGCACCGTCACGTGATAGTAGTCGGCCAGAACGCTGACTTTCTCCGACACGTCGGCCTTGATGGCCAGCGCCGCGCCGAAGCGCTTGCGCCGCGCAGGGTCGCGATCGGGGACATCCTCGTTGGTGTACAGCAGGTTGGCCCGCAGCGCGAGATTGTCGGACAGGCGCAGATTGCTGTCGATCGTCGCCCGCACATGGCTTTCGGTGCCGGCGGTGAGATCAACGTTGTGGAAGTTGTAGTCGGTGGTCGCCTGCTTGGAGATGGCGTTCACCGCCCCACCGGAGGCGCCGCGGCCGGCAAAGGTGGCACTGGGTCCCTTGGTGACTTCGATCTGATCGACCGCGAAGCTTTCCCGGGCCTGCAGGCCGGGGTCGAGCAGACCGTCGACATAGACGGCGCTGCGGGCCTCCTGGCCGCGAATGATGTAGCGATCGCCGAACTGGTTGCCGCCCTCGCCCGTGCCGACGGTGATACCCGGCTGAGCATCGAGGATTTCGCGGAAGTTGTTGCGACCTGACTCCTCGATCTGGGTTTCCGTCACCACGGTGATCGTCGCCGGCGTTTCAGCGAGCGGCTTCACGCGACGGGCGTCGCCGGAGCGCGCGGCCTTGTAGGGTGCGCCGGGCGTCGCATAGGGGTTCACATCGGCGGTGCGATCCTCGATCTTCAGCGTATCGAGCGCGATCTCGCCCTGGTCGGCTTCCTGCGCCGCCAGCGACGGCGCGAAAAACGCGGCAGAAACACCGATCGCCACCGCTGCCGTACCCTGGCGCAGACTTGCCGGCCGTCGGACCCCTGGCTTGACCCCATTCATGGCGATTTCCTTTCCTTAGTTGGTTTTCAGCGAATAATCGATCGGCAGCGAGAGCGTGACGCTGTCGCGCTGCATGGATGCGGGCATCGATGGCAGTGGCGCGACCTTGGCGAGCAGGGCGAGGGTCGCCTGATCAAGAAGCTCGTGTCCGCTGCTGCGTTTGATGGAAACGTTGGAGACGCCGCCATTGCGGTCCACGGTGAAGCGCACCACCACGACGCCCTGCTGGCGGGCCTGACGCGCCTCGACCGGGTAGGTTTTGCGGCGATTGAGGTGCGCGCTGATGAGGGCGAAATAATCCGCCTCCCGCTTGCGGGCACGCGGGTCATTGCCGGGCACCGCGCCGGAACCCGCGTTGGGTTCCGTGTTCGAGGCCGCCGCCGGGCTGACGGGTGCCGAGGTCGCCACAGCGGGGGAAGTTTCCGCGGCGGGCGGCGGGGGTTGCGGCTCGGATGGCGCCGGCGGTGGCAGCGTCACCGGATCGACGGGCAAAGGCGCACGCACCGGCGCGATCTTCACCGGCGGCGCCACGGGCTGTGGCGCCTTGTATTCCGGCCGCGGCGGCGTGACAGGCTGGGGCGATGCCACCGCCGTTTCCGGTGCCGCCTCGGGTGGCAGGTCGACCAGCACCACCGGTTCCGGGACAGGAGGTTCGGCGGGCCGAACCCATGCCAGCATCAGCGCCACGACGCTCACATGCACCAGCAGTGCCACCGAACCGGCCAGGGTCCACTGCTGCTGTTCATCCCGGGTGAGCGCCAGCAGGCTCATCGGGGCGCCCCAGCCTCCGCGCCCACCAGCGCGACATGGAGATAGCCCGCCGACCGCAGCGCGTTCATCGCGCCCATGATGGTGTCGTAGGTGATGCTCTTGTCGGCCCGCAGGAAAATGCGCTGCTCGCGATCGGCGTTGGTCGCCGCCGCAACGGCGGCGCCGAGTTCGGCGCGGGAGACCGGGCGCTCGTTGAGCAGCATCCGGCCATCGGCCTGGATGGACAGGAACACCGGTGTCGCCGGCCGGGGCGCCGGCTTCGCGGTGGACACCGGCAGGTCAACCTTGACATCGACCGTCGCCAGCGGCGCCGCCACCATGAAGATGATCAGCAGCACCAGCATGACGTCGATGAACGGCGTGACGTTGATGTCGTGATTGACCGGCAGGTCGTCGCTGGAATCGGATAGGCGGATCGCCATGACCTTACCCCTGCCCGATGACCACGGTTCCGCGACTGAGGTCGCGCGAGACAAGCCTGAGGATGGCGGCCGCCGTGTCGGAGACCAGGGCGCGGTGCGCCGCGATGCGACGGCTGAAATGGTTGTAGATGACCACCGCCGGAATGGCGGCCACTAGCCCCAGCGCCGTCGCCAGCAGGGCTTCCGCGATGCCCGGCGCCACCACGGCAAGGTTGGTGGTCTGCTTCTCGGCAATGCCGATGAAGCTGTTCATGATGCCCCACACGGTCCCGAACAGGCCGACGAAAGGCGCGGTGGCACCGATGGTGGCGAGGATATTGATGCCGCGGGTCATCAGGCGGGCGCTGGCCGCCTCGTAGCGCTCGAAGCGGGATACCACCCGCTCTTTCACGCCCTCGGCATCGGACAGCGCGTCGGCGGAAAGCTCCAGCTCCGTGAGCGCCTCGCGGATCAGCGGCGAGCCGGCCAGTGCCGGAATGCCGCTGGCCTGCGCGAGCGATCGCAGCGTGACCACGCTGTCATGCGCCGCGCGCTGAATGGCCGTCGCCTTGCGCAGTTCCATGGCCTTGGCGATGAAGACCGTCCAGGTGGCCACCGAGGCCAGCAGAAGGCCGATCATGACCAGCTTCACCACCCAGTCGGCCTGCATGAACATGCCGCCTACCGACAGGCTGGCGTGCACATTCTGCCCCACCGGACTCGCCATGGCGCCCGCGGGGATCAGCACGCCAAGCACCAGTACACCCCAGCCGCCGGACAACCGCCCCAACACTGCCGCCACTCTGACCTCCTCTACGCACGGTGAAATGCGAATTATTCGCAATACTATTCGCCGCGTCGCATTGGCATAGGGTGTGTCTTGTTGCAACTGATTTTTATGAACCAGATGTGACCGGGCAGGTCCGAAATAGAGTTCCGGCACGGCGCAGCCTGATCACAGGCCTGGGCACGCCTGGGTGCCATGCCGGGCGCTATTGTGCGACCACATGCCGCCCGATGTCGGGCCATGCTCAGTTGTCGGCGGCTGTCGGGGCGCTTGTGGTGTTCAGTCCTGCCGTCCGCCACCGGTCTGCCGAGCGAACAGGCCTGCCGGATCATGGCAGACGATCACCGAGTCCTCCCGGGCCAGACACAGCAGGGTCAAGCCGGCGTCTCGCGCCAGCCGCACCGCGAGGTCGGTTGGCGCCGACAGGGTTACGAGCATCGGAATGCCGGCCATCATGGCCTTGGCAACCAGTTCATAACTGCAACGGGCGGTCAGCAATGCAAAGCCGGATGCGCGGTCAATGCGGGCGCTGGCGAGCGCGCCGATCAGTTTGTCGAAGGCGTTGTGGCGACCAACATCCTCGCGCACCAGGCGCAGATCGCCTTGCCAGCCAACAAAGGTGGCGGCATGGGCGGCGCCCGTGGCCTGATTGAGCGACTGGCGGTCGCGCAGTGCCGTCAGCGCCCGGAAAATCACGTCCGGCATCACCGGACCCGGTGACGGGACCTTGCGCGCCGCAGGCACTGCCTGCTCAAGCTCGATCACGCCGCAAAGGCCGCAACCGGTCTGGCCCACCATGCCACGCCGCCGCTCGTTCAAACGTCCCGCCAGCCGGGCCGGCAGGTCGATCCGCACCAGCAATCCGGGGGACACCTCGCGCACCTCGACGTCCGCGATGTCGTCGAACGTATCCGCCAGGCCATCCGTCAGCGTGAATCCGACGGCAAAATCCTCGACATCCAGCGGGGTTGCCATCATCACCACATGAGCGACGCCGTTGTAGGTCAGCGACACCGGGACTTCCGCGATCATTCGGCGAACCTGGCGATCCGACGCCCTCGCGGTATCAGAAAACAGCTCCAGCACTTCGACGGCGGTACTGCCCTGCCCCATTTCGGTGCACTCGAACGTTCGCCCGTGAGCGGCCATGCCACACTCCTGTTTGCGCCAAAACTCCAGCACCTTAGAGGCTTGTTAATCGTTGTCGTACACTATGGCGCACGGTTGGGGGACCATCGCAAGGAGTCTTGCCATTATGTCGACCAACCGGGGCATCGTTGATCGGGTGCGTTTTTTTGGCATAAGTGAATCGGACTGTCAGCTGCTGCGCGCGGCCCGCGAGCGCATCGACAACCGTATCGCCCCGCTCCTCCAGTCCCTTTATGTGCACATGCTGGCGGAACCCGCCCTGGCGCCGATGCTGCACGGGCGGGTTGATGGACTGCAGAAAGCCCAGCACGCCCACTGGCTGACCTTGCTGGAAGGTCGTTTCGACGACGAGTATCACAACCGTGCAACCGCTATCGGGAACGCGCACGAACGCATCGGCCTGGAGCCGAAATGGTACATTGGCGCCTACGCCCGGGCCCTGGATGGCCTGACCGACATCATCGCTGGTGAAGCGCTGGCGCACCAGCCCGACGTGCTGGCGACACTCAAGGCCGTGCAGAAGGCAACGCTGCTGGACATGGAGCTGGCGGTGTCGGTGTACATCGAGGCCGGTCAGGCCAAACTCGATCGTGAACTTCAGGCCGTCGCCGACCGGATCGAGCAGGAGGTGCAGGGGGCAGTGTCTCTGGTCAGCGCGCAGGGGGAGACCATGCGGCAATCCGCCCATGCCATGGCAGGCGATCTCGCCGAAGCCTCCAGTGCCTCGTTGTCGATGGTCGACGCCGTGACCGAGGCCTCCTCCTATGTTCAGGGCTGTGCGGTCGCCATCGAGGAAATGACGGCATCGGTTCACGAAATCGCCCGCCAGGTTCACGAGGCGCGCGGCGTCTCCGGGAAGGTGTCGGCGGAGATCGACGCGATCACGCACACTGTCGCGCAGCTGGGCCAGGCCGCCAGCCAGATTGGCGAAGTCGTTCAGTTGATCTCCCAGATCGCCAGCCAGACCAATCTGCTGGCGCTCAACGCCACCATCGAGGCGGCACGCGCCGGCGAGGCCGGTCGCGGCTTCGCCGTCGTCGCCTCCGAGGTCAAGACGCTGGCGACCCAGACCGCCCAGGCGACCAAGAGCGTGCATGAGCAGGTGGGCTCGATCCAGTCGATCGCCGAGCGGGCTGCACAGGCCGTCGCCGCCATTGCCGATACCATCGAGCGCAACAACACGGTGACATCGACGGTCGCCGCGGCGGTCGAGGAGCAGAACCACGCCGGTGTCGAGATCAGCCGCAACATCCAGAAAGCCGCGCAAACCGCGCAGCGGGCCGCGGACGGTATGAGCAAGGTGGCCGGCGATACCCGGCGCTCAGGTTGCCAAGCCGAGAACATGGTCGGCAATGTCGCTGGTGTAAAGGACGGCGTGGATGTGCTGGAATCCAGGGTCCGGGACCTGCTGGTAAGCCTGAGGCGCTGATATTTCACAGGAACTTCAACAATCAGCAAACAGTCACACTGAGGTCACATTGCTGGAACACAGCCTCGGCATCAGTCACTTACCGAGGCACAGATCATGCGCATTGCAGTCGTTGGCACCGGCTATGTTGGCCTGGTTTCGGGCACCTGCCTTGCCGAGTTTGGCCACAGCGTCACCTGCGTCGACGCCAATCCCGAGATCGTCGCCAAGCTCAAGACCGGCGCCTCGACGATATATGAACCCGGTCTTGACGACATGCTGGCCCGCAACATCCGGGCTGGCCGCCTGGCCTTTACCACGGCGCTCGCCGAGGCGGTGAGCACCGCCGAGGCCGTGTTCATCGCCGTCGGCACGCCATCGCGGCGTGGCGATGGCCATGCCGATCTCACCTATGTTTACGCCGCCGCCCGTGAGGTCGCTGCCGCCGCGCCCGATGGTTGCGTTATTGTCACCAAGTCGACCGTGCCGGTGGGCACAGCGGCCCAGCTGCGCGCGCTGATCGCCGAAGTGGCGCCCGGCAAACGGCTGGAGGTCGCCAGCAACCCCGAGTTCCTGCGCGAAGGCTCGGCGATCCAGGATTTCACCCACCCCGACCGGGTGGTGGTCGGCGCCGTCGGCGATAACGCCCGCAAGGTGATGCGCGAGGTCTATCGACCGCTGTTCCTGCGTGACACGCCGATCCTGTTCACCTCAAGTGAATCGGCGGAGCTGATCAAGTATGCCGCCAACGGCTTCCTGGCGATGAAGATCAGCTTCATCAACGAAGTCGCCGACCTGTGCGACAAGGTCGGCGCCAATGTGCAGGACGTCGCCCGCGGCATCGGCCTCGACAAGCGCATCGGCGACAAGTTCCTCCACCCCGGCCCCGGCTATGGCGGCAGCTGCTTTCCCAAGGACACGCTGGCGCTGCTCAAGACCTCGGAGGACGCCGGCAGCCCGCTCAAGCTGATCGAGGCCACGGTCGCGATCAACGCCGCCCGCAAGAAGCAGATGGCCCAGCGGGTCATCGAGGCCTGCGGCGGTTCGGTGGCCGGCAAGGCGATCGCCGTGCTCGGGCTCACCTTCAAGCCGAACACCGACGACATGCGTGACGCCCCGTCGCTTGACATCATCCCCGCCCTGCAGGCCGCCGGCGCCAGCGTGCGCGCCTACGACCCAATCGGCATGGACCACGCCCGGCCGCTGCTGCCTGACGTTGACTTCGCGCAGGATCCCTATGAGGCCATGAAGGGCGCCGCCGCACTGGTCATCATCACCGAGTGGAACGAGTTCCGGGCGCTCGACCTCACGCACGTCAAGCGACTGCTGGCAGCACCAGTGTTCGTCGACCTGCGCAACATATACCGCCCGGAAGACATGGCTGAAGCCGGGTTTACCTACGTCTCGATTGGCCGGCCGCACGCCTGAGGCTTGACTGCCGGGCAGAGTTCAGTTGTCCCGCTGCCGTTGCCACACCGACACCGCCGTCGCTGCGCCGACGGCGGGCGGTGCACCGGTGGATGTCAGAGCGCGCGCAGCTTGGGCGTGGCCTGATCGAGCGACTTGCCAATGATGTCGACCAGCCGGTCGATCTCGGCGTGGGTGATGATCAGCGGCGGGCACATGACAATGGTGTCGCGGATGCCGCGCACCATCAGGCCGTTGGCGATGCACAGGTCACGCACCATCGGGCCGGCCGTGCCTTCCGCGCCGCCGAAGCGCTTGTTGGTGCCCTTCTCGGCGACGATCTCGACCGCGCCGATCAGCCCCAGCGAGCGCACCTCGCCGACCAGCGGATGGTCGGCCAGCCGCGCCAGCGCCTTGGCGAGATAGGGGCCAACATCCTCGGCGACCCGCTCCACCAGATGCTCGCGTTCCATGATCTCGATGTTCTTCAGTGCGACTGCCGCCGCCGCCGGATGGCCGGAATAGGTGTAGCCATGCACGAAATCGCCGCCCTTTTCCTTCAGCAGGGCGACGATATGGTCGGCGACGCCCACCGCCGAGATCGGCAGGTAACCCGACGACAGGCCCTTGGCCATTGGCACCAGGTCCGGCTTGACGCCGAAATGCTGATGGCCGAACCAGCGGCCAAGCCGGCCGAAGCCGCAGATCACCTCGTCGATGACCAGCAGGATGCCGTACTTGCGGCAGATGGCTTCCACCCGCGGCCAGTAGCCCGGCGGCGGGATGATGACGCCGCCAGCACCCTGCACCGGTTCACCGATGAAGGCCGCCACATTCTCCGGCCCCACCGCCAGAATGCGCTCCTCGATGGCGGCCGCCGCCCGCTCGGCGAATTTCTCGGGGTCCTCGCCGAAGGCCTCGACGAACAGGTAGGGCTGCATCACATGCTCGACACCGGGGATCGGCAGGCCGCCCTGGGCGTGCATCGCCTTCATGCCGCCGAGACTGACGCCGGCGACGGTGGAGCCGTGATAGGCGTTCCAGCGGCTGATGAAGATCTGCCGCTTCGGCTCGCCCTTCAGCGCCCAGTAATGGCGGACCATGCGGAACACCGTGTCGTTGGCTTCCGAGCCCGATGAATTGAAAAAGACATGGGACAGGTTGCCGCCCAGCTTTTCAGCGATCTTGGCCGCCAGCAGGACGGCCGGCGGCGTCGCGGTCTTGAAGAAGGTGTTGTAGTAGGGCAGCTCCAGCATCTGGTCGTAGGCTGCCTTGGCCAGTTCGTCACGGCCATAGCCGACGTTGACGCACCACAGGCCGGCCATGCCGTCGAGGTAGGCGTTACCGTCGGCGTCATGGATGGTCGAGCCTTCCGCGCGGGTGATGATGCGGCTGCCACCCAGTTCCTGGAGCAGCTTGTAGTCGGCCTGGGCCGGTAGATGATGTTCAAGGTCCAGCCGGCGCAGTTCGGCGGCGTCGTAATTGCGAAGACGGGTCATGAAAAGACTCCTGACGGATACGGAGCGCCCCGCAGGACGCGAAAGGGCATTGAGGCGGCATGGGAGCGCGGCGCGAACAGGCCAGAACGCACCGCGGAGCCCGGCTCAGCCGAGCCGGGCGCTCATCGTGAAAAGGGCTTCATGCGCCAGATCATGGCCGCATCATACGCCAAGCGGGCCGCCGCGCAACACCCTGCCCATCAGACCAAAGAAGGCCTGGGAGTCGGGGTGTTGATCGGTATCCCACTCCGGGTGCCACTGCACCGCCAGCACCGGGGCGCCGTGCCGGGTACCGGAAAATGCCTCGACCACGCCGTCGGGCGCCCGCGCCTCGACGGTCAGGCCATCACCCAGCCGGTCGACACCCTGGAAATGCACGCTGTTGACCGTTGCCTGAGTTCGCCCCAGAGCTTGGGCGAGCGCCCCGCCCTCCCGCAACGTCACGTCGTGACCATGGGCGAACATGGCGTCATAGCCGACATCCGCCGGCGCGTGGTGGGCCAGCAGGTCGGGATGGGCCGACATATCGCGCCGCAAGGTGCCGCCGAACGCGACATTGAGTTCCTGAAAACCGCGACAGATGCCGAACACCGGCTTGCCGGCCCGGGTCATCGCCTCGACCAGATCAAACACCATGCGATCGCGGCCGGGATCGAACGGCCCGTCGGCGTCCTCGATCATCGGGTCATAGTGGGCGGGACTAACGTTGGAGGGACTGCCTGTGAGCAGCAGGCCATCGAGCCGGGGCGCCACCTCGTCGGCGCGCATCAGCTCCGGCAAAGCAGGCACCAGCAGACCGGCGGCGTCGGAGAAACGAAGGGCCGCCCGCACATAGCGATCGAGCACGGTCTGGGCGGGCACGCCGCCGACGTCGCGGGTGCAGCAGATGATGCCAAGGACAGGACGGGCGGTCATGGGCGGGATGATAGTCAGTGCTCGGTGTTCAGGCCATAGACGATCGACTTGCCGGCGATCAGGACAGCAGTACGGCCGGCGAGCAGGCATGCCACGCCAGCCACACCGGCTCGTCCCAGCCGAAGTCCTCCTGGTCCCAGCGGGTGAGGTTGGGCCGGATCACACGCACCGTGCGACCACTCTCCAGCCGCACTTCATAGACGGATTCACTGCCGAGATAGGAGATATGGGTGATCACACCTGGCGTCACGTTGGCGCCTTCCGGCGCGTCTTCCATCTTCGGCATTGGTCCGCCGTTGCGCTTGGCCAGCTCGATCTTTTCCGGCCGGATCGCTACCCACACCTGGGAATCGAGCGCGCCGGTGACACCGTGATCGAGGTAGATCGGGCAATTGACCTCCGGCACCGTCACCACCGCGTGGCCTGGTTCGTCGACACTCAGCCGCCCCTCGAACATGTTCACCGAGCCGATGAAGCCGGCGACGAAGCGGGAGTTGGGGAACTCGTAAAGGTCCGACGGCGTCGCCACCTGCTGCAACATGCCCCGGTTCATCACCGCGCAGCGGCAAGCCATCGCCAGCGCCTCGTCCTGGTCGTGGGTGACCATGATGAAGGTGATGCCCACCTTCTCCTGCAATTGCGCCAGCTCGAAACGCATCGCCTCGCGCAGTTTGGCGTCCAGCGCCGACAAGGGCTCGTCAAGCAGCAGCACCTTCGGCCGTTTGACCAGCGCGCGGGCCAGCGCCACCCGCTGCCGCTGGCCGCCGGAGAGCTGGTCCGGCATCCGCTCGCCAAAGCCCTCCAGCTTGACCAGTGCCAGCGCCTCCTCGACGCGGGCGCGTCGTTCGGCGGCGGGTACGCCGTCGATCCTGAGGCCGTACCCCACATTGTCGGCGACCGTCATGTGCGGAAACACGGCATAGGACTGGAACACCATGTTAATCGGCCGCTTGTTGGGCGGCACATGGCTCATATCGTGGCCATCGATCAGGATCTGCCCTTCGGTCGGCACCTCGAAGCCCGCCAGCATCCGCAGCAAGGTGGTCTTGCCGCAGCCCGACGGCCCCAGCAGCGCGAAGAACTCACCCTCCCGGATGTCCAGGTTGACGTCATCGACCGCGGTCACCCGGCCAAACCGCTTGGAGACGTTGCGGAAGCTGATGATGGTGCGAGGCTCGGTCGCGGGCGTGGTCTCGGTCATGCGAGGTCCATGGTTTTGGCGCCCATGCGGCTTTGCAGACGCAGGGCCAGGAAGGTGAGCAGGATGGTGAGCACGATCAGCAGCGTCGAGGCGGCATTGACCTCGGGCGTCACCGAGAAGCGCACCATCGAATAGACCTTCACCGGGAAGGTGATGGTGTCGGGGCCGGACGTGAAGAAGGTGATGACGAAATCGTCGAGGCTGAGCGTGAACGCCAGCAGCGCGCCGGACACCAGGCCCGGCTTCATGTGCGGCAGCAGCACGTCGCGGAAGGTCTGCCATTCGCCGGCGCCCAGATCCTTGGCTGCCTCCTCCAGTTCGCGGTTGAACGACGCCAGCCGCGCCCGCACCACCGTCGCCACGAACGGGAAGCAGAAGCTGACGTGGGCAATGATGATCGGGGTCAGGTTGAAAGGCCAGATCCAGCCGCCCGACCAGTTGAGGGTGCCGAACACGCTGTTGCCGAACCAGGCGAAGAAAGCCAGCAGCGCCACGCCCATGCAGATTTCCGGCACCACGATCGGCAACGCCATGGCGCCTTCCACCGCCGTCTTGCCCGGAAACCGGAAGCGCCACAGCATCACCGCCGCCAGCGCGCCGAGGACGACGCTGACCAGTGTCGCGATGAAGGCAATGGTCAGGGAATTGGCGAAAGCGATGAGCAGCGTGTCGTTGTTCAGTGCCTTTTCGTAATATTTAAAGGTGAATCCCTGCCAGACGATGTTGCGCCGGCTGTCGTTGAAGCTGAACACCATCAGCGTGATCAGCGGCGCATAGAGAAACACGAACACCGTCAGCAGCCACAGGCGCAGCGGCCAGCGACGCAGATACTCCAGCGGCGCGGGCGGTGTCCTGGCGGGCTTGGCGGAAACGGCCGTGCTCATGAGCGTGCATTCTCCCGTCGGTGCCGGGCGACAACCGCCTGAATGGCGATGGCGATGAAGGTAAGATACATCAGCAGAAACGACAGCGCGGCGCCGAACGGCCAGTCGTTCGCGCGCTTGAACTGGCGTTCGATGACGTTGGCGATCATCTGGCTGTCCGGCCCGCCCAGCAGGTCGGGCGTCAGATAGGCGCCAAGCGCCGGAATGAAGGTGATGATGATGCCCGAGACAATGCCCGGCATCGCCAGCGGCACCACCACCTTGAGGATGGTTTGGAGATGACCGGCGCCAAGATCGAGACTGGCCTCGATCAGCGAGCGGTCCAGCCGGTCGAGCGCGGCATAGAGCGGCAGTACCATGAACGGCAGGTGGACATAGATCAGCCCGAAAATGACGGCGAAATTATTGTAGAGCAGCTCCATCGGCTGATAGGGGCCAAGGAGCTGATCGAGCCCGCCGAGCTGCCAGAACCACTCGACGGTGGCGTTGACATAGCCATTGGTCCGCAACACCGCGATCAGGGCGTAGGTGCGCACCAGCAGGTTGGTCCAGAACGGCAGCATGATCAGCAGCAGCAGCCAGCCGCGCCATTTCTCCGGCGCGAAGGTGATGGCCAGCGCCACCGGGAACCCCAGCACCAGGCAGAACAGCGTGGTGAGCGCCGCCACCCACAGCGACTTGCCGAAAATCTGCAGGTACAGCGGCTCCAGCGCGCGGGCGTAATTGGCGAAGGTGCCGGTGATGGCGATGTCCTTCAGCCCGTCGTTCTGGCCGAAGCTGAACAGCCAGACCAGTGCGAGGGGAGCAAGGAAGAACAGCACCAACCAGGCCATCGGCGGGATCGCGATTGCCGCGAAAGCCTGCTTTGCCCGGTTCCAGCTCTGTTCCATGGCCCTGCCCCTCGCCCTGGTCCTGACCGCCGCTATTTCACGCCGCGCGGACGCGGGTCATCGCCTCCTCATAGGCCTGCGCCTTTTCCGCGCCCTCGAAAATGCCGTATTCGCACTTGGCCATCACCTCTTCAGGCGGGAAGATGATCGGGTTGTTCTTGTAGTCGTCGCCCATCAGCGCCTTGGCGGCGGCATTGGGGGTCGGGTACAAGATGGTTTCGGTGATCTTCTTGCCGGCTTCGGCATCCAGCAGATAGTTGATGAAGGCGTGTGCGTTCTTGGGATGCGGCGCTCCCTTGGGAATGCACAGGCAGTCGGAGTTCAGCAGGCTGCCTTCCTTGGGCACCACGAAGTCGACATCGTCGTCCTCGGTTTTGATCTGGGCGATGTCGCCGTTGTATTCGAGCACGATATCGACTTCCTTGGACAGCAGCATGTCCTGGCCGTTATCCTCGTGGAACGCCTTCACAAACGGCTTCTGCTTGATGAGCATGGCCTCCACCTGCTTCATCAGCTCCGGCGTCGCGCCATTGAGGGAATGGCCGAGATACTTGAAGCCGAGCCGGAACAGGTCGGCCGACTCCGACAGGAGCGCGATCTTGCCCTTGTAGGCGTCGGAGTCGAACAGCCACTTCCAGCTGTCGGGCACCCCGCCCTTCATCGCCGACTTGCGGTAGCCGATGCCCAGCACCAGCCAGGTGTAGGGCATGCTGAACTTGCGCCCCTTGTCGAAATCCGGGTCCATGAACGCCGGATCGACGTTCTTGATGTTGGGAATCTGCGCATGGTCAAGCGCCATCAGCATGTCCGCTTCGGCCATGCGGGTGACGAATTCGTTGGACGGCACGATGACGTCGAAGCCAGGGTTACCGGCCTTCAGCTTGGCGAACAGTTCGTCATTGGTGGCGAACAGGCTCATGTTGACGTCGATGCCGCTGCCGGCCTTGAAGTCCTCCAGCGTCGTCTCGCCGATATAGGTGTCCCAGTTGTAGAAGTTGAGCTTCGCCTCCTCGCCGGTACCGGCGCCGGGGGCGCCCTCCTCCTTCTTGCCGCAACCGGAAAGCGCGCCGGTGAAGGTCAGGCCGACCGCCGCGACGCCCATCGACGACAGCAGCGAACGGCGATTCATGCTCCGGAAGAAATCCCAGCTGGTCATGCGTAACCCCTTTTCTCTGGCCGGATACCGGCTTGCCCTAGCCGACAGTCTGCCCGACTTCCCCGCCCTGTTGTCAACCGGGCATTTGAGGAAATGCGTGCCAATCCTCCCCAGTTTCGACCAATGACGCAGGGGCGTTGTGCCGCCCTCGTCAACGCCCTCAGGCGTTGCGCAGATACCAGTCGTAGTCCAGCGCGGTCACCACCTCGAAGAATCGGGCCTGTTCAGTGCGCTTGACGCAACTGTACATGTGAACGAAGCGTTCGCCGAGATACTCCTTCATCAGCGCCGATTGCTCGAACAGGTCAACTGCCGCGAACCAGTTGTTGGGCAGCCGCTCACCCGACGTCTCGGCGACGGCGTAGCCATTGCCAACCACCGCCGGACCGGGATCGAGACGGTTGCTGATGCCATGGTGAACCGCCGCCAGCACGCAGGCAAGCGCCAGATAGGGGTTGGCGTCGGCACCCGCGACTCGATGTTCGATGTGGCGGGTGCTGGGCGGGCCGGCCGGCACCCGCAGCGAGACGGTGCGGTTGTTCACCCCCCAGGTCGGCGCCACCGGCGCGTAGGAATTGGCCTTGAACCGCCGGAAACTGTTGGCGTTGGGGGCGAAGATCGCCATCCCCTCGCCCAGCATCGCCTTCATGCCGGCGATCGCCTGCTTGAGCGCCGGCGAGCCTTCCGGGTCCTCGCTGGCCATGACGTTGCGCCCCTGCGCGTCGTTGACGCTGACGTGGATGTGAAAACCGCTGCCGGCGTGGTCGGCGAACGGCTTGGCCATGAAGGTGGCTTCACAGCCATGGCGGTTGGCGACGCCCTTGGCGGCCCGCTTGTACATCACGCCGTCATCGGCGGCCCTCAGCGCGTCCGGCTTGTGCTTGAGCGTCAGCTCCAGCTGGCCCGGCGCATATTCGGAAATCGCGCCTTCCAGCGGAAGGCCCTGGGCATCGGCGGCCGCGTAAAGGTCACGCAGGAAGGCCGCGGCATCTTCCAGCTCGCGCAGGCCATAGACCTGATGGCCGTGCGGCCGGGCGCCACTGACCGGCGAGCGCGGCAGCTGGATGCCGCCGTCGGCGGTGCGCTCGGCGTCGACCAGATAATATTCCAGCTCGCAGGCCACCACCGGCGTCAGCCCGTCGGCGGCGAAGCGGTCCAGCACCCGACGCAGCACATGGCGCGGGTCGAGGTCATTGGGCCGGCCATCCAGCTCGTAAAGCGACAGCATGACCTGAGCGACATCGGCCCCCAGCCAGGGCGCCGGCACCAGCGTGCCGGGTACCGGCCTCGCCAGGCGGTCGGCATCGCCATCCTCCCACACCAGGCCGGTTTCCTCGCAGTCCTGGCCGGTGGTGTCGACGACGCAGATCGAGCCGGGCAGGAAGCGGCCATAATCATAGACCGCCTGAATCTCGTGACGGCGCAGCCGCTTGCCCCGCGGCACGCCGCACATGTTGGTGAAGAACACCTCGATGAACTGGATGTGCGGGTTGTCGGCGAGGAAGCGTTCGCACTCGGCCGGGTCGGCGATCAGGGCAGTGTCAGTCATGGTCGTTACTCGCAAGAAGGAGCGCGGCGATATCATCGACGGCCGCCGCCAGCCGGTCCACCTGCGCCGGCAGAGTCGCCGGCGACAGCAGCATCATCATATGAAACGGCGCGATGAGCACGCCGCGATTGATCAAACCCAGGTGCAGTACGTCGAGCAGCGGCCCGTGCAGGCTTGCCCGCATGGCCGCGGCATCGCGCGGCGCCGGGCGGGCCAGCACCAGCTCGACCCGCGCGCCGACATTGACCGTCGACCACGGCAGGCCGTGGCGGGTGATCACCGCCTCCAGCGCGTCGACCAGCCGCACGGTCATCGCCCGCATATGGGCATAGGCCGCCGGCGTCATCACCTGTTCCAGCATGGCGCGCATCCCGGCCACCGCCAGCGCGTTGCCGGACAGGGTGGTGCCGATGCCCGAACTGCCCGTCTCGGCAGTGCGCTGGTAGTCCCGGATGCGGTCTGCGATGTCCGCCGTCATGCCCCAGACTGCGGCGGGAATGCCGCCGGCGATCGGCTTGCCCAGTGTCAGCATGTCGGGCGCCAGCCCGAAGGCGCCCGTATAGCCGCCGGGGCCGGTGGAAATGGTGTGGGTCTCGTCGAGGATGAGCAGGGTGCCGTACCGCCGGGTCAGGGTACGCAACGCGTCATGGAAGCCGTCATCGGGCAGGATCATGCCGCAATTGGTCATCGCCGGCTCGGCCAGCACGGCGGCCACCGCGCCATCGGCGAGAGCCGCCTCCAGCGCCGCGATGTCGTTAAAGGCGACCACCCGAGTCGTGGCCGTCATGTCATGGACCTGGCCGACCAGCCCCGGCTTCATCCGGGCGCCCTGCGGCCCCTGCACCACGTAGGCGTCATCGACGGCGCCATGATAGCAGCCGTCGAACACCAGAATCTGGCTGCGGCCGGTCAGCGCCCGGGCCCAGCGGATCGCCGCCCGGTTGGCATCGCTGGCGGTGGTCGCCATCTGCCACACCGGCAGGCCGAAGCGCGCCGCCAGCAGCCGACCGACCGCCGGCACGTCCTCGGTGGGCAGCATGAAGCTGCTGCCGCGCGCCAGCTGGGCGGACAGCGCCTCGGTGATCGCCGGCACGGCATGACCGTACATCGACGGCGTATCGCCCAGGCAGAAGTCGTCGTAGCGGTGCCCGTCGACATCGTGGATCACCGCGCCTGCCGCATCGCGGGCATAGAGCGGCACCGGCGAGGCCCAGTCATTCATCCAGTGCATCGGCACGCCGCCCAGCCAGTGCTCGGCCGACTGTGTCGCCAGACTGGCGGCTTTCGGATGATCCTGCAGAAAGCGGTCCCGCTCGTCCGCCAGCACCGCCGCCAGGCGGGCGGGGTCGATGCCGGCAAGACGGCTCACAGGCGATCCCGCAGCGCGTACCACAGCATGGCCGCGACATAGAGCGGCGAGCGCAGCAGCCGGCCACCGGGAAACGCCCTGGTCGGCAGGTTCGCCACCAGATCGAAGCGCTCGGCGGTGCCGGCCATCGCCTCGGCGATCAGCTTGCCCATGAAAGAGGCGAGGATCACCCCCTGCCCTGAATAACCGTGGGCAAAGAAGATGTTGCCCTGCCGGCCGACGTGGGGGTAGCGGCTGGTGGTGATGGAAACCGGCCCGCCCCAGGCATAGTCGACTTCGGTCTCCGCCAGTTGCGGGAAGACCTTCAGCATGTGCCGGCGCACGAAATCCACCGTGTTGTCGGGCGGGGTCGGCGTGTACTTCTCGCCGCCCCCGAACAGCAGCCGCCGGTCAGGTGACAGCCGGAAATAATTGACCACGAACCTGGTGTCGGACACCGCCACGTCACCGGGGATCAGCGACCGCGCCAGGTCTTCTTCCAGCGGCTCGGTGGCGATGTTGTAGTTGGCGACTGGCATGATGCGCTTGGCCAGCCCCGCGTCAAGTTCCTCGACATAGCTGTCGCAGGCGACCACCACATATTTGGCGATGATCCGGCCCCGATTGCTCTCGCAGACAATGCCCGCGCGCGTCTGCTCGAACTTCTGGATGCGGGTCGTCTCATGGACGGCAGCGCCAGCGGCTTCCGCCGCGTCGGCGAGCCCAATTGCCAGGTTGAGCGGGTGCAGATGGCCACCGCTCTTGTCGATCAGGCCGCCATGGTAGCGCTCGCTGGCCACTGTCGCGGCAGCCCCCGCACGGTCGAGCAGACTGGTGTAGCGATAGCCCATCACGGATTCGAGGCATTCCTGCTCATCCGCCAGCCAGTCGAGATCCGCTTTCTTGGCCGCGGCGAGAAAATGGCCCCGCTTGGCATCACACTGAATGTCATGGCGGGCAATGCGATCCCAAAGGTGATCGCGCGCCTCGATGGCCAGCCCGAACAGTGCCTTGGCACGCTCGACACCGAACTGGTCGACCATGTCGCGCGCGCCGTGGCGCCAGCCGGGGATGGCCTGGCCGCCATTACGGCCGGACGCCCCCCAGCCAATCCGCTTGGACTCGACCAGCGCTGTTGAAAAGCCGCGCTCGGCACAATGCAGCGCCGCCGACAGGCCGGTATAGCCGCCGCCGATGATGCAAACGTCCACCTGCTTCTGGCCCTCCAGCGCCGGTCTGACGGCATGCGGGTTGGCCGTATCCGCGTAATAGGACAGCGGATAATCGTGATGGGTGATGATGGCGACGGGACTTGGACTCATACCTTCAACAACAAATGCTCGCGTTCCCAGGAACTGATGACCGCCTGATAGGCATCCAATTCCGAATATTTGATGGCGTAGAACGCCTCGAAGAAATCTTCACCCAGATATTTACGCACCAGCTTGGCGTGACTGAAGCGATCGAGCGCCTCATAAAGGTTGCGCGGCAGGGTGCGGGCCATGCGGTAGGCGCTGCCTTCCACCTGGGCGCGTGGCTGCATCCGTTCCACCATGCCGATGTAGCCGCACACCAGACTGGCCGCGATGGACAGGTAGGGGTTGGCATCGGCGCCCGGCAGCCGGTTCTCGATCCGCCGGTTCTGCGGATCTGAGATCGGTACCCGCAGGCCGCAGCTGCGGTTGTCGACACCCCATTGGACGTTGATCGGCGCGTCGAACTGCGGCCGCATCCGTCGAAAGCTGTTGACGTTGGGGGCGAACAGCGGCGCCACCTGTGGCAGCAGCCGCTGCAAGCCGGCGACATGGCTCTTGAACAGCGCCGAATCCCGCCCGTTGGGAGTCGAGAAAAGATTGCGCCCGCTGTCGACGCTGACCACCGACTGGTGGATGTGCATCGCCGAGCCGGGCTGGTTTTCCATCGGCTTGGCCATGAAGGTGGCATAAACGTTATGCTGCAACGCCACTTGGCGGACGATCCGCTTGAACAGCAGCGCCTGGTCGGCCTGCTCCAGCGGGTCGCCGTGATTGAAGTTGATCTCCAGCTGGGCCGCGCCGGCCTCGTGGATCATCGTGTCAATGTCGAGACCGGCCTTCTCGGCATAGTCGTAGATCTGCTCGATGATATCCTCATACTCGTTGATCGCCTCCATGCCGTAGGGCTCGGAAGCGGTCTCGGCCCGCCCAGAGCGGCCGATCGGCGGCTGCAACGGCAGGTCCGGGTCGGTGTTGACACTGGTGAGGAAAAATTCCAGCTCGGGCGCGACAATCGGCCTCCAGCCCTTGTCGGCGTAAAGCTTGAGCACCTTCTTCAGCACCTGGCGCGGCGAGATGCCGATCGGGTCGCCGTCGTTGTCGTAGGTGTCGGTGATGACCATGGCGGTCGGGATTCGGGAGCCCGGCATCAGCCGCAAAGTCCGGCAATCCGGGACCAGCACCACGTCGGGATCGCTGTAAGGCGCGACGCTGGTATCTTCGGGGTAATCACCCGTCACCGTCACCACCAGGATCGAGGAGGCGATGCGCAGCGAGCCCGACTTGATGCTCTTGAGAAACTTCTGCGCCGGCAGCACCTTGCCGCGGATGACACCGTTCATGTCCGGCACCATGCATTCGACTTCCTGGATGCCGCGCTCGGTCAGCCAGCTCTGGATGGCAAGATAGTCGGCTTCAGGGAGTGGCGCATACATAGGACACCTGTCGGGCAAATGTGGATCGCAAATCTGCGAAGAAGGCATGGTGGCGCTGCATGCGCGCCAGCGGCACCCCCCTAATCGTCGACGATCCACGCCGGCGCACGTCGCCCATTCGCCGCGCGCCAGGCCAATGCTGTGTCAGATGTCCCCATGGCGGCAGTGACGCACACTCCCCCCCGTCTTGTCAACGTGGACCATGCTCGCAGCCCCGCCACCACGCGGGGACTGGACAAGCCCCGGGGGGATGTCCCAGCCTGTACCCACCACATCATCAGGAGTCAGTCATGGACACCGCGCTGTCCGGCCCCAACGCCCTCGAACCCTACTGGATGCCCTTCACCATGAACCGCCGCTTCAAGGCGGACCCGCGCATGGTCGCTCGCGCCGAGGGCATGTTCTACTACACCCCGGAAGGCCGCCAGGTACTCGACGGCACCGCCGGGCTGTGGTGCTGCAACGCCGGCCACGGCCAGCGGCGGATCGTCGAGGCGATCCAGGCCCAGGCGGCGGTGATGGACTATGCCACCAGCTTCAACCTCGGCCACCCGCTGGCCTTCCAGCTGGCCGGCCGGCTGGCCGCCATGTTCACCGGCGACCTCGACCACATCTTCTTCACCAACTCCGGCTCCGAGTCGGTGGATACCGCGCTGAAGATCGCGCTGGCCTACCAGCGGACCCGCGGCAAAGGCACCAAGACCCGGCTGATCGGCCGCGAGCGCGGCTATCATGGTGTCGGCTTCGGCGGCATCTCGGTGGGCGGCATCGCCAAGAACCGCATGTACTTCGGCGGGTTGCTGACCGGCGTCGACCATCTGCCGCACACCCACGACCTCGCCCGCAACGCGTGGTCGCGCGGCGTGCCGGCCCATGGCGCGGAACTGGCCGACGCGCTGGAGAAGATCGTGCAGCTGCATGACGCCTCCAACATCGCGGCGGTCATCGTCGAGCCGGTGGCCGGCTCCACCGGCGTGCTGATTCCGCCGCGCGGCTATCTGGAGCGGTTGCGGGCGATCTGCGACAAATACGACATCCTGCTGATCTTCGACGAGGTCATCACCGGCTTCGGCCGCCTCGGCACGCCGTTCGGCGTCGACTATTTCGGCGTCCAGCCAGACATCGTCACCATGGCCAAGGGGCTGACCAACGCCGCCGTGCCAATGGGCGCGGTCGCGGTCTCCAAGCGCATCTACGACACCTGCATGGAGCAGGCCGACGCGCCGATCGAGCTGTTCCACGGCTACACCTACTCCGGCCACCCGCTGGCCTGCGCCGCCGGCCTCGCTACGCTGGACACCTACGCCGAGGACGGGCTGTTCGAGCGGGCGGCCCAGACGGCGCCGCTGTGGGAGGATGCCCTGCATGCGCTGAAAGGCACCCGTCACGTCATCGACATCCGCAACATCGGTCTGATCGGCGCCATCGAGCTGGACTCCCGCCCCGGCGCGCCGGGCGAGCGGGCCTATGAGGCCTTCCGCGCCTGCTTCGATGCCGGCGTGATGGTGCGCGTCACCGGCGACATCATCGCGCTGTCGCCACCGCTGATCATAGAGCCCAACCACATCGACCAGCTGATGCAGACCATCCGCGACGTGCTGACCGCGCTGGACTGACGGGCCAGGCTCAGGCGCGGAAGGGGCACACGCGGCCGGCGGTTCGCCGCCGGTCCGTGCGACCCCGTCCACCTTGATTTACCCCGCCGACCTGTTCAACCTGCGGTAATCAGCCGCCCCGCCACAGACAACAAGCAGGCTGGGGGCACAGGGGGAGAATGCGCATGTTCACACGCCGGTCGGTGGTGACGGGAATGGCGGGCGCCGTGATGGCGGCACCGCTGGCGGGCAACAGCAGCTGGGCGGCCAGACCGCAGCGCCGGCCGAACCTGCTGCT
Organism: Pseudomonadota bacterium; assembly: GCA_963205175.1. GTDB lineage: Bacteria > Pseudomonadota > Alphaproteobacteria > Sphingomonadales > Sphingomonadaceae > CAUJIW01. The sequence goes on from CAUJIW010000196.1 coordinate 33,681, forward strand.
CATCCTGGCTGACGACATGGGGTTTGCCGACCTCGGCTGCTACGGCTCGGAGATCCCCACCCCGCACATCGACAGCCTGGCCGCCGCGGGCCTGCGCTTCACCAACTTCCACACCGCCGCCACCTGCTCGCCGACCCGCGCGATGCTGCTCACCGGCCAGGACAACCACCGGGTCGGCCTGGGCAACATGCTGGAGATCATGGCCGACAACCAGTTCGGCCGGCCGGGCTACGAGGGCTACCTCAACGACCGGGCGACCACCGTCGCCACCCGGCTGACCGCCGCCGGGTACACCTGCCTGATGGCCGGCAAGTGGCACCTGGGGCAGCGGCCGGCCAGCCTGCCGGTGGCGCGCGGCTTCAAGCGGTCGGTGGCGCTGATGGAAAGCGGGGCGGACAATTTCCAGGCCAAGCCCTATCTGCCGCAGAACCGCGAGGTGCACTGGTACGAGGACAGCAAGCGCATCGACCTGCCGCCAGACTTTTATTCCTCGGACTATTACACCAGCCGGCTGATCGAGTTCATCGACGCCGAGCGCGCCAGCGGCAAGCCGTTCTTCGCCTATCTGCCGTTCCAGGCGGTGCATTACCCGCATCAGGCCCCCACGGCGCTGATCGAGAAATATCTGCCGGCCTATGAGGCGGGCTACGAGGCCGTGCGGCAGATGCGGTACGACAAGCTGGTGATGCTGGGACTGATGCCGGCCGGCCTCAATTTCCTTGCCGACCCGAGCATCGCCGCCTGGGCCGACCTGCCGGCCGACGAGCGCCGGCGCCGGGTGCGCCAGATGGCGGTCTATGCGGCCATGCTGGACTCGATGGACAGCAATATCGGCCGACTGCTCGACTATCTGCGCACCACCAGCCAGCTCGACAACACCCTGATCCTGTTCATGAGCGACAATGGCGCCGACGCCGCCGAACTCGACCGCGTGTTCAAGGACTATTACGCCAAGAATTTCGACCTCTCGACCGACCGGCTGGGAGAGCCCGGCAGCTATTCCAACTACGGATCGGGCTGGGCCCGGGCGTCCTCCACGCCGCTGCGTGCCTTCAAGAGCTCAGCCTACGAAGGTGGCATGCGGGTGCCGCTGATCATCCGGCCGACCGCCGCCATGGCCGCCCGCACCACCGACGCCTTCGGCTACGTTACCGACATCACCCCCACCCTGCTCGATGCCGCCGGCCTCCCGGCCGTGGGCGACCTCGATGGCCAATCGCTGCTGCCGCTGGTCGATGGCCGGTTGGGGCGCATACATGGTCCCGACGAAGTCATCGCCTACGAGCTGGCGGGCTCGGTGGCGGTGTTCCAGGGCGACTACAAGCTGACCCGCAATGTGCCGCCACTGGGCGATCGCCAGTGGCAGCTGTTCAACCTGGCTGACGATCCGACGGAGACCACCGACCTCGCCGCCGGCATGCCCGACCTGCTTCAGCGGCTGCAGCAGGCTTACGCCGACTATGCCGCGCGCGTCGGCCTCGTCGAGGTGCCGGCGGACTATAATCCGCTGGTTCAGGTCGGCCGCAACATCGGCCGGGTCGGCCACGACCACCACTGAAACCCACGAGATGCGGGGGCCGTGGCGCCCCGGCCAGCAGACCGCCGGCCGACCTTGGTAGAGCGCGGCACAAAAGCGGTTTGACGCGCGGGCCCGCGCACGGCAAAGGCTTGGCCGCGAGAGCGGGCGCCATCCGCGAGGCCCCCCGCCGCGACTGTGAAGGTGAGGACGACCATGACCGTGATCCGTCAAGACGATGTCATTGAATCGGTGGCCGATGCGCTGCAGTACATCAGCTACTTCCACCCGATGGACTATATCCGTGCGCTGGGCCGGGCCTATGAGCTGGAAGCCTCGCCGGCCGCCAAGGACGCCATCGCCCAGATCCTCACCAACAGCCGCATGTGCGCCGAGGGTCACCGGCCGATCTGCCAGGACACCGGCCTCGTCGTCGTCTTCGTCAAGGTCGGCATGAATGTCCGCTGGGACGCCACCATGAGCCTGGAGGAGATGATCAACGAAGGCGTCCGCCGGGCCTATATGAACCCGGAAAACCGCCTGCGCGCCTCGATCGTCGCCGACCCGGCGTTTGGCCGCAAGAACACCAGGGATAATACGCCGGCGGTCATTCACACCCAGATCGTGCCCGGCGACCATGTGGAGATCGCCGTTGCCGCCAAGGGTGGCGGCTCGGAGAACAAGTCCAAGTT
>CAUJIW010000197.1 GCA_963205175.1 Pseudomonadota bacterium
TCTCGACGCTGGCGCTGTCGCCGGCCCAGGTGGCGTGGCTGCGCGAGGCGCGCGGCATCTACATGGCGGGATCGGGGCGGATCAACATCGCCGGTCTGACGGAAGCCCAGGTGCCGGCGCTCGTCGATGCACTGACGGCGGTACGCGAGGCGGTGGCATGAGGCGGGAGCAGGAGCAGGCGATGAAGCGGCTGTCCGGTCAGGGAGAGATCGCGATGCCGGTGCTGCGCAATGCCCCCGACGCGGCGGTGGATTGGCGCCACGTCGCGTATCTGGTGCAGCTCTCCCGCGCGCTCGACCAGATGGAGGAACAGCGGCTGGTACCGGAGAAGAAGGTGCTCTACCAGTTCTCCGCCCGTGGTCACGACCTGGCCCAGGTGCTGCTCGGCCTGTCGCTGACCGACCGGCACGACGCCGCCTGCGGCTATTATCGTTCCCGCCCGCTGCTGCTGGCGCTGGGTGTCGACGTCGCCGACGCGCTGGGCTCGGCGATGGGCCGCGCCGGCGGCTATTCCGGCGGCCGCGACATCGGCGTGGTGTTCAACTATCCCAACCCGCGCGGCGCCTCGGCCTTGCCGATGTGCGGCGGCGTTGGCGCGCAGTACACGCCGACCGCCGGCTGGGCGCAGGCGATCGACTATTACCGCCGCGAACTGGGCGACAGCGACTACGACCAGGCCATCTCGGTGGTGCTGGGCGGGGATGGCTCGGTGGCCTCCAACGGCTTCTGGGCCGCGCTCACCATCGCCACCACCCAGAAGCTGCCGATGCTGTTCTACATCGAGGACAACGGCTTCGGCATTTCCGTGCCGTCGACGTTCCAGACCCCGGGTGGCAACATCGCCGCCAACCTCAGCGGCTTCGCCGGGCTGGAGATTCTCAGCGGCGACGGCACCGAGCCGGCGGAAGCCGCCCGGCTGGTCGCCGCCGCCACCGGCCATGTGCGCGCCCGCCGTGGCCCGGCCTTGCTGCGGCTCACCGTGCCGCGCCTGCAGGGTCACAGCTTTCAGGACACCCAGGCCTACAAGTCGGCCGACATCGTGGCCGCTGAATGGGCGCGCGATCCGCTGCCCAAGCTGCGCGACCATCTGGTGCCGGCGCTGCTGAGCGAGACAGAGTGGGACGACATCGCCGCGCGGGCCGCGTTCGACGCCGAGACGGCGCGGACGCAGGCGGAAGCCCGGCCATTGCCGGACCCGGCGCAGGTGATGACCCATGTGTTCGCCGAGCACGACGCCTTGCAGACCATGGGCGGGCAGTGGACGCACGGTTATGTGCCGCCCGCCACCACCGATCGGCCGGCGGGCAGCGGCCAGCGCATCAACATGGTGACGGCGATCCGCCGCACGCTGGAGCATGAACTGGAGATCAACCCGCGCGTGGTGGTGTTTGGTGAGGACGTGGCGGCCAAGGGCGGCGTGCATGCCGTGACGCTGGGCTTGCAGGAAAAATTCGGGTCAGGCCGGGTGTTCGATACCAGCCTGTCGGAGGAAGGCATTGTCGGGCGCGCCGTCGGCATGGCGCTGGCCGGCCTGATGCCGGTGCCGGAAATCCAGTTCCGCAAATATGCCGAGCCGGCCACCGAGCAGATCAACGATTGCGGCACCATGCGCTGGCGCACCAACAACCGCTTCGCCGCGCCGATGGTGCTGCGGGTGCCCGGCGGCTATTTCAAGTGCGGCGACCCGTGGCACAGCCAGACCAACGAGGTGGCCTTCGTCCACCAGCCGGGCTGGATGGTGGCGGTGCCCTCGAACGCCGAGGACGCGGTCGGCCTGCTGCGCACCGCGTTGCGCGGCAACGATCCGGTGATCTTCTTCGAACACCGGGCGATGCTCGATCATGCCTGGGCGCGCCGGCCCTATCCCGGCGACGACTTCGCCCTGCCGTTCGGCAAGGCGCGACGCACCTGCGCGGGCGACGCGCTGACCATCGTCACCTGGGGCGCCATGGTGCATCGTTGCGAGGAAGCGGCCGAGGGCCTGCCGGTCGACGTCATCGACCTGCGCACGCTGATGCCGTGGGACAAGCCGGCGGTGCTGGAGTCGGTGCGCCGGACCCGCCGCTGCCAGATCGTTCACGAGGATTTGCAGACCGCGGGCTTCGGCGCCGAGATCGCGGCGGTGGTCGCCGACGAGGCGTTCCTTGATCTCGATGCGCCGGTGGCACGGCTGACCATGCCGGATGTGCCCAACCCGCACCATCCGGTGCTGCTGGACGCGGCGGTGCCGTCGGTGGCGCGCATCCGCGCCAAAGTCGACGACCTGCTGGCGTTCTGAGGAGCGTGACCATGATCGACATCATCGTGCCGCTGGAACAGGAAGGCACCAAGGCGGTGGTGCGCGGCTGGCTGAAGGCGGTCGGCGACACCGTGGCGGCGGACGATCCGCTGGTGGAGCTGGAGACCGACAAGGTGACGCAGGAAGTGCCGGCGCCGGCCGCCGGCGTGCTGGCGGAAATCCTGCTCACCAGCGAGGCGGAAGCCGTGCCGGGCGCCATTCTCGGCCGGCTGCGGCCACTGGGCGAGGTGGCGCACGAGGCGGCGCCGGCGACCGCTGCGGCTGTGGCTGCAATGCCTGCCAGTGCGGCAACCGCGACGCCGATCATCGTGCCGACGGCCGGCCTGCGCGACCCCGAACTGCGCCTGTCGCCGTCGGTGCGGCGCGCGCTCACGGACCATGGTCTCGATCCGGCGACGATCCGAGGCAGCGGCAAGGGCGGGCGGATCACCCGCGCCGACGTCGACGCGGCGGTGGCGGCCCTGTCCACCACACCCGCTACCCCTGTTGCATCAACCACCCCCGTCCCATCAGCCATGCCGGCCGTGCCGCTGCCCGCTGTCGAGGCGCGTGGCACCCCGGGCGGCCGTCAGGTGCCGCATGACCGGATGCGCCGGCTGATCGCGGAGAACATGGTGCGGTCGGTGACGGTGGCGCCGCATGTCACGGCGGTGTTCGAGGCCGACTTCTCGGCCATCATGGCGCATCGGGCGGCGCACAAGGCGGCGTTCGAGCGTCAGGGTGTGGCGCTGACCTATACGGCCTACCTGGTGGCCGCCTGCGTCGCCGCCATGAAGGCGGTGCCGGCGCTCAACAGCCGCTGGCATGACGATTATCTGGAACTGTTCGACGACATCAACATCGGCGTCGGCACCGCGCTCGGCGACAAGGGACTGGTGGTGCCGGTGATCCATCAGGCACAGGCGCTTTCGCTGGAAGGCATCGCCGCCCGGCTGCAGGACGTGACGGCGCGCGCCCGCGCCGGCAAGCTGGTGCCGCGCGACGTGCAGGGCGGCACCTTCTCGATTTCCAACCACGGTGTGTCCGGCTCGCTGGTGGCGACGCCGATCATCATCCAGCAGCCGCAGTCGGCCATTCTGGGCGTCGGCAAGCTGGAGAAGCGGGTGGTGGTGCGCGGCGTCGATGGCAGCGATGCCATGGTCATCCGGCCGATGGCCTATGTCTCGCTGACCATCGATCACCGGGTGGTCGACGGCCACCAGACCAATGCCTGGCTCGGCCGCTTTGTCGAGACGCTGGAGACCTGGCCGCGCTGAGCCGCAGCCGGTCTCGCGGCATCCGTCGCGCCGGATCGTCGATCAGGCGACCAGCTGCTCCGGCGGTGGTGCTTCCGGCTGGGCCTGGCCGAAATAGCCTTCAGTGTGAATCTGGCCCGGTTTCGCCCCCAGCGCCGTTACGGCCCTGGTGCAGTCGGCGACAAAGTCCGGGCTGCCGGCAATGAACACCGAGTGGGACGACAGATCCTCGAACAGGCCTGGCAGCACGACGGGCAGGCGGCCGTTCAGCAGCGCCGGGTCGGTCTCGCGGGTGAGCGCGGCGCGATATTTGAAATTGCGATGGCGCGTCTGCCAGTAGGCCAGCAGGCCTTCGCCATAGAGGTCGGCGCGGCTGCGGGCGGAGACCAGCAGCGTCACCGGCTGGCGATAGTTGCGCCGCAACGCGGCTTCGGTGAGCGCGAGAATTGGCGCCAGCCCGGTGCCGGCGGCCAGGCACAGCACCGGCGTTTCCACCGACGGATCGCCGATGAAGGTGCCATAGGGGCCATCCACCGAAACATAGGCGCCGATGGCCAGGCTGTCGTGAATCCAGCGGCTGGTGAGGCCGTCGTCGACGCGGGCCACCTGCAGCACGATCTCGCCATCGGGGCGCGGCGCGTTGGCGATGGAATAGCAGCGCGGCGGCGCGCCGGCCGGCGCGTCGCCGAGCACGACATATTGCCCCGGCCAGTAGCGCATCGGCGTGCCCAGCGGCCGCAGGTGCAGCTCGACGATGCGGCTGGAACGCGGGATGCGGTCGGTGACGATGAACGGCTGGCGGGTCTGGGGCGGGAACAGCTTGGGCTTGGCGTCCTCGGTGCCCCATTCGATGACCAGCCGGTCGCTGGTGGGCTTGGCCATGCACATCAGGCCGTAGCCCTGGGCGCGTTCTTCCTGCGACAGCGCCATGTCGAGCACCATGCCCTGGTCGAAATCGCCGGACATCACCCGCACCTTGCATTCGCCGCAGGCGCCGGCGCGGCAGTTGTTGGGCAGGGCGTAGCCCGCGCGCTCCAGTGCAGCGAGCACGGTGTCGCCGGGCTGGCTTTCCACCACCTTGCCGGAGGGGGAGAGGCAGATCTCGGTCATGGTCGGTCCTTCTTCGGCGGGCGGTGGGCCACGGTACGGGGTCAGACGACACCGGCCGGCGTCGCGCGGGAGAGGGCGCGCGGCGCCGGCACGGCGTGCGGCGACAGGGGTCAGAACACCGGGATGATGTCTTCCATGTCGACGTCGGTGATCTCCTGGCCGGAAATGCCCACCTCGGGGATCGCCGGGAAGGGGATGTCGTATTTGTCGAGCACGCCCTTCAGGTTCAGCATCGCCGAGCGCCAGTTGTTCTTCTTCGTCTCGTAGTCGGGGATGTGGAAGCCGGCGTTGCGGGCCACCGTCTCGCCCGCGCGCTGGTTGTCGATGAAGTCGGCCGGCAGGTCCCAGAAGTCCGCCGGCGGTTCGAACAGCACGGCGGAAAGGAAGAGGTAGCCGGCGCGCACCTGCTTGGTGATGATCGGCTTCTCGCTGAGGTCCATCTTCGGATAGTCGCGCTCCATCAGCGCCAGGCAGATCGCCATGTGGCGGCCCTCGTCGCGGCCGATGTTGCGGAAGCCTTCCTTGAACACCGGCTCGGTGCAGCCGGCGGCCATCTGGTGGAAGATGGTGGCGGCGGCGATCTCGCCCATCAGGAAGGAGCTGAACAGCACCGCCAGGCTGTATTTCGGCACCGCGGCCTTGTAGCCGGTCCAGTAGCGGCCGCCGTTGTGGTAAAGCCACCTGGCGTTCTTCTGCAGCCGGCGACCGAGATCGGTCTTGGGGGTGTAGGTCAGCGGGTCGGGGTGGCCGAGCAGGCGGGTGATCGCCATGCCGCACATCTGCTCATGGTTCTGCTCGTCGCGCGTTACCGAGAAGAAGCAGCGGCGCACCGCGTCTTCCTCGTGCATCTCGTAGGTCTTGATGAAGGCCTCCGCGAACACCGGCGGGGCGGATGCGTCAAACACCGAGAGCAAGGTCCACCAATAGGCAATCGCCTCGCGCTCTTCCCAGCTATAGGATGAGGGATCAAACGTATCCCACGGCAGTTTCTTGGGGTCCCAATATTCACGCTGGGATGCGTCCCAGACTTCTTCCAGTTTCTCGGTCTGGCAATGCCAAGAGAGCGGATAGACATTGGGTTGCGGAGTTT
>CAUJIW010000198.1 GCA_963205175.1 Pseudomonadota bacterium
ACACCGCGCGTTGCCCGGAACGCGGGCGCGTTGAGAATGTCGGGATCGCTCTGCGCCATGACATCCAGAACACCGGCGGCATCGGCCGCCATGCCGTTACCGAGATAGAAGCGGGCGAGCGCCCAGCGCCTCTCAGCCCGGTCAACCTCGCTTGCCATGCTGAGATCATAGAGCAGTTTGGCCTTGCGTTCCGTGTAGGGCGTCGCCGCACGGCCCTGCCAGGCCGCCAGGTCGATCAGTCGGGCGTCGGCCACCGTGCCGTCGCCGCGGTTGAGATAGCCACGCTGGGCGACGTCGGTCGACCGGGCCTGCTCTAGCCCCATGAGCGCGACACCATTGGCGAAGGTCACCGCCTGCACCCTGGCCGACGATGGCTTGACCACCAGCCCCTGCGCGCTGGCCAGCACGGTTCCGCCGGGATACGGCTTGTCGGCCATCACACCGGCGCTGGCAGCGGCGGCCGGCACCACCAGCAATGCCTTGCCGTCCAGCGGATCGGCAATCTGGATCGCCCGTGACGGTTCCGACAGATGACCGAAGACCCGGCTGCCCATCACAGGGTCCGACTGCGAATCCAGCCGGATCAGTTCACGTGGCAGGATTTCGCTGTCCTTGATCTCGATCTTCCAGGTCGTGCCCTCGCGCTGGACCCCGACCCCGATGCCCGGCCGTATCTGGACGCTGAGCACGGTAGCACCGCTGATGGACAGCCGGTCGACCCGGCGCGCCCGGTCCCCCGAGATCGCCTCCAGCGGCGGCGTCGTCACCACCCGCTCGCCGGGCCAGGCCATGACAAGCTGATTGCCCCGGGCGAAGATCGCCGCCGGGACCATCTCGGTGAACGTGTAACGCAGGGCGATGCCGCCGTTGATCGGCTCAACCTTGCCCGTGACCGCGCCGCCGCGCGCGACCTCGACCGACGCCGACTGCAACGCTTCCTCGACGACCGCCTTGTTGATCTCCGCCGCCGATTTGGGCGGCGGCGGCTTGGGCGCGCTGGCCGCGGCCTTCACCGCCTTCAACTGGTCGCGCACGAATGTGTCGTTGCCCGCCCCCGGCGTAATCGCCGCCACCTTGTCGGCCGCGCGTGCCTGAGGAACGCCGTCCTTCACATCAAGGACAATCTTGCCGCCGGACCGGTAGTGATGCAGGCGACCGTTGACGGGTATCGAGAAGCTCAGTGTGGTTCGGTCGCCCTCGCGAACGAGCCGGGGATCACGCAGGTTCTTGAGGCCAAAACCCTTGAGTCGGGCCAGATCAATGGTGTCGGCCGAGCGGAACGTCACCGTTGCCCGCTCCCCCGACGAGGTGACACTGTACTCTACCGCCGCGGGCCATTCGAAGACCACCCGCGAATAATCCGCATGATCCGCCGCGCGCAGGACCACCGCCCCGGCCACGGCCTGCGTGGACAGGGAGACGATCAGCACGGACGCACACAGGCGGGCAGCTATCGACATCATGCCCCATCTTCTTCCACATCAATGAACAATCCGTCACCATCGGATTGCACAACCAGCCGGGGTATCGCCGCCAGGCCATTGTCACGCAAGGCACGGGCAAGCATCGCCGCCGATCCCGCCGCCCGCGACCATGCCTGCGGGTCATTGGTCGGCGACATCGCCACAATGGCCACCCGCCGACCCGATCGGTCAAGGATTTCCGCCAGCTGGCGCAGCGCCTCGCGATCGCGGATCAGGCCGGGATCAGGGAGGAGGCGCGACGCCTGTCCCGTCGGCTGGACTGCCATCCCGGCAAGCGCCGGCGCATCGGCGAGCCTTGTCTGCAACCAGGTCGTCAGATAGTTGGCGGTCGTGCCCGCGCCGGCCTGGGATGCCGGCGGCATGGCCTCGATCGCCTGCCCGCCAAACAGACCGCGAATGGCCGCCAGCGCCATCGAGCGACCGTCATCGGCCTGGATCTTGAGGCTGTAGGCGAGCACCAGCAGGCACAGAAGCTGGCTCAGCATGTCCGCGAAGGTCAGCTGCCAGGCCGTTCCGGGGCGACGCGTCAGCATCACGCCTCCCGAGCCAGTAGATGAATCATGCCATTGCCCTGCCCGCGCGCCGACCCCAGCGCGACATCGGGCAGACTGACGCCATGGGCGCTCAGGGCCGTCGCCAGCGTCGCCAGGCGGGTCGCCGCCAGCTCGGCATCGGCGGATAGCGGGACGACATCGAGGGCAAGCCGCTCACCCTCGCGCAACCGACGGGCGGCCGCCGACACTGCCGGCAGAAAAGCGACTCCGGCCTCGGTCAGGGCGGCGGAGTCGGTTACGAAAAACGGGGTGGTCAACCGGATACCGGTCGGGGTCACCGCACCGTGCGGCGCGAGGAGGCTCAGCGCGGGCGGCAGATCGGGCTGATCGTGCCGTGGAGGCGTCTCCACGGCCACCAGGGCCGCGAACAGCGCAACGAGAAACAACATCAGTGTGAGCAGCAATCCGTTACTGCCCGTGCCCACGGCCATGTGGTCACTGGCGGCAGAAGACGGCCGATCTCCCGCGCCGGTGGGCATCACCTGTCGTCAGTCGAAGCTCGCCAGCAGCGCGTCGATATCGTCCTGGTTGTTGCCAAGACCCTCAAGCGCCGGACCGTTCAACAGTTCCTTGGGATCGACCGGATCACCCTTCTCGTCGAGGTGGATTTCCTTTTCCGCCGCCGGGACATGGGTATCCCCCACCGCCTCGGCCAGCTGACCAAGTTTTTCCTCAATGTGCTTGAGCACCCGCACGACCTTGGTCACGCGCTGGCCGGTAATGTCCTGGAAGCTCGACGCCTCGAAAATGCGGGTGGCGATGTCACCCAGCCGCTCCGCCAGCTCGCCCTCGCATTCCCCGGCAATCGCCGTCACCTCATCGGCGCAGTCCATGATCTGCCCCGCGGCGGACTCGGTATGCTGCACGATGGCGTCCAGTTCATCGGCCGCGCCCGGAATGTCCTGCTTGGACAGTGCACTGGGCTTGATCGAGGCGATCTCGGCCTTGGCAGTGCTGATGAACTCCACCAGTTCCTTCAGCTCACTGCCGATCTTCAGAGCGGCGAGCTCCAACTCGCCCTGCATCGAGGACACCATCGATGACACGATGCCCGCGATATCACGAACCTGGACGCTGTCACCGCGCTGCTCACGCAGGGCTTCGATCTTGTCGGTGATGGAGGCTGTCGCGAGACCTGACATGTTTGCACTCTCCAAATACGTAATCATCTGGCGGCGTAATGAGCCCGATTGCAGTTACGTTAAATCCAGCAGGTAAAAAGCAGGTTAAGCGCAATCAGCTTGGCAACTTCGCGCGTTCGGCGAGCGCCATGGTCAGCGCCTTGGCGGAGTCGGGGTTCATCGCCGACAGTATGGCGGCCATTTTGGCTTCCTTCATGCGGGTTGCCACGGCGATCTGCACCGGCATGTCCAGCTTCTGGAAAATCGGCGCCGCATCCTTTGGCTTCATGGTCTCATAGACCTTGACCAGCGACGCAAACTGCTTGTTCGCCTGATCCTCCTGGACAGCGGTCAGCTGCTTCAGTCGCCCTTCCAGCGCCTTCAGCTCGGCGATCTTCGCCTCGACGCGCTTTTCGGTTGCCTCCATCAGGCGTTCGCGCATTTCCAGCTGCTTCTGACGCTCGTCGAAGGCGGTCCGCCGCGACGCGATGTCATCCATCAACTGCGCTTCCACGCGGCTCTGCGGCGCGGCGGGAGCGGCAGGTTTGGCCGTGCCCTGCCTGGTGCCGGCAGGCTGGACGGCGGTCTTGCCCGTCGCCGCGGTCTTGGCGGTCGCCGCCGGCGCATCTGCCGCCTGTGCCGCCCCGACACCCCAGGGGGCTGATGTCACCACGTTGGCGGCGTTGACCGCCAGAATACCGGCACCCGCCACCAGAATCAGCGGCAGGGGTCGAATGGAAAACGATGCTAACGCCATGTGTGGCCCCTCTGTCCCGCGCTGTTACCGCACGCCCTTGAGGGCATGGAGCTTGGGAGCTGGCTCGGCAACCGGCAGCGGCGCGGCGGCCGGGCGGGCGGCCACGCCTCCGGTGAGACCATGTTCGATCCGGTTGGCGAGACGTTCGCCGGTCTCGGTGATGATGGTCAGCTCGTCAACCAGGGAGCGTGCGGCAGCCACACGGTCGGCCAGCGTCGTCTCCGCCTCCTGCGCCGCCGCGCGAAGAATGTGGATGCTCGATTCCGCCTTCCCGACCGTGGCGTTGAGGGACTTGATCAGCGCGTCCATCTCCACCCGATCCCGGCGCAGCCCCAGCAGGCGCTGGTTCAATCGCCACCCGCCGACCAGGGTCGCCAGCAACAGCAGACACAGCACGACATCGACAATCCAGCCAATCATCACGCAATTCCTTCCAGTCGGGCGTTTGACGACCGCACCTGCACGGCAATGTGCTTGCCGGCCCGCCCCAGGCGACCGGTCAGCAACGGAATACCGCCACAGCGCATCTCGATGGAGTCACGCACCGTGGCATTGAACACCAGGGTCTGGCCGACCTTGAGGCTCATCACTTCACCCAGGCTCATCACCTGTTCATCGAGCACGGCATCGAGATCGACCCGGGTGCGCCACAGTTCGGATGCCAGGTGGGTTTCCCAGATGCTGTCCCGGCCGAACTTTTCACCCATGAACCGCTGCAGCAGCAGTTCGCGGATCGGTTCGAGCGTCGCATAGGGGAACAGCATTTCCAGCTTGCCGCCGCGATCTTCCATGTCGACACGCAGGCGCACCACCACGGCCGCGTTGGTCGGCCGGGCAATGGAAGCAAAGCGCGGGTTGGTCTCGATGCGATCGAACAGGAAGGTCACCGGCGACAGCGGCTCGAACGCCGCGGCGAGGTCAGCCAGGATGACGTCGATCATCCGCTCGACCAGATTGGTCTCGATGGTGGTGTAGGGCCGGCCCTCGATGCGCATCGGCGCGGTACCGCGACGGCCGCCCAGCAGCACGTCGACGATCGAGTAGATGAGGTTGGAATCCACCGTCATCAGGCCGTAGTTGTCCCACTCGGCGGCCTGGAACACGCCCATCATCGCCGGCAGCGGCACCGAGTTGAGATAGTCGCCGAACCGCACCGAGCTGATGTTGTCGAGGCTGACCTCGATGTTGTCGGAGGTGAAGTTGCGCAGCGACGTGGACATCATGCGTACCAGCCGGTCGAAAATGACGTCCAGCATCGGCAGGCGTTCATACGACACCAGGCTGGAATTGATGATCGCCTGGATACCGGTGCGCGCCGACTCCTCGTCGTCGCCGTCGAAGCCCAGCAGACTGTCGATCTCGTCCTGGTCGAGCACGCGGCCGGACTGGACGCTGGACATCAGCTCCTCGTCCTCCTGCTCGGCCATCTGCTCCCACTGCGCGGCGACATCCTCGTCGGCCGGCTTCTCGTCACCAGCCATGGCCGCCCACTCGGCCGCCAGCGCGTCGTCGTCAGGGCCCTCGGTGTCGTCGATATCGTCAGGACCAGCCATCGCTACTGAACCAGCATTTCTTTGAACAGGACGTCGTTGACCTTGAGCGGCGCCAGGCTGGTATTGACCCGGCGCAGCAGCTCCTCCTTCAGGCGGAACATGCCAGCCGATCCGGACAGGTCATCAATGCGCAGTTCACGCAGATAGACCTGAAAACCGTCAATCACCCGCGGCATCTTTTCCTTGATCTCGTCCGCCTGCTTCTGCCCCTTGACCTCCAGCGAGATCGACAGCTTGAGGAAGCTGCTCTTGCGGTCCGGCGACTTCAGGTTGACCAGCAGGTCTGGCAGATCGACATAGACGATCTTCGCTGCCTCGGGATCCTCTTCCTCGGCCTGCTCCTCGGATTTATGTTCGCCGCCGCCCATCAGCATGGTCGCGGCGACGCCGCCGCCGATGAGCAGCACCAGCACCGGCACGGCGATCATGACGATCTTCTTGCCGCTCCATTTCTTGCGCTTGAGGTCGCCGTCCTCGATATCGTCCAGATCGGCGTCTGCGTTGCTCGCCATGGGTCCACCAGCTCGAATGATGCGGCGGTCGCGCCGCGTCTTGACCGATACGTTAACGGCGGCACGGTTAACAACCTGTTGAGAACCGGCCCCGGCAGAAGGCACCCGGCCATTTTTGCCCACCCCGCGCATTCCGGCGCGCCGAAATCATACAATACTCATATTTTTCAATGTGATAGAAAACTGGCATCAGGTTTGCTTGTATCTCGTCATCGACCTCCAAAAAGGCATGGTCACCATGGATACGCTGAACTACGTCGCCCTGTCGCACCAGAAGGCCCTGCGCCGCCAGCTCGATCTTGTCGCGAACAACATCGCGAACATGAACACGGCGGGCTACAAGCGCGAGAACGCCATCTTCGAGACCTATCTCGAAAAGATGGACTCCAGCCTCACCGACAGCGCCAAACCGGTGTCGTTCGTGCTTGACCAGGGCTTCGCCCACGACACCACCGCGGGCGATCTCATTCCGACCAACGAACCGACGGACGTCGCCCTGGTGGGTGAAGGCTATTTCACCATACGCACCGAAGACGGCCAGATCGCCTACACCCGCAACGGCAACTTCCGCATCTCCGACGAGGGATACCTGGTGACCGACAGCGGCGCCCAGGTGATGAGCGATGGCGAACAGCCGATCCAGTTCACCCCCCAGGAAACCGATTTTCACATCGCCAGCGATGGCACCGTCTCCTCCAACCTCGGTCCGCGCGGGCGCCTGCTGGTCACCGCGTTCGAAAGCGAGGTGCA
>CAUJIW010000199.1 GCA_963205175.1 Pseudomonadota bacterium
TGCTGCGGGTTCGAGGCTTGATCCACCCGACTTCGGCCGTTTGCGCGACGACAGACACCGCTCGGGGCGAAAAACGCTTGCCCAGCGAGCAAAATCAGGCGATCTTGAAGTCAAGCGGCAGGCCACTTGGGGAATGTCGGAGCAAGGAGAAGGAAGATCATGCCCGATGAAGCCCAAAGCCCTGCCCCGCCGACCCCTCTGGCTGGGCTGGTCATCACGCTCATCGGCGTGGTCGGCTTTGCGGGTTGGATCGCGCTCGGCCTGACGCTGCTCGGCATCACCTCTTTCTTCGCGAGCTTTCTCTTCTTCTGGTACTGGGCCGCGGTCGAGCAGGCCGACATGAAGCAATGGCCGCAAAGCGTCCTGGGCGCATTTGTCGGGCTCGGCCTCGCCTGGCAATCGCACTGGCTTCCCGCGCAGTTCGGCACGCCAGGACTGATCGCCGGGCTCGTCGTCATTGTCGTGGCACTCTATATCCAGATCGTGAACTGGGTGCCCATCGCCATCAACCGGAGCGCCATGCTGTTCCTGACGGTGCTTGCCGCACCCATCCTGCTCGAAAAGCTCGATCCGCTCGAAATGGCCAAGGCGATCGGGCTGGGCGCGCTCTATTTCGGTGCGATCGTGAAAGTGCTGACCATGCTTTCTGCGCCAAAGACCGGCTGAGCGTCAGCGGCGGGCGAGGCCCTTCTGCTCCATCCGCCATTGGAGCTGGTCGAACCGGTCCTGCCCGAAAAAGGGTTCGCCCTCGAAAACCATCAGCGGCACGCCATAGTGGCCGCCTTCGCGCTGTGCGTCCTGGTTTGCGGCAATCAGGGCGTCGAGCCGCTCTGCCTCCGCGGATGGCTCAATTTGCCGGTCTAGTTCGGCAAGATCCAGTCCGGCACGCGCCGTCGCTTCGGCAAGGTGATTGCCTTCATGCCACCCGGCGACACTGCCGCCCCAGATGAGGCGGCCGACCTGTTCGATGAATGCCAGATCATGTCGGCGCGCGGGATGCCGTAGTCGGTCAGGCTGCCGGTAATCAGCTGGGCACCCTCGCCATAGACCACCAGTTCCAGCAGCACCTGGCCCAGCCCCTGGGCAATGCCGCCATGGACCTGACCTTCCACCAGCATCGGATTGATGATGGTGCCGAAGTCGTCGACCACGGTGTAGCGGCTGATCGCCACCACGCCGGTTTCGGGATCGATCTCGACTTCCGCCACATGGCAACCGTTGGGGAAGGTCGGGGTCGGGCGGGGCACCTTGTAGTGTCCGCGCGCGCTCAGCGGGTCTGGCGTCCGCTGCGCCAGCTCCTGCCAGTCCAGTGTGCGGTTGGTGGCGCGGGCGATGAACACGCCATCGGCATAATCCACGGCGTCCGCCTCCAGCGCCGCCTCGGCCAGCGGGCGCGCCGCCGCCACCAGTGCGTCGGCTGCCTCGATGCCGGCGGCGCCACCGAATTGCAGCGAGCGCGAGCCGCCGGTGCCGTGGCCGCGCTCCAGCCGGTCGGTGTCGCCCTGGACAATGCGTACCCGGTCCATCGCCACCCCCAGCCGGTCGGCGACCACCTGGGCATAGGCGGTCTCGTGTCCCTGTCCGTTGGACTGGGTGCCGATGGCGACCTCGATGGTGCCGTCGGCGAGCAGGCGGGCATCGGCATATTCGTCGGTGCCACCGCCGCCGGCGATTTCGACGTAGTAGCACAGGCCGCGCCCGGCCCGGCGGCCGCGGCGGCTGGCGTCGGCCTTGCGCGCGGCGAAACCCTGCCAGTCGGCACGCGCCAGCGCGCTGTCGAGCACGGCCGGGAAGTCGCCCAGGTCGAAGGTCTGGCCAAGCGGGTTGCGGTGGGGCAGCTGCTCGGGCCGCAGCAGGTTGCGCCGCCTCAGCACATCCGGCGCGATGCCCATCTCGTGGGCGGCGGCATCGACCACCCGTTCGGTGATATAGCAGGCCTCGGGGCGTCCGGCGCCGCGATAGGCGTCGGTCGGGGTGGTGTTGGTCAGCACGCCGCGCACCCGGTTGTGGGCGGCGGGGATGGCATAGACGCCGCCGATCATGCGGCCGCCGGCCAGCGTCTGGATGTAAGGGCCGAACTGCGACTGATAGGCGCCGAGGTTGACATCGGTCTCCACCTTCAGCGCCAGGAAGCGCCCGTCGGCATCCAGCGCCAGGGTGACATCGCTGACCAGATCGCGGCCGTGGGTGTCGCTCTGGAAGGCATCGGCCCGCTCGCCGGTCCACTTCACCGGCCGGCCGAGGGCGCGGGCGGCATGCAGCACCAGGGCGTATTCCGGGT
The DNA here is from genome assembly GCA_963205175.1 of Pseudomonadota bacterium. Lineage (GTDB taxonomy): Bacteria > Pseudomonadota > Alphaproteobacteria > Sphingomonadales > Sphingomonadaceae > CAUJIW01. Next base: position 2,282 of record CAUJIW010000199.1, read on the forward strand.
AGAAGAAGTTCTTCATGCCGAAGCCGCCGCCGACGTCATGGGTGACCACCCGCAGGCTTTCGCTGGGCAAGCCCAGCACCCGGCCGGCGATCAGGTCGCGCATCCCCACCACGCCCTGGGTGCCGGTGGTCAGCGTGAAGCGGCCGTCCTCGAACTGGCCCAGGGCAGCACGCACTTCCATCGAAGTGGGCGCCACGCGCGGCTGGGCGACCCGCAGGCGGGTGACGTGGTGGGCGGCGGCGATGGCGGCATCGGTCGCCGCCGCGTCGCCGGCCTCCCACAGGAAGGCGACATTGCCGGGAATGTGCGGGAACAGCTCAGGCGCGCCGATCGCCAGGGCCGCCGGCATCGACTCCACCGCCGGCAGGTCGTCATAGTCGACCTCGACCGCCTCCGCGCCCTGGCGGGCGGCCTCGCGGCTGTCGGCGACGACGAACGCCACCGGATCACCAACATGACGTACGGTGTCCACCGCCAGTAACGGCCGGGGTGTCGGGCGCTCGGCGTCCATCACCGTCAGGCACGGCACCTCGCCGTAGCCCGCCATGTCGGCGGCGGTATAGACCGCCAGCACGCCGGGGATCGCCAGTGCGCCAGTCGTGTCGATGCCCCCGATGCGGGCATGGCCATAAGGCGAACGGACGGTGACGCCAAACACCATGCCGGGGACGCTGATGTCATCGGTGAAGCGGCCATGGCCGGTCACCAGTCGCTCATCCTCCACCCGCCTGACCGACTGGCCGCCGAACTTCATCATGTCGCATCCCCCGTGTCGCGCGCTGCTCCAAGGCAGGCGTCAAGGCCTTCCCGATAACTAGGGTAGAGCAACCTGACGCCCAGGTCGCGCTTGATCCGCTGGTTGGCGACCCGCCGGCACTCGGCGTAGAAGCCCCGCGCCATCGGCGACAAGCCGGCCTCGTCCAGTGCCTGTAGCGGCGGCCATGGCAGGCCAAGCAGGTCGCAGGCATATTCGGTGACGGCATTGCCCGAGGCCGGTTCGTCGTCGGCCACGTTGTAGAGGTGCGCGGTGCCGGGAGCGCCGGGCCGGTCCAGCGACGCCAGCAGTGTTGCCACGATGTCGTCGACGTGGATGCGGCTGAACACATGGTCGGGCAGGTCGATGCGGTGTGCGCGTCCCTCCCGCACCCGGTCCAGCGCCGAGCGACCAGGGCCGTAAATGCCGGGCAGGCGGAACACATGCACCGGCGCGCGGGTACTTGCCGCCAGCCCCTGCCAGGCAAGATCGGCGTCCACCCGTGCCGAGCGACGGCCGCCGCCGATCGGGCTGGTTTCATCCACCCAGCCGCCCCGGGCATCGCCATAGACGCCAGTCGACGACAGATAGCCGATCCAGCGCGCCGGACTGGCCGCCAGCGCGTCGTGCCAGGCGCGCAGCACCGGGTCGGGCAGGGCGGCATCGGTGTCCGGCGGCACCGACGACAGGATGGCGCCCGCCCCGGCAATCATGCCGGCCAGCCGGGGGTCATCCAGCGTCATGACCTCGACGCCGTCGTCCTGTCCGACCGTGCGCCGGGTGGCGACCACCCGCCAGCCGCGTGTCAGCAGGGCGCGGGCGAAGCGACGTGCGGTGTAGCCGAGGCCGAAGATCAGTGCGGTGTCGGGCATCCGTGGACTATTGTGTTAACCAAGTTGGCGCAGTGTGCCGCCCCATGCTAGGCCGAACGGCGACGAAGAATAAAGGGGGCATTGGCGGACGATGGTTGCAGGCACGGAACAAGCCTATCAGGTCTATGGCGTCGAGCCATCCTCCTATACCCGCAAGGTGCTCGGCCTGTGTGCCGCCAAGGGCGTGCCGCATGAGTTCAAGCTGAAATCGCTGGCGGTCAAGGCCGAGGTCGAGGCCGCCTGCGACGGTTACGCGCTGATGCCGGTGGTGCGGGCGCCCGACGGCTCCTGGCTGATGGACTCCACCGACATCGCCTTGAGGCTGGATGAGGCGTTTCCCGACACCGCCCTGTTGCCGGACGACCCGGCGCTGGCCGTCGTCGTGCGCCTTCTTGATGACTGGGCCGACGAATGGCTGATCCGCCCGGCGGTGCATTGGCGGGCCAGCCACGCCAAACCCCGGGCCGAGCTGTGCCAGGCCATCGCCCGCAACCTGATGGGCTTCACCCAGGCCAGCGCGCTGCCGGCCGAGGTCGCCGACAAGCTGCCGCGCATCGCCGAGAAGCTGGAGCCGTTCTTCGCCGGCATCGGCCGCGTCAACCGCGCCGGCCCCGAGCATGAGGACGAGATCGTCGATCTGCTGTCGCGCGCCTTCGACCTGCTGGCCATGCATCTGGCCCGCCAGCCCTGTCTGCTGGGCGAGCGGGTGAGTCTGGCGGATTTCGCCCTCTACGGCATGCTGGAAGGGCAGCTGCTGTTCGATTCCGCGCCGCGTTCGCTGATCACCGAGCGCTGGCCGGCGATTGTTGCCTATGTCGAGCGGCTGCGCACGGTGCGGGCCGGCGTGGGCGCCTGGCCGGCCGGCGAGTCGCTGCCGCGCAGCCTGCTGGGGCTACTGCGTTATATCGCCGAGGATTTTCATGGCTTTCTCGCCGCCAACGCCGAGGCGGTGGCGGCTGGCGCCAACGAGGCCAGCTGGGACGGCATGACCATGCCGGCGCGCCGCTACACCGAACGGTTGCGCCAGGAGATGGCGGCGCGGATCGCCGCTCTGGCCGGGCCTGACCGGGCCCGCCTGGAGGCGCTGGTGGGTGGCACCGGCGTGCTGGCGGTGTATCAAGGCTGAGGTCGGCAGGGCCAGGCGGGCAGGGCTGAGGTCGGCGGTTTGGCGGCCAGCCTGGCCACGGCGAGGGTGTTTTCCGGCAACGTCTCTTTTCTCAGGGCGTTATCGGCGCAATATTGGATGAACCTATAGTGCTCAGGAACGCCGCGCCCGCGTGGCGGATAGTGAAAGTCGTCTCATGCTAGATGCGCTTGCGTCGCCCCAGACCATCCACCTCAAGGACTATCAGCCACCCCGCTACCGGATGCCCCAGGTGGAGCTGGTGTTCGACCTGCATGAAACGGCGACCCGTGTCACCAGCCGCTTTCGTGTCGAGCGCGAAGGCAAGCACCGCCAGCCACTGGTGCTGGACGGTCGGGATCTGCGCCTGCTGTCGGTCAGTGTCGATGGCCAGCCACTCGACGCCAGCGCCTACCGCCAGACCAGCGACGACCTGACCCTGCCACTGAAAGGCGCCGCCCACGACGTCGAGATCGTCACCGAGATCAACCCGGCCGCCAACACCCAGCTGATGGGCCTCTACATGTCGGGCGGCATCTTCTGCACCCAGTGCGAGGCGGAGGGTTTCCGCCGCATCACCTACTGGCTGGACCGGCCGGACGCCATGAGCCGGTTCCGCACCACCTTGCGCGCTGACAAGGCCCGCTTCCCGGTGCTGCTGGCCAACGGCAACCCGGTGGCGCACGGCGATGGCGTCGACGGTCGCCACTGGGCGACCTGGGACGATCCGCATCTGAAACCCTGTTACCTGTTCGCACTGGTGGCCGGTGACCTCAAACCGTTCGCCGACCAGTTCACCACCGCCTCGGGGCGGACGGTGGCGCTGAACATCTGGGTGGCGGAGGCCGATCTCGACCGCTGCGACCACGCCATGCGGGCACTGAAGAAGTCGATGCGCTGGGACGAGGAGAAATACGGCCGGGAATATGATCTCGACGTGTTCAACATCGTCGCCGTGGGCGATTTCAATTTCGGCGCGATGGAGAACAAGGGCCTCAATATCTTCAATTCGAAATATGTGCTGGCCCGGCAGGAAACCGCCACCGACCTTGATTTCGACGCCATCGAGAGCATCATCGCGCACGAGTATTTCCATAACTGGACCGGCAACCGCGTCACCTGCCGCGACTGGTTCCAGCTCAGCCTGAAGGAAGGGCTGACCGTCTATCGCGATCAGGAATTCTCCGCCGACATGGGTTCGCGCGCGCTCAAGCGCATCGAGGACGTGCGCACCCTGCGCGCCGGACAGTTCCCCGAGGATGCCGGCCCGCTGGCCCATCCGGTGCGCCCGGAAAGCTACATCGAAATCTCCAACTTCTATACCGCCACCGTCTACAACAAGGGCGCGGAAGTCATCCGCATGATGGCGACCATGCTGGGCGAAGATAAATTCCGTGCCGGCATGGACCTCTATTTCGAACGCCATGACGGTCAGGCGGTGACCTGCGATGATTTCGTCAAGGCGATGGAGGATGCCGGCGGTGTCGACCTGTCGCAGTTCCGCCTGTGGTATGCCCAGGCCGGCACGCCGCGCCTTGACGTCCAGCTGGCCTATGACGCGGCGCGCGCCGAGGCCACCCTGACGGTCGCGCAGCTGGTGCCGGACACGCCGGGTCAGGCCAAGAAAAAGCCGATGCACATGCCGTTCCGGGTGGCGCTGTTCGGCGCCCAGTCCGGTCGCAACCTCACCGGCGATCGCCTGCTGGAGCTGCGTCAGGCCAAGCAGGTGTTCCGCTTCGAGGGGCTGGCCGAGCGCCCGGTGCCGTCGCTGCTGCGCGGTTTCTCCGCCCCGGTGACGGTGAAGGTCGATATCGATCGGGCCGATCTGGCCTTCCTGTCGCGTCACGACGACGATCCGTTCGCCCGCTACGAGGCGATGCAGCGGCTGGCGCTCGACCTGATGCTCGAACAGGTGACCGCCCACGGCCAGGGGCGGCCGGTGCAGGTGGCGCCGATCCTGATCGAGGCGGTCGAGGCGGCCCTGACCGCGCGCGATCTCGACCCGGCGCTGGTGGCCGAAGCCGTGATGCTGCCCAGCGAGGCCTATGTCGGCGACCAGATGGCCATTGTCGATGTCGACGGCATTCACGCCGTGCGGCAGGCGTTCCGGCGGGCGCTCAGCACCAGCCTGCGCCGCCTGTGGTGGGAGGCGTATCGGGACAATCTCGACGAGACCTACACCTTCACGCCGGAAGCCAAGGGCCGCCGGCGCCTGAAGAACGCCGCGCTGCAATATCTGATGATGGACGACGAGGACGCCGAGGCGGTGGCCGCGGCGCTGGCGCAGGCGACACAGGCCGACAACATGACCGACTGCATCGCCGGCCTCACCGCGCTCGCCAGTTCCCACGCGCCGCCGCGCCAGCAGGCGTTCGATCATTTCTATGTCACCTGGAAGGACGATCCGCTGGTCATCGACAAGTGGTTTACCTTGCAGGCGCTGTCCTACCGGCCCGACACGCTGGCGCATGTCCAGGCGCTCACCCGTCATCCCGCCTTCACCATCACCAACCCCAACCGCCTGCGGTCGCTGGTGGGGGCCTTCAGCGTCAATCAGGTGCGCTTCCATGCCGCCGATGGCGCCGGCTACACCTATCTGGCCGACCAGGTGATCGCCGTCGACAAGGTCAACTCGCAGACGGCGGCCCGTCTGGTGGCGCCGCTGGGGCGCTGGCGGCGCTTCGATCAGGCGCGCAGCGCGCTGATGCGCAAGCAGCTGGAGCGCATCCTCAAGGTCTCCGGCCTGTCGAAGGATGTCTACGAGATGGTCAGCAAGAGCCTCGGCTGACCGGATGCGGCTTAAAGAAAACGCGGCCGGAGGGGGCTCCGGCCGCGTGGGGTTCGATATGGGACTGACGGCGTGGTGCGCGTGTGCTCAGCGCACGGCCGAGAACAGGACCACCGCATCGAGGACATGGCGGGTTGCTTCCGCGATCAGCAGGACGTCGCCATCGACCCGGCGGTAGATGTAACCACGCGGCGGCGGGGGCAGCATCACCACCAGATCGCGGGGCATCGGCTCGATCACCACATAGGACGGCAGCGGCCGACCGATCACGTAGCGCTTCTTGGTATGGCCCTTGGGCAGACAGCCGTGGCGGGTCTGCATCAGCCCCGGCGGGCAGCGCCAGTGGTGATCATGGGCATAGCGGGCGATCCTGTCGCGGTGGCCGCGGTCGATATAGACCCGGTCCGGCTTGCGATCGCGATCCTTGCCGTCGACATAAATCCGGTCCGGCTTGCGATCGCGGTCGGGACCATCGACCGCCACCACATGTCGATCCCGATCATGCTTGTCGTGACCCCTGCCTTGCGCATTGCCGGGGTCGGCATGGGCGGTGCCCACCAGCGCTGTCGCCGCCAGCAGGGCGATGACAGGGACAATCATGGCGATGCCAATGCGGTCGAAATTCCTGGCCATTTCTCGGATCCTTGCTGTTCATCCGTTGAACACAGTCGTTTTGATCGTGACGACCTGAAAGCAGGATGAACGGGACGCGGCGTGCGCCAGGGCGGTAGGGCACCGCGATGAAAATCTGGAAATTCACTCAAAAGGATATGCCGAGGGTCGCCGTGAGACCGTTGCCACCGACGGCATTGCCGGCGATCCGCCGGCGATAGGCCACGCGAACGTCGATTGGCACGCCACCGGCACTGCCTGTCCACCACAGGCCGGGGCCGGCCTCCAGACGGCTGACATCCCGGTCGTCATGTTGCACCATCGCCCACAGGCTGGCCACGGCGGTCAGGCGTGACTCGTCGCCCAGTGCCATGCCTCGGCCGAGGTGCGCTTCCGCGGCGCCAAACAGGTCGCGTCGTCGCGCACCGACCACGGCCGCCTCGGTGTAGACCGACCAGTGCGTCCAGCTGTTCTCGCCCGCTACCGGGCCGTAGCCGCTGCCCTGGCCGATCCAGCCGCGCGCCGCCCAGGCGTCGCGGGCGCCGTCACCCACCTTGATCCAGCGTTCCACCACCAGCGCGCCGGGGGTGTCCGGCAGTGGCTCCCAGCTCAACCCCAGGGTCGCTTGCGTGGTGCCAACGCGGGGGACGAGCGGCGCCCGCCGGTTGGCGGTGATCACGCGCCCGACCACGCTGACGGGTCGGGGCCCCAGCGGGTCGGGTCGATAGGTCGCCAGCAGTGCCGACTGTGAGCCGCCCAGTGCGCGGCCGCTTGCGGCGGGATCGAACGGCGACGGGCTGCCGGCGCGCCAGAAGCCGAAAGCGGCAAGCCGCCAACGGTCGTTGAGCCGCGCCTGCTCGGTCTGCCAGGCTGTCCGCTGCGGCAGGGCGTCGGGCGCCAGGGCCAGTGCCTCCGCGAACGCCGTTGCCGCTGACCGCCTGTCCCGCCGTGCCAGCGCCTCATAGCCGCGCTCGGCTTGCTGAAAGGCGGCCTGTTCCGCCGTCGGGGCGGGCAATGGCGTGGCAGGCGGGGCCGTCGATCCGGGTGAGGGGGCGGCCGCGAACGACGCGGGCAGGGACGGTGGCGCGGGCGATGATGCCGTTAATGCCGAACGTCGTGTCGTCAGGGCCGGAAAGCCGGTGGCCGGTCGGCCATGTCGGGGCCGAACTTCGGCGGAGACCATGGCAGGCGCTGATGGCATGGCGTCGGGTGTCCCCGGACGCGATGGATCTGGAGCGTGCGCTGCAATGGGGGATGGCGCCGTTGGTAATGGGCGCTCGGTGGCAGCGCGGGCGGCGGCGACAGCGGCGCGAAATCGAATGATATCCCGATTCAGTACGTCCAGGCGCGCCGTCATCCAGCCGGTGACCAGCAGCAGGAACAGCAGCAGGGCGCGCGCGGGCGTCATGCGGCGGGATCGAGCGCGTCCGGCGTCGGGTAGTGATGCGCCGTCTTGTCCCACGCCAGGGGCGTGCGGGATCGCCGGGCGCGGGTATAGAGCCGCACCGCCCTGACAGCGGCGAGGAAGTTGACGATGTTGGAGACCACCGCGCGCGGCACGGCCCGCAGGCCTTCCCGCCAACCATAGAGGCGGGCGGTGAACAGGGCGCGCAGCAGCAGTCGCCAGGCCAGCAGGGCGGCATTGAACCGCACCAGCAGGGCGGTCACCCCACCGGGTTCGATGAGGGCGGGAAAGCGTGGGACCGCCGGCCAGAGTTGGGCGGTCAGCCAGAGAGCGGCCAGGTGCAGCGCGGCGACATAGGCGGCGATGTTGAGATAGGCGTTGAGCAGCGCCTTGCGATCGCGCAGCAGCATGTAGCGGTCGACCAGCGTGCCCGGCCAGCCCAGCCGCTGCCAGCCGGCCAGCGTGATGCCCAGCAGCCAGCGGGCGCGCTGGCGCACCGCCGCCTCCAGGGTCGCCGGGAAATACTCCCGCGTGGCGACGATCCGGGTATCGGCGTCGTCGGCGGGTATGCGCACCAGCGCCGCGTCGAGACCATGGACGCCCAGTCGCACCCCCAGTTCATAGTCCTCGGTCACGCTGTCGGCACGAAAGGGCAGGCCGCCATTCTCGGTGGCGGCCAGCGTGAGCGCCGCGCGCGAGAAGGCGCAGCCGACGCCGGCGCACGGCAGGCTGGCGCCGAGCCACTCGCGCACCACCAGATCCTTGGCGTGGCTCTCGGCAAACTCATCAAGGTAGGTGCCGGCCACCCAGTTGTGGCGTTCGCGTGCCAGCGGCAGCACCGGCAACTGGACCATCGCCTTGCGCGGGATCAGGTGGTCGAACACGCTCAACGACCGGGGGTGGACCACGTCCTCGGCATCATGCAGCACGATGGCCTTGAAGGGCGCGTGACCGGCCGCCTCGTCACGCAGCACGGCGGCGTACAACGCATTCAGGCAATCCGCCTTGGTGGTCGGGCCGTCGCGAGCGGTGAGCACCAGCCGTACCCGGTCGTCGCCGGCGGCGATGTCGCGCACGGCGGCCGCTGTCAGCGGATCGTTGGGGTAGGCGCCGACGTAGAGTCGGTAACGCGGATAGGCGAGACGGGCGAGCGTCGTGCGCAGCATGGCGCCGATCACCGTCGACTCGTCCCAGGCCGGGATCAGCACAGCCATCCAGCCGAGCTCGGGTTGATGGTGCGACAGGCTGGCGGCCGTGGCGCGGGGGAAGCGCGAGTAGATGATGGTGCGCCGCCACAGCCGGCGCAGGCCGTAGAGCAGGTCGATGGCAAGATCATCGAGGCCGGACAGCGCCAGCAACACCGCCAGCACGCCGATCGCCTGTTTGATCAGCGCCAGATAGACCGCCAGCGCGTCCAGCATGAGCCAGGTCATGGAGAGCCCCCGATCCCCAGATTCGTGTCAGGGTAGTATTATTCTGGCATCGAATCAAACCCCGGCGGTGGTGGGCGCGCGCCCGCCTCTTGGCAGGCGTGGCGAATCCGGCGACAAGGGGGTAACGTCATCCGCGCCTGTCAGGACCCTCATGCAGCCTTATCTCGACCTGCTCCGTCATGTTCGCCGCCACGGCGTCAAGCGCGAGGACCGCACCGGCACCGGCACGCTGTCGGTGTTCGGTTACCAGATGCGTTTCAACCTGGCCGACGGCTTCCCGCTGGTCACCACCAAGAAGGTGCACCTGAAGTCGATCATCCACGAGCTGCTGTGGTTCCTGAAAGGCGACACCAACATCGCCTATCTCAAGGCCAACGGGGTTTCGATCTGGGATGAGTGGGCGGACGAGCATGGTGACCTGGGGCCGGTCTATGGCAAGCAGTGGCGCTCGTGGGCGGCGCCCGATGGCCGGGTGATCGACCAGATCGCCAACCTGCTGCGGATGATCCGCACCAGCCCGGACAGTCGCCGGCTGATCGTTTCGGCATGGAACCCGGCGGACGTCGACCAGATGGCGCTGCCGCCCTGCCATTGCCTGTTCCAGTTCTATGTCGCCGAGGGCCGGCTGTCCTGCCAGCTCTACCAGCGTTCGGCCGACATCTTCCTCGGCGTGCCGTTCAACATCGCCTCCTATGCGCTGCTGACCCTGATGATCGCCCAGGTGACCGGCCTGAAGCCGGGCGATTTCGTCCACAGTTTCGGCGACGCGCACCTCTACCTCAATCATCTGGAGCAGGCTGATTTGCAGCTCAGCAGATTGCCGCGCGCGCTGCCGGAAATGCGGTTGAACCCCGAGGTAACCGACCTGTTCAGCTTCGCTTATGACGATTTCCAGCTGGTGGGCTACGAGCCGCATCCGGCGATTTCGGCACCGGTGGCGGTGTGAGCGGCGCGGCGCTCGGCCCCATCGTCTCGCTGGTCGTCGCGCGGGCGGACAATGGCGTGATCGGCCACGACAATGGCCTGCCCTGGCACCTGCCGGCCGATCTCAAACACTTCAAGCAGCTGACCGTCGGCAAGCCGATCATCATGGGGCGCAAGACCTATGAGTCGATCGGCCGGCCGTTGCCGGGGCGGCACAACATCGTCGTCACCCGCAATGCCGAGTGGTCGGCGGACGGCGTGACGGTGGTGCCGAACCTGGCCGAGGCCGTGGTGGCGGCGGGACTCGATCCGCAAACGCGCGCCAGCGAGATCGCCGTGATTGGCGGGGCCGAGATTTATGCGCAGGCGCTGTTCTTCGCCGATCGCATCCACCTGACCGAGGTGCATGCGAAACCCGAGGGTGACACCCTGTTTCCCGCGCTTGATGCCGCCACATGGCAGGAAGTCGCGCGGGAGGATCATCCGGCGGCCGACGGCCAGCCGGGCTACAGTTTCGTCACACTGGACCGGCGGGAGGGCGCCTCCGGCTAGCCAGGAGACGCGGTGGCAGGCAGGGTTGGGAGCGCACCGCCGATAACAGAAGCGGAAGAGACAATCGACGGAGGGTGAGATGAGTCTCGGCACGGTGCGCGTTCAACTGGCATGGCTTGTGGTGATGGCTCTGGCGGCGGGGGGTGGGGCGGCGCCGGTGGGGGCCCAGGTGCCGGGCAACGCGCCGGCGGTGCCGCCGGTCTTCGTGGTGTCGGAGAAAGATGTGCCGGAACTGGCGGCGAGGTGCGCTGCCACCCATGCCCCGGCGATTGCCGCGGCCCAGACGGCCTTGCGGCGGCAGGGGGTGGCGATCGCCTCGCAGGACGATTACATCGCCGACCGGGCGCTGAACGTCTACATCGTGATCAACGGCGTGCCGGTGACACAGGGCTGCGCCACCAATGTGCGGGTTTCGCTGCAAACCTACACCACGGTCATTAACCCGGTGACGCGTGGCCGGCATCGCGCCACCATCGCGTTCTGCGATCAGTGGGTATTCCTCACCGGTGGCGCGGGCACGTTCCAGCAGCGCATCAATGGCTGGGTTGCCGAGCGCATGGCGGTGTGCGTCGACCGCTACCGCAAATCCATCCGCTGACCGATCCGGCCACGCAGGGAGACAGAACATGCAGAACAGGGTGCGCGGTGCCCTGGCGGCGGTTGCCGCCGTGGCGGGCATGACGGCGGGTCAGGCGGCGGTCGCCGGTCCGGCGCTGGAGGCTGACAAGGCGTTCGCCGCGCTGTCGCGGGCTGCGGGGGCGCCGGCGGCATTCGCGGCCTTCGCGGCGGAGTCGGTACGGATGTTTGTGCCCGGCGGTCCGCTGCAAGGGCGCGCGGCGATGAACGACAGCTTCCGGGGCTTGCCGACCGGCACGACGCTGGACTGGGTGCCGGCGGAGGAACAGCTGGGCGCGGCGGGCGACCATGGCTTCACCTGGGGCCGCTGGGTGCGTCGCGTGCCGGCCACTACGGACCTGCCTGCTCGATGCACCACTGGCACCTACCTCACGGTCTGGGCACGTCAGCCGGACGGCCAATGGAAATTCACTGCAGACATTGGCCAGCCTGACACCAAGGCCGACCCGGTCCAATGCCCGCCCGCGGGATGATGGCGGGAGATTTTCTCAGTGTGTAAAACCCAAGATAGATAATTACGTATATTGACGTAAATTTTGCATTTGCGTGTTGATATGCGTTATTTGTTCTGCCAGTTGGCATCCATAATCATCCAAGGGCCTGCGCGAGGGCTCATGTTGGGAGGGTGTCATGCGTTATCGTTTCCTGTCCGGAGTCTATCTGTCTGCCCTGCTCGCCGGCACGGTCGCTACGTCCGTTGCGTCGGCGCAGGACGCCGCCCCGACCGCCGAAGAGGCGGTCAGCCTGGGCGATATCGTTGTCACCGCGCGGCGTCGCGAGGAAAAGCTGCAGGACGTACCGATTGCCATCACCGCGCTGGGCGGCGACGCGCTGGAATCGCGCGGCTTCGACCGGGTGACGGATATCGCCGAGGCGGCGCCGAATCTGCAATTCACGCCGGGCACCGGCGGCAACAGTGGCGGCGTCAGTGCCTTCATTCGTGGTGTCGGCGAAAATGACTTCATCATCACCGCCGATCCGGCGGTGGCGCTGTACATTGACGGTGTCTATGTCGGCCGCAGCTTCGGTGCAACCACCGAACTGCTGGGGGTTGATCGAATCGAGGTGTTGCGCGGACCGCAGGGTTCACTGTTCGGCAAGAACACCATTGGTGGCGCCATCAGCGTTGTTACCCGCGTGCCGGGCGCTGACCGCCTTGAGGGCGATGTGCGTTATGGTTCCTACGATGACCTGCGACTGCGCGCCAATGTCGAGCGCGCACTCACCGACACGCTGTCGGTGGGCGTCTCGGCGCTCGGGCAGTGGGGCGATGGCTGGCAGAAGTCCGCCTCCGGCGATGATCTCGGCAATCGCAATGTGATCGCCGGGCGGTTGGCGCTGCACTATGACGGCGCGCCGCTCGACGCCGTGTTCAGCATCGATGGCCTGCGCCGTCGGCAGAACAGCGCGGCGCACAGCATGCTGGCGTTCACGCCGAGCTTCTTTTCTGGCCTGCAATCGATGCTGCTGGCGCCGTGCTGTACCGCGCCGGACCGGATCGACCGCACGGACTCCACGGCCGAGCTCAACCGCGACGATACCGACGCCGTGAATGCGGCGCTGACACTGAGCGCGGATGTCGGCAACGGCACCTTGAAATCGATCACCGCCTATCGCTGGGTCAGCGCCGTGTTCGGTCGCGATGGCGACGCTTCCTCGGCGGTGAATTACGCCGGCGATATTCACGACGAGACGGCCCGCCAGCTATCGCAGGAAATCCAGTACGCCACCAGTCTGTTCGATGATCGCGCGACCCTGCTGGTGGGCGCCTATGCCTTCCGCGAGAAGACGCGCGACGACACCCGGCTCTACGTCGCGGACGGGCTTTATCCGGCCATGATCGCGGCGGGCTTCGATCCGGCGCTGGCGACCGCGCTCGATTTCAACATCGACTTCTTCAACCGCCAGAAAACCACCAACTACGCGCTGTTCGGCAATGCCACCTATAACATCACCGACGCGCTGACATTGGAGCTGGGCGGTCGCTACACCTGGGAGAAAAAGACCTTCAACCAGACCGCGCTGCGCATCTACAGCGAGCAGCCGCTGCTGGCCGGCACGCCGTCCTACGAGTTGTCGGAGAAGTGGCACGCCTTCACGCCGCGCGCGTCGCTGTCCTACAAGTTCACGCCCGATGTGCTGGGTTACGCCTCCTTCTCGCGCGGCTTCCGCAGTGGCGGCTTCAATGGGCGGCCGACATCGCTGGAGGAAGTCGGCGGCTATGATCCGGAATACATGCGCGCCTACGAAGTGGGCGTGAAGAGCAGCTTCGGTGGCATCGTCACGCTGAACCTGTCCGCTTTCCGCAACGACTATACCGATCAGCAATTGCTGATCTCGACCATCAGCCCGGTCACCGACCTGCTGGTGGTGCGCACGGAAAACGCCGGCAAGTCGCGTATCCAGGGCCTGGAACTGGAGGCGAGCGCGAAAATCACCCCGCGGTTCAGTCTGCAGGGTGCCGTCGGTTACCTCGACGCCAAATATCTGCGTTACACGTCGGTCATCAATGGCGTCGCCACCGACGTCAGTGGTCGTACGCCCAAGCAGGCGCCGGATCTGACCGCCAGCGGCAGCCTGGTGTTCGCGACCGCCTTGTCGGAGGCAATTGACACGACCTGGCGGCTGGATGCCAGCTATCGCAGCCAGACCTACATCGACGTCGAGAATTCGCCGCTGCTGCGGGCACCGGACCATGTCATTCTCAATGCCAGCATTGAATTCGATCTGCCGGGCAAGGGGCTTTCACTGCGTTTCGCGGTGGACAACCTCACCGACAAGCGGGTGCTTACCGCCGGCTATGACGCGACGTCCAGCTTCGGCTTCGTGGAGGGCTACTACAACGATCCACGCCGCTTCTCGCTGACGCTCAGCTTCAAGCACTGAGCGCGATCGCGGACAACAGGGGCGGGCGCGCCGGGGCCATCCCTGGGCGCCCGTTGCCGTGTCGTGGCCCGTCAGTTCAGCGTGTGCGGCGCGTAGGGGCTGTCGAGCGAGAAGGCGGGGATATCGATGTCGAAGCTGCGACCGGCATCATCGACCATGCCATAGCTGCCGCGCATGATGCCGGAGGGCGTCGAGAGCGGGCAGCCGGAGGTATATTCATAGGCCTCCGACGGTTCGAGGATCGGCTGCTCGCCGACCACGCCGTCGCCCTTCACTTCCTGGATGCGGCCATGGGCGTCGGCGATGATCCAGTGCCGCGTCATCAGCTGCACACTGGTCCGGCCGTGGTTCTCCACCCGCACGTGATAGGCCCACACATAATGGTTGTCGTCAGGGTTCGACTTGTCGTCGATGAACGCCGGCAGCACCCGCACGGTAATGTCACGGGTGGTGGCCGCGTAGGGGAATTCGATGTCCTGACGCGGCACGGTTCAGAGCCCCGCCGCCTTCAGCGCCTGGTCGAGGTCGGCGATCAGATCGGCGGGGTCTTCCAGTCCCACCGACAGCCGGATCATCCCCGGCGTGATGCCGAGCTCCGCCTGCACCGCCGGCGCCAGCGCCTTGTGGGTGGTGGAGGCCGGGTGGGTGGCCAGCGAGCGGGAGTCGCCAATGTTGTTGGAGATGTCGATCAGCTCCAGCGCGTTGAGCAGCGCGAAGGCCTGGGCCTCGCCGCCGTCGAGCAGGAAGCTCATGATGGTGCCGCCGGCGCTCATCTGCGCCATCGCCAGGGCGTGCTGGGCAAAGTCGGGCCGGCCGGGGTAGAGCAGCGTTGGCACCCGTTCAGCGAGGAAGTCGGCGATCCGTGCGGCGTTGTCGCTCATCCGGCGCACCCGCAGTTCCAGCGTCTCCAGGCCCTTCAGCAGCACCCAGGCGTTGAACGGCGCCATCACGCAGCCGGTGTGCCGGAAGAACGGGAACAGGTACTCGGTGTCGAACTCGCGGGTACAGCAGATGGCGCCACCCAGCACCCGGCCCTGGCCGTCGATGTGCTTGGTCGCGGAATAGGCGATGACATCCGCGCCCAGCTCCAGCGGTCTCTGCAGGATCGGGGTGGCGAACACGTTGTCGACCACCAGCCGTGCCCCGGCGTCATGGGCGAGATCGGCCACCGCCTTGAGGTCGCAGATGTCGAGCGTCGGGTTGGCCGGGGTTTCCAGGAAGAATACCCGGGTATTGGGCCGGCGCGCCCGTGCCCAGGCGTCGTTGTCACGGCCGTCGACCACGGTGGTCTCGATGCCGTAGCGCGGCAGCAGGCTGTCCACCAGCCAGCGGCAGGAGCCGAACATGGCGCGGGCCGCCACCACATGGTCGCCGGCCTTGAGCTGGCAGAGCAGGGCCGCGGTCATGGCAGCCATGCCGGTGCCGGTCGCCCGCGCCATTTCGGCGCCTTCCAGCAGCGCCAGGCGTTCCTCGAACATGGCGACGGTGGGGTTGCCCTGGCGGCTGTAGGTGAAGCCGTCGGCCTCGCCACGGAAGCGGGCGGCCACTTCCTCGGCGCTGTCGTAGCAGAAGCCCGACGTCAGAAAGAGCGCCTCCGACGTTTCGCCGAAGTCCGAGCGCATGGTGCCGCCGCGGATCGCCTGGGTGGCGGGGCGCCACTGACGGGTGCGCGTGCGGTCAAGGCCGGTCCTGGACTTCATCGATCGACTTCCTGGCTGTTGTATTGAGCGCCGGTCATCCGGCGCGTGCCCCGTCCGTTACCGGCTGGTGCGGCGGGCGTCAATTGCGCGGACCGCTGGCGCCCGCTGGCGGTCTCGTCTAGAAAGCAGGGCGATGACGACCGCATTCTCTTCTATCTGGATCGTTGGTGCCTCAACCGGCATCGGCCGCGCCACGGCGCTGGCGTTTGCCCGCGCCGGTGTCACCGTGTTCGCTACCGCGCGCGGTGCCGACAAGCTGGAGGCCCTGGCGGCCGACGCGCCGGCCGGCCGCGTCGTGGTGGTGCCCTGCGACTGCTCGGACCGGGCGGCGATGCTGGAGACCTACCGGCGGATTACCGGGCAGATGGGTGGCCCGCCGGGGGCGGCACTGTTCGCGGCCGCCACGTGGGCGCCGGAAGATGGCGGGCAGGCACGCGTCGATGTCGTGGGACCGGTGTTCGACGTCAACGTCCATGGCTGCCTGAACATGCTGGAGGAGCTGTGGCCGGCGATGCTGGCGGCCGGCCGGGGGCGGGTGGCGATTATCTCGTCGGTGGCGGGCTTCCGGGGGTTGCCGCGCGCGCTCGCCTACGGCGCCTCGAAGGCGGCGCTCACTCATATCGCCGAGGCTCTGAAGTTCGACGGTGACCGCGCGGGTGTCGCCGTTCAGGTCATTCACCCCGGCTTCGTCAAGACACCGTTGACCGACAAGAACGATTTCGACATGCCGTTCCTGATGACGGCCGAGGCCGCTGCGGACCGCATCGTCGCCGGCATGGCGACCAGCGCCTTCGAGATCACGTTCCCGCGTCGCTTCACCTTCATGCTCAAGCTCGCCCGCATCCTGCCGTACCGACTGTACTTCCCGTTCATCCGGCGGATCACCGGGATGTGAGCGTCCTCAGCCGCGTTCCCCCATTGCCTTGTAGGCCGCCAATGCCCGGTCGCGGGCGCGGGCATGGTCGACCATCGGTGCCGGGTAGGTCTCGCCCAGTCGCACGCCGGCGGCCGCCAGCAGGGCCGGCGGCGCCTCCCACGGCGCATGGATGAGGTCGTCCGGCAGGCCGGCCAGTTCTGGCACCCACTGGCGGACATAGGCGCCGGCGGGGTCGAACCGGCGCCCCTGCGACACCGGGTTGAAGATGCGGAAGTAGGGCGAGGCATCGGCGCCGGAGCCCGCCGTCCACTGCCAGCCGGCGGCGTTGTTGGCGAGGTCGGCGTCCACCAGCGTGTCCCAGAACCACGTCTCGCCCGCCCGCCAGTCGATCATCAGATCCTTGATCAGGAACGAGGCGGCGATCATGCGCACCCGGTTGTGCATCCAGCCGGTCCGCCACAGCTGGCGCAGGCCGGCGTCGACGATGGGGTAGCCGGTCTGGCCATGCTGCCAGCGGGTCAGCGCAGCGTCGTCGCGTACCCAGGGGAAGGCGTCGAAGGTCCGCCGCCAGTTGACGTCGGCAAGGTCCGGCGCGTTGAGCAGCAGGTTGAGCGAGAAGTCCCGCCAGCCCAGCTGGCGCAGCCAGGCCTGGCCGGCCGGTCCGGCGGCCTCGGCAATGGCGTGCCAGGCGGTCGCCGGGCTCAGCTCGCCGAAGTGCAGGTGGGCGGACAGGCGCGAGGTTGCCTCCTCGGCGCAGCGGTCACGGGCCTCGCCATAGCCGGCGGCCAGATCGGCGAAGTCGGCCAGACGCTGGCGGGCGCCGGCCTCGCCGGGCTGCCAGACGGGGGCAAAGCCGTGCGCCCAGTCGGGCGCGGTGGGGCACAGGCCCCAGTCGCCCAGCGTGTCGCCGGCGGGGGCGCCCTCGGCCAGGGGGATGCGGTCCGGCGCCGGGCGGGGCGGCAGCGGTGGCATCATCTGCTGCAGCGCCTGCCAGAATGGCGTGAACACCTTGAAGGCGCCGCCGGTCTTGGTGGTCATCCGCGCCGGTGGCGCCAGCGTCAGGCCGTGGTGCAGGGTCAGCGCCAGCCGCCGGGCCAACTCACTCTCCTGACGGCGCGCCCATGGTTCGTAATGATACATCGCATGAACCGATCTGGCGCTCGTGGCGGCGGCGAGGTCGGCGATCAGCGTCACCGCGTCGCCGCGCAGCAGGATCAGCCGACTGCCGCGGGCGCGCAGGTCGGCGTCCAGGCTCGCCAGACTGTGGTGCAGCCACCAGCGGCTGGCGCCGCCCATCGCCCAGCGGCCAGGCGCGGCATCGTCCAGCACGAACACCGGCAGCACCGGGCCGTCGTCCAGCGCGGCGGCCAGCGCCGGCTGATCGGCGAGGCGGAGATCCTGGCGGAACCAGACGATTGCAGGAGCGGGGGCCATGACTCAACTCCATGACTGGCGTTGACGCCGAGCGGCGACTGGGGAACAGATGGCGCATCCATGGCGGACAGGGAAGAGGGTGATGGCGCGTTGCGTTGATGTTTATGGCCAGTTCCAGCCGGGGCTGACCGCGCGGGTGTCGGTGGAGGACCGCGGCTTCCTGTTCGCCGATGGCGTCTATGAGGTATTCGCCATCTTCAACGGCCAGATTTTCGATCTCGCGCCCCATCTGCGGCGGCTTGATCGCAGCCTGGGCGCGCTGGGCATCGACCGGCCGATGAGCGAGGGCGCGCTGAAGGCGCGCCTTGCCGAGGTGGTGCGGCGTAACCGGGTGCGTGAGGGCACGCTGTATCTGCAGATCACCCGAGGGGTGGCGCCGCGCGACCATGCCTTCCCCGCCGCCGCGCGGCCCAGCGTCGTTGCCTGGGCCAAGCGGTTTGATTTCACCCAGCGGCTGGCGCAGGCGCGCACAGGTGTCACGGTGGTGAGCACGCCGGACCTGCGCTGGGGCCGGCCGGACATCAAGTCGGTGGCGCTGCTGCCCAACGTACTGGCCAAGCAGCAGGCGCGCGAGGCCGGTGCCTTCGAGGCCTGGCTGGTGCGCGCCGACGGCGTGGTGAGCGAGGGGTCGTCGACCAATGCCTGGATCGTCGACGCCGGCGGCGCCATCGTCACCCACCCGGAGGGGCGGGAGATTCTTTCGGGGGTCATGCGTGGCACGCTGCTGCGGCTGGCGCGCGCGCATCAGATGCGGGTGGAAGAGCGGCCGTTCACGCTGGCGGAGGCGCGGAGCGCACGCGAGGCGTTCACGACATCGACCACCGCACCCTGCATCCCGGTGGTGTCAATCGATGGCGCGCCGGTGGGGGACGGACGGCCTGGTCCGGTTACCGGCCAGCTGGTTGCTCTCCTGTGGGAGGAGATTGCCCGCCAGACCGGCTACCTGCCGGGTTGACGGGCGGCCGGCATATCACTCCGCATAGGGCGGCGGCGTCGGCATATCGCGGAACTCCTTGCGGACCATGCGCTTGCGCATGTCCGGCCGGATCTCCCGCAAGCCCTTGGCGAATATCTGTCGGTCCGCCGGGCTCAGCTTCTTGAAGGTGTCCAGCATGGCCTGCTGACGGCGGGTCTGCATGGCGGTGGACAGCTGGCGTTCGCGCATGAACGCGGCGTCGAGCGCCTTGGCGTCCAGCCTGGGTGCGCTGATGAGGTCGAGAATCTGCTCGCGCACCGTATCCAGCGCCCGGCGTTCCTTCTCGTCCGGCATGCCCTTGCGGAAGGAATCGGCGAGGATCTTGCGTCCCGCCGGGCTCAGCCGGCTGATGATCATCCGGTCCATCGCCGGGTCCGGCCCGCCAAGGCCACCCGGGCCGCCGGGTCCGCCCGGGCCGCGATCGCCCATCGGCGGCGGGCCATCCTGGGTTTCGGCCCCCGCCGGACCGGCGACCACCGAGGCCAGGGTGAGGGCCAGAACGCTCGTGCGAGCAAAGGTCTGCAGTAACGTCTTCACATCCATCCTTCCGACCATCCTTCGGACTGTTCGGTCGAGAACACCATCGACAGGGCCGCCTCATCGGTCAGCGTCACCGGCGTCGCCTGGCGCGGCGGCGCGATCAGCAGCACGGCGGCAATGCTGGCGGCCACGGCGAGCATGGCGCCGCCGGTCAGCCAGTAACGCTGGCGGAACGTCGTCGCCCACGAGGTCGACGAGGCTGCCGGGGCGTTGACGGGTACCGCCGGCAGCGCCTCGACCCGGGCCAGCAATGCCTCGATCCGGGTCGGGTCGGCCTTCATCACCGGCCAGTCGGACAGGGCGGCGTCCAGCCAGGCCTCGTCGGCGCGGCGGACCGCCAGGGCGGTATCGTCTCCCAGTGCGCGGGCCGCCGCGGCCTCCTCGGCGGGCCAACGGGTGAGGTCGGCGCCGAAGGTCGCCAGGCATTCGTCGATGCGTGTCCGATCCGTCATACTGACATCTCTCCCCGTAACGGCTCCAGTGCCTGCCGAAGGCCGGCCCGTCCGCGCGACAGCAGTGATTCTACCGCCTTCACATTCAATTCCAACATCTCCGCCACTTCCAGCATGCTGTGCCCTTCGCCGTAAAACAGCGCAAGCACGGCCCGCTGCCGCGGCGGCAACTGGTCCATGGCCGCCGCCACGGTGGCACCGCGACTGGCGGCCATGGCGGCATCCTCGGGGGTTGGGCCGTCGTCGGCCATTTCCCCCACCACGTCGAGCGCCGCCACCGGCTTCAGCGCCCGGCGCCGGTCCAGGCAGTGATTGACCACCACGCGCCCGATCCAGGCCTTGAAGGTGCCGCGACTGGCGTCGTAGCGGTCGGAGGCCCGCCACAGCTTGAGGAAGGTCTCCTGCACGGCGTCTTCCGCTTCCTCGCGCGTACCCAGCACGCGGCCGGCAATCCGCAGCGCCATGGGGTAATGGCGCTCGACCAGCAGCCGATAGGCCGCCTGATCGCCGGCCTTCACCTGCTCGACTAGCGTCGCGTCGCTCAACCAGCTCTCATCCATGCCCGGCATAGGCTCCTATCATGCCTTACGCGGCCGGGAACGCCAGTCCTTCGCCGGCCGACCACGGATGAGATGAACGCCCTGCCGATGTGACGCCGGTGACATGATCGAGAGCCGGCACAACGCAAGAGGGGAGAGGCGAGCGGCCTCTCCCCTCCGGGATGCGGGTGGTCGGAAGACCCGGTGCCTCAGGCGACCGTCCAGGTCTGGCCCTGGCGCAGCAGCGCGTCGAAGTCCGGCTTGGCCGGTTTCTTGGCCAGCACGGCGACGGTCTGGGCCTCCACCGCGTCGTCGTAGGTCGGCGCGGGGTCGCAGTAGATGACGCCCAGCGCCACCGGGAAGCCGGGGAAGGGCATTTCGATCAGCATGTAGGCGACCGACTTGTTGGTCTCGTCGTGGACCAGGATGTCGCCCTCGGTGATGCCGTTCTCGCCGATGGTCACCACCTCCAGCCGCTGGGTGTCGCGGTTGAGGATCAGGCCCTTGTTCTTCTCCTTGCCCCAGATCATCGGCTTGCCGTGTTCCAGCAGCAGCTGGGCATCCGCCGCGTTGGCCTTGGCGGTGAACGGCTCGTAGACGGCGTCGTTGTAGACGATGCAGTTCTGGTAGATTTCGACGAACGAGGCGCCCTTGTGCTCATAGGCGCGGCGGAACACCACCGGCATGTGCGCCTGCGCGGTGTCGATGGTGCGGGCCACGAACCGCCCGCCGGACCCCAGCGCGAACGAGCCCGGCTTCACCGGCCGGTCGACCGAGCCGAACGGCGTCGACGGCGACCGGGTGCCGACCCGGCTGGTGGGCGAGTACTGGCCCTTGGTGAGGCCGTAGATCTCGTTGTTGAACAGCAGGATGTTGAGATCCACGTTGCGACGGATGGCGTGCATGGTGTGGTTGCCGCCGATCGACAGCGCGTCGCCGTCGCCGGTGATCACCCACACGTCGAGCGCCGGATTGGCGAGCTTGAGGCCCGTGGCGAACGCTGGCGCGCGGCCGTGGATCGTGTGGAAGCCGTAGGTCGCCATATAGTAGGGGAAGCGGCTGGAGCAGCCGATGCCGGAGACGAACACGGTGTTGGCCGGGTCGGCGCCCAGCTCGGGCAGCGTGCGCTGCATGCACTTCAGGATCGCGTAGTCGCCGCAGCCCGGGCACCAGCGCACCTCCTGGTCGGAGGCGAAGTCGGCCGGGGTGAGCTTCTTCAGTTCAGTGACGTCGTTCATTGTCTCTCTCCCGCTCAGGCGTTCAGCAGGGCGTCGATCGCCGCTTCGATCTCGCTGATCTTGAACGGCTGGCCGGTGACCTTGTTGAGCGGCCGGGCGTCGACCAGATACTGATCGCGCAGCACGGTCTTGAGCTGGCCGGTGTTCATCTCCGGCACCAGGATTTTCTTGTAGCCCTTCAGCAGCTCGCCAAGGTTCTTCGGGAACGGCCAGATGTAGCGCAGGTGGATGTGGCTGACCTTGAGGCCGCGAGCGCGGGCGCGCCGCACGGCCTGGATGATCGGGCCATAGGTCGAGCCCCAGCCGACCACCGCCAGATCGCCGGTCTCCTCGCCCAGGGTGACATCCTGGTCGGGGATGTGGTTGGCGATCCCCAGTACCTTGTTGGCGCGGGTGTCGGTCATCTTCTGGTGGTTGGCGGACTCGTAGGAGATGTCGCCGGTATCATAGCCCTTCTCGATGCCGCCGATGCGGTGCATCAGCCCGGATGTGCCGGGTTTGATCCAGATGCGCTTGAGCGTCTCGGGGTCACGGGCGTAGGGATTGAGCTTCTCGCCTTCCGCCGGCGGGGTCTCGCGGAAGCTGACCGGGAACGGTGCGTAGTCCTTGATCGACGGTACCTTCCACGGCTCGGCGGCGTTGGCGATGTAGCCGTCGGTGAGCAGCATGACCGGTGTCATGAACTGCACAGCCAGCCGGCACGCTTCAATGGCGACCTCGAAGCAGTCGGACGCCGAACGGGAGGCGATAACCGGCATTGGCGCGTCGCCGTTACGGCCATAGACTGCCTGGTAGAGGTCGGATTGCTCCGTCTTCGTCGGCAGGCCAGTGGAGGGGCCACCGCGCTGCGAGTTGACGACGACAAGCGGCAGCTCGGTCATGATGGCCAGACCCAGCGCCTCGCCCTTGAGTGCGATGCCGGGGCCGGACGACGAGGTAACGCCCAGATGGCCGCCGTAGGAAGCGCCGATGGCCGAGCAGATGGCGGCGATTTCGTCTTCCGCCTGGAAGGTGGTGACGTTGAACTCGCGGTACTTGGCCAGCGAGTGCAGCAGCGGCGAGGCCGGCGTGATCGGGTAGGAGCCGAAGAACATCGGCAGGTTGGCCAGTTGCGCGCCGGCGACCAGGCCGAGCGCCAGCGACTCGGCGCCGGTGACGGTGCGGTAGAGGCCGGGTGCCGACTTCACCGGATCGACGTGGAACCTGTGCAGGCTGTGGCCGATTTCGGCGGTCTCGCCGAAGGCATGACCAGCATCGAGCGCCGCGATGTTGGCGTCCGCCAGCACCGGGTTCTTGGTGAACTTGGCCTTCAACCAGTCAACCAGCGGGGTGCGGTCGCGGTCGAACATCCACAGCGCCAGACCCAGCGTCCACATGTTCTTGCAGCGGATCGCCTCCTTGTTGCCAAGCCCGAACGGCTTGACCGCGTCGACGGTGAGCTGGGTGATGTTGAACGACAGCAGCTGGTAGCTCGCCAGGCTGCTGTCTTCCAGCGGGTTGGCAGCGTAGCCGGCCTTGGCGAGGTTGCGGGCGTTGAACTCGCCGCTGTCGGCGATGATCATGCCGCCCTTGCGCAGCGCGCCGAGGTTAACCTTGAGCGCCGCCGGGTTCATCGCCACCAGCACGTCGATCTCGTCGCCCGAGGTCTCGATGTCGCCCGAGCCGAAGTTGATCTGGAAGGACGACACACCGAACAGGGTGCCGGTGGGCGCCCGGATTTCGGCCGGGAAGTCCGGGAAGGTCGCGAGATCGTTGCCGGTCAGCGCGGTGGACAGGGTGAACTGCCCGCCGGTCAGCTGCATGCCGTCGCCGGAGTCGCCTGCGAAACGAACGACGATCGAGTCCGGGTGCTCAACCGTGTCGCGGTCGGTGATGTCTTTCAGTGCCGTTGCCATGCGCGCCTCTTCATACACCCTGTTCGGGTTTGTGCGTCATTTCGTACGATCTCTCCAGTACGCCTTCCCTATGGTCTGACGGGCCGTCCCGCAAACAAGAATTGCTGTGCCCCCCGACAAGGCCAAATTGTCGAAAGGGCCGGGGCGCCGCCGGCGTTACTCTCCTGCCTGCCGGGTTCGCCAGCAGTCCGCAATGGCTCTAATCGTCGCGGCATGGCGGGCCGCCACCGCGCCGACATCGTCGCTGTAGCCGCCGCCCATCACCGTACATAGCGGCACCTCTGCGGCCAGCACCGTCTCGGCCACCAGCCGGTCGCGCGCCGCGATGCCCGCATCGCTCAGGGCCAGCCGACCCAGGCGGTCCGCCGCGTGAACATCGACTCCGGCGTTGTAGAACACCAGATCCGGCCGATGACGTGACAGCAGCGTCGGAAGGGCCTCGGCAAGGCGATCGAGATAGGCCTGATCGCCGGTGCCGGGTGGCAGGCCGATGTCGAGGTCGCTGACCGCCTTGCGCACCGGGAAGTTGGCCTCGCAATGCATGGAGAAAGTGAAGACACGCGGCTCGGCGGCAAACATTGCGGCGGTGCCGTCGCCCTGGTGGACGTCGAGGTCCACCACCAGCACGCGGGCGACCGCGCCGTCGTCCAGCAGTGTTCGGGCGGCGATGCCGACATCGTTGAACACGCAGAAGCCGGCGCCGAAACCGGGGTGGGCGTGGTGGCTGCCGCCGGCGGTGTTGGAGGCCACACCCAGGGCGAGTGCCAGCCGCGCGGCCGCCAGCGTGCCGCCCGAGGCATGGCGGGCACGGGTCAGCACCCGCTGGGTGACGGGAAAGCCGATGCGCCGCTCCATGTCAGCGGGCACGGCGAGCCTGAACACCTGATCGACATAGGCGGCTTCGTGGGCGCGCGCCACCGTGTCGCGGTCCAGCGCGGGAGCGTCGTGCCAGACGAACAGGCCAGCAGTGTCGTCGGCGCTCAACGCCGCCACCACCGCCTCGTATTTCGACATCGGGAAGCGATGGCCGGCGGGCAGCGGCGCCACATAGTCGGGATGATGGACGACGGGGTAGGCGGTCATGCCTACCATATCGGGCGCGACCAGGCCTGCGTCCAGTGGCCGGTTCGGGTGATGTGACAGTGGCGATCGGGACTTCCTCGAAATCACCGCTTGCCGCCCTTGTCGTGGCTCCGCATGATGCCTGGAACAGGCCAGGGTGCCTGGCATGACGGGGGAGGACAGAATGATCGTTTTGCCGGATACGCGCATGCTGCTCGATCAGCTCAAGGCGATGGCGGGGCCGAAGATCCGCGACCTGCCGGCTGATATGGCGCGCCAGATGTACCGCGCCATGGGCCAGCTCACCGAGCGGCCGGCGCCGACGCTGGCGTCGATCAGCGATGTCAAGGTGCCCACCGAGGCCGGCCCGGTGCCGGCCCGTCTCTACGTGCCGCTGGGTGCCGACAGGCCATCGCCGCTGCTGATCTTTTTCCATGGCGGCGGCTGGGTGATCGGTGACCTGGAGAGCCACCACAGCCTGTGCGCCGAGATCGCCCAGCAGATGGGGTTGCGGCTGCTGTCGGTCGACTATCGCCTGGCGCCGGAGCACAGCTTTCCGGCCGCCCACGACGACTGCCTGGCGGTGGCCCGCTGGGTCGCCACCAGCCCCAAGGTGCTGGGGGCGGCCGTCGAGGGCCTGGTGCTGGCCGGTGACAGCGCCGGCGGCAACCTGGCCGCGGCGGTCTCGCTGCTGTTGCGTGGCGACGCCAGCGCGCGGGTACGGGCCCAGTTCCTGATCTACCCGGCGGTGGACATGGTGGAGGAGTGGGGCTCGATGGCCGCCTTCGCCGAGGGCTTCCTGCTGGAGAAGGGCGACATGGACTATTTCGCCGCCTCCTACCTGCCCAAGGGCGAGGCGCGCGCCGATGTGCGGGTGTCGCCGCTGCGGGCGGACGATTTCGCCGGTCTGCCGCCCACCGTGCTGTTCGTCGCCGGGCTCGATCCGCTGCGCGACCAGGGCCGGGCCTATGGCGAGAAGCTCAAGGCCGCCGGCGTGCCGCTGCGCTACCACGAGGCGGACGGGCAGATTCACGGCTGCTTCAACATGCGCCTGGCCATTGCCTCGGCACAGACCCAGTTGACAGCCTGCCTGGGGGACCTCAAAGCCCTGCTGCATGGCTGATTTCGCGCATCTTCCCTACCGGCCCTGCGTCGGCGTCATGTTGCTGGACGCCGACGACCGGGTGTTCGTCGCCCAGCGGATCGATACCCAGGTCGAGGCCTGGCAGATGCCCCAGGGCGGCATCGACGACGGCGAGGACCCGCTGGCGACGGCGTTTCGCGAGCTGGAGGAGGAGATCGGCACCGCCCACGCCGAACTGATCGCCGAGTCGCGCGACTGGCTGACCTACGACTTGCCGCCCGAGCTGGTGGGCAAGGTGTGGAAGGGCCGGTATCGCGGCCAGAAGCAGAAGTGGTTCGCCATGCGCTTCCTCGGCACGGACGCCGACATCAACCTCGACACCGCCCATCCCGAGTTCAACGCCTGGCGGTGGGAACGGCTGGAGCGGCTGCCGGAGATCATCGTGCCGTTCAAGCGCCGGCTCTATGAAGAGATCGTCGCCGAGTTCGCGCCGGTGCTGGCGGCGCGGGGCTGACGGACGCGCCGGTTTAGAGCGGCCGGATGTCGCTGTCGGCGTTGATCTCGATGAGCTCGAACACGTTGCCGAAGAAATCCCGCCCGTAGGTCGCGATGAAGCCGGTCTTGCGGCCCTCGGCGTCGACGTCGCCGCCCTGGGGCGGGGTGTGGAAGCGGATGCCGGCCTCGACCAGCCGGGCGTATACCGCCTGGATGTCGGCGACCTGCAGGCAGATGTGGGTATAGCCGTAGAGGTTGACCGGCCGGTCCGGCGCCTGGGCCGGCGAGCGCGGCGTGAGATACTCGAACACCTCGATGTAGGTATTGCCCAGCCGGGCGAGGAACACCCGTGCCGCGCTGTCCGGCAGGCCGACGATGGCGTTGATCATCGCGTTGCCTTCGCCCCAGTCCAGCGTCGACACCTCGGTGGCTCCCAGCAGGTCGATGTAGAAGCGGCGGGCGATGGCGAGATCGGGCACCGACACCGCGACGTGATGCATCCCCTGAAACAGTGCCGCCGATTGCGCCATGGCCGTGCTCTCCCCCCCTCATGATGCGGCCTTGAGGCCGACTGCTTGACGGCCACTCTAGGTCGTGGGGGCAGGGGTGGCAGCCTCAAAAGTGACAGGCTGCGGCACGCACGGTGGCGGCGACGATTCGGCTGGGTGAGGGATGAGTGGGGGATGGTGCTGCTGAGTGGGATTGAACCACCGACCTCTCCCTTACCAAGGGAGTGCTCTACCACTGAGCTACAGCAGCCCGCATCGGGGCGCGGCGTCTGAACGCCGCGAGGTGCGCGGTCTATTGCCGGGCGCGCCGTCTCTTGTCAAGAAAGGCCGTCAGGAAAACGGACACGATCAGCATGAACAAGCCCCAGACCCCCGACGATCCGCGCCGCAGCCGGTTGGCCGAGGCCCTGCGCGCCAACCTGCGCCGCCGCAAGGAGCAGGGGCGTGGCCGAGATGCCGGCGCCCCTGCTGATGAGGCGGGCGATCAGGACGCCGGCGCCGCCAGTGCCCGCTCGATCGCCGAGGTGACCTCCGGCGATTCGGGGGTCACCCGCGAGTTGAAGTAGCCGAGCAGCCGGCCGTCGCGGCCGATCAGATATTTGTGGAAGTTCCAGCCCGGCTCCGAGCCCTTGCCGAGCGTGGTGAAGGCCCATTTGAACAGCGGGGTGGCGTTCTTGCCCTTCACATGGGCTTTCTCGGCCAGCGGGAAGCTGATGCCGAAGCGGGTTTCGCAGAACTCCGCCACTTCCTTGTTGGAGCCGAACTCCTGGCCCATGAAGTCGCCCGAAGGCACGCCGAGCACGGTAAAGCCTTTCGCCGCATAGGTGTCCTGCAGCTTTTCCAGCCCTTCATACTGCGGCGTCAGCCCGCACTTGGAGGCGGTGTTGACCAGCAGGATCACCTTGCCCTTGAACTGCGACAGCGGCATTGGCGCGCCGTCGATGGCGGTCAGGGTGAAGTCGTAGGCGGTCTTGCCGTCGGCGGCGTCGATCGGCGCTGCATGGACCTGATGGTTGAGGGCGAAGCCGCCGGTCAGGGCGGCGGTCGCCAGGGTCGCGATCTTCTTCAGCATGTGGTTCCCTTCCCCTTGTGATCGTCAGTGCGCACTGTCAAATGGCCAGGTCGTCAAATAGAACGGGTCGCCTCGGCCAGCCAGGCTCGGGTGTCCTCGGGTACCAGTGGCGCCAGGGCCTCGGCGACCCGGGCATGGTAGGCGTTGAGCCAGGCGCGCTCGCCCGTATCCAGCAAGGTGGGCTCGACCAGGTCCAAGTCAATGGGCGCCAGTGTCAGGGTCTCGAAGCCCAGCATGTCGCGCTCGTCGCCGTCCTGCCGGTCCTCGCGCACCAGCACCAGGTTCTCGATGCGGATGCCGTAGGCGCCGGTCTTGTAGTAGCCGGGCTCGTTGGAGCAGATCATCCCGGGCTCCAGCGCCACGTCGCTGCTGGCCTTGGCGATGCGCTGCGGCCCTTCATGCACCGACAGGTAGCTGCCGACGCCGTGGCCGGTGCCATGGTCGTAGTCCAGCCCGGCCGACCACAGCGGCAGGCGGGCCAGCGCGTCGAGCTGGTGACCGCTGGTGCCGCGCGGGAAGCGGGCCCGCGCCAGCGCGATGTGGCCCTTGAGCACGCGGGTGAAACGGTCGCGTTCCTCCGGCCCCGCCGCGCCGACGGCGACGGTGCGGGTGACGTCGGTGGTGCCGTCGACATACTGGCCGCCGGAGTCGATCAGGAACAGCTCGCCGGTCTTGAGCGGCCGGTTGGTCGCCGGCGTCGAGCGGTAGTGGACGATGGCGCCATTGGCCCCGGCGCCGGTGATTGCCGGAAAGCTGACGTCGCGGAACAGATTGGCCTGGCGGCGCAGGTCGAGCAGGCGGGCATCGGCGCCCAGCTCGTCGATGCCG
Organism: Pseudomonadota bacterium; assembly: GCA_963205175.1. Classification (GTDB taxonomy): domain Bacteria; phylum Pseudomonadota; class Alphaproteobacteria; order Sphingomonadales; family Sphingomonadaceae; genus CAUJIW01. The sequence goes on from CAUJIW010000199.1 coordinate 30,968, forward strand.
CCCTTGGGCGCCTCGACGTCGATCCAGTGCAGGAAGCGGGTCAGCGCGGCGCCGTCGCGCAGATGCGCCGCCCGCGTGCCGGCGACCTCCGCCGGGTTCTTGCGCGCCTTGGGCAGCACGCAGGGGTCGCGCCCGGCGACCACGGTGGCGCCGGCCTTCTCCAGCGTCTCGCTGACGGCGAACACCGTCGAGTCGGCATCCACCAGCACCCGGCGACCCTCGGCGCCCAGGGCCGCCAGCCGGTCGGCGAAGGCGCTGCGCGGGGCGATGGTGACGTCGGGGCCAAGCAGGGCGGCCAGCGCGGGCGTCACTTTCTCGGGTTCGGTGAACAGTTCCGCCTGACCGTTGGCATGCAGCAGCGCGAAGGCGCGCGCGACCGGCGTGCAGTCGACGTCGCTGCCACGGATGTTGAGCAGCCAGGCCACCGAGTCGAGGGCGGCGATCACCGCCACGTCGGCGCCGGCAGCCTTCAGGGCGGCGCCGGCTTCCGCCCGCTTGTCGGCCGACGGCTTGCCGGCATAGTCGGCGTCATGGGCGATGATCGGCGCCAGCGGCGGCGCCGGCTGGTCGGCCCAGATGGCGTCCACCGGGTTGGCGGTCACCGCCACCAGTTCGGCGCCGACGCCGGCCAGCGCCTTGCGCGCGGCCTCCACCCAGGCGCGGGTGTGCAGCCAGGGATCGAAGCCGATCCGGCCGCCGGCCGCCGCGTTCTCGCCCAGCCACCGGGCGGTGGAGGTGTCGGGGATGCTCTCGTAGGCGTAGAGGCTGGCCTCCACCTGGTCGCGTACCTGCAGGGTGTAGCGGCCGTCGGTGAAGATGGCGGCCTTGTCCGCCAGCACGACGGCGGCGCCGGCCGAGCCGGTGAAGCCGGT
>CAUJIW010000200.1 GCA_963205175.1 Pseudomonadota bacterium
GTCGGCGCCCTCGACCTTGATGACCTCGGCGCCGAGGTCGGCCAGGAACATGGTGGCGTAGGGCGCGGCACCATATTGCTCGAAACTGATGATCTTCACGCCACTGAGCGGCAGTTCGGACATGATTCTCTCCCTCTTTGGCGGGAGACTGCCGAAAAGGTCAGATACAATCAATATAAATGTTCGAACTTTTGACCTTTGTCTCACGCCGTGAGAGGCACGCGGCGCCGGTGATGCTCGGTGGCCGCCTCGAAGGCGCGCGCGACGCGGAACAACAGCGCCTCCGCCCGCCAGGTCGCGGTGAGCTGCATGCCGATCGGCAGGCCGTTGCGGTCGAAGCCGCACGGGACGCTGAGCGAGGGCACGCCAGCCGCACCGATGTCATAGGTGTTGCGCGCGACAAGCCGGGTGGTCGCCACCATGTCGGCGGACTCCGACCACAGCGGCGCCGTCACCGGCGTCGTCGGCGTCAGCAGCAGGTCCACCGAGTCGGTGAACGTGTCGCGCAGCGCGCGCTGGAACTGCTGGAGCAGGCGGATGCAGTGGGCATAGTCGGCCCCACTGACCTGGTGGCCAAGCTCGATGCGCCGCACCACCTCGGCGCCGATGCGCGCGGCATGTCGCGGGTAGACGTCGCGACGGGCATCCGCGACGTCGGCGAGCACGAACTTGAAGGCGCCGCCACTGCGCAGCGTCTCGACGTCGCCCAGCGACACATCGACCACCGTGCAGCCAAGACGCTCCAGCACCCGGGCAGCCTCATCCAGCGCATCGGCGACACAGTCCTGCAGCCCGTCGTAGAAAAAAGCCCGTGGCAGACCGACGCGTAGCCCGCGCACATCGCCCTCCATCCCGACCAGCAACGGCGCCGGATCGTCGAACGACAGCGGATCACGCCGGTCATGGCCGGCAATCACCGCGTACAGGCGGGCGGCGTCGGTGACGGTGGCGCCGAACGGTCCCACCAGATCGCAGATGGTGCTGACGTCCAGCACGCCATGGTTGGAGACCCGGCCCAGCGTCGGCCGCAGGCCGACCACGCCGCACAGCGCCGCCGGCACCCGCACCGAGCCGCCGGTATCGGTGCCGATCGCCATCGGCGCGATGCCGGCCGCCACCGCCGCCGCCGAACCACTGCTGGAACCGCCGGTGATGCGCGCGGTGTCCCACGGGTTGCGACAGTTGCCGAAGGTGGCGTTCTCGCCGGTGGCACCGAAGCAGAACTCGCTCAGGTGCGTCTTGCCGAGCAGGGTGGCGCCAGCCGCCCGCAAGCGCCGCACGACCTCGGCGTCCTCCGCCGCGGGTTGCGCGTCCCGGTACACCGCCGAGCCATGGGTGGTCGGCAGGCCGGCCCAGTCGATACAGTCCTTGACCAGCACCGGCGCGCCGTCGAGCGGACCAGCGGCGGCGGCGGCCATCGCCTCGGCCTCGGGGTTGAGCCACAGCAGGGCGTTGATCGCCGGATTGAGCGCCTCGGCCACTGCCCGTGCCCGCGCCACCCGCGTCCTTGCGTCGTCCGGCCGATCTGTCATCGCATCATCCTCCCACGCCACAGCAATAGTTCGAACTTTTTCAGCCTATCCTAACGGGCGCCGGGGTCAATCATTCGCTGATGCACCGCCGGTCCGGCGGCCCGCCCGCCACTGCGCGATCAGCGCCGCGATGCCGCCGGCCAGCAGCAACAGGCTGGTCAGCGCGAAGGTCCGGCCGTAGCCGCCGGTCAGACCGAAGAGCAGCGCGAAACTCGACGGTCCGACCATGACGCCGACGAACACATAGACCAGCGTGCCGCCCAGGACGCTGCCGGCCTCGGCCGGCGGCGACTGGCGCAGCACCTCGGCCATGGCGACGCCGTTCCAGCCGTTCAGGCACAGCCCGAGAGCGCACAGCAGCGCCACCTGGACCAGCGGCGGCATCTGCGCCAGCCAGGGCAGCGACAGCACGGCGGCACCGCAACCAATGCCAATGACCGTCAGCACCTTCAGACCAGACCGCCAGCGGTCCGCCACCACGCCCCAGAAAATCCGCCCGACCATGCCGGACATCTGCACCGCCGCCGCCACCGAGGCGGCGCTGAGCAACGACCAGCCGGCATCGGCGACCAGCATCAGCACGGTGAATGCCGACAGCGACAACTGCACGGACGAGAACAGCAGGCCGATCAGCGCCAGCACCCGCAGCTCACGTCGTCGCCATACCAGCCGCTGTTCCCGCACCAGGCCGGCCAGAAAGGGAGCGTCGCGCCGGCGCTCCTCGCCCGGCATCGGGTGCCCCGACAACACCACCAGCAGCACCAGCGGCAAACCCGCGAGCAACAGGAACCCGAGGCGCCAGCCCACCACGGCGTCGAGCAGCGGCAGGCCAAGGCTGACCAGCACCGCGCCCAGCGGCACCGCGGCCTGCTTGACCGAAAAAACCACGTTGCGCCGTACCGCCGGTGTGACCGCGCCGAGAATCTGCGATGACGCCGGATTCTGGAAGCCATAGGCCAGGCCGATCATCAGCGTCGCCAGCACGCCCACAACCAGGTTCGCCGTCGCCAGCCCCAGCAGACCAAGGGCGAACATCAACAGTCCCGCCTGTTCTAGGCGTATGGCACCATGGCGACGGATGAAGGTGCCAGCCAGCCCCGAGCCGACCGCGCCGGCGCAGAACAGCAGACTGATCTGATAGCCGACCGCGTGGGCACCGACACCGAAGTCCGCCGCCACCCGCGGCGCAATCGGGGGCAGCGCCAGCGCCACGCTGGTCGCCACCAGTTGCACCAGGATGGTCAGCACCAATGCCCTGCCAAGATCACTGCGGGCACCGGCCAGCATATGTTCGAACAAATCACGGCCCATGCGCCAGCCATAGCCGGTCGGACGGCCGACACCAAGCGGCAAAGAGCACAAGCGGCAAAGAGCGGCTGCCCGGTCGCCTTCGCCGGCAGCGCACCGTCAGGCGCGTCTACGCACCACACAGTCAATCACGGCGGACAGGCCATTGTGGCCGGCCCCTTCACGCAAGGTCACCGTCCGGGCATCGAGCCGCAGGATCTCCTGATCAGCAAATGCCGCGCGCAACATTTCCGGCGTGTACAGATTCTCGACCTGCGCCGGCCCGCCGGTGCCGTATTGCAGCTGCTCGGGCGTGTAGCCCTGCAGCAACAGCAGTCCGCCGGGCGTCAAGGCGTCCAGCATGCGCGCGAACAGCCGCGCCCGGTCGGCGGGCCCGACGAACTGGACAAAGATCGCCGCCACCACGTCGAACGCTTCCCGCGGCCATTCCCAAGCCAGCAGGTCCACCTGCTCGAAGGCCAGCGAGACGCCCCGCCTGGCCGCCAGCTGCCGGGCCTTGTCCTGGGCGACCGGGGAGAAATCCACCGACAGGACGTCGAGCCCCTGTTCGGCGAGCCAGACGCCGTTGCGACCCTCGCCATCCGCCACCGCCAGCGCGCGCATCGCCGGGCGCAGCCGGTGACCTTCCCGTACCAGAAAGGCGTTGGGCGCCTCGCCGAACACGAAGTCCTCGCGGTCGTAACGCTGATTCCAGAACTGCTGCTCGCTGGCCGGCATGGTCATGCCTGTCTCCCGCTTGATGTTGACGCTGGATGGCCGGTGCCGCAGCACCGCGGCATCGGCCGTGCGGCCTCATCGCCGGAGCATGGCTCAACCAGCCGGGCCGCCGCAAGCGGCGTTACGGGCGATACGACGACAAGTGGGGGTCGCATGGCGCGCCGCTGCGGCCGCGCGAGGCTCAGAACAGCATGTCGTCGAGGTCCTGCACCGGCCCGGCGGCGGCAACTTCCGCCCTGTCGTCAGGGTCGCCGCCAACCGCCAGGCCTGTGCCGACAGCCGAGCCCGTAACGGTGCGATGCACCTCCCGCTCGCGGCCCATGGTATAGAGTGCCGCCACCGCCGCCAGCAGCGCCGTCATCGCCGAGGCGTCGGCATCAGCCTCGATCATCGAGGCGTCGGCATCAGCCCCGATACCGGCCACGTCGTCGAGCGCCCGAGCCGCCGCGCGCATCTCGGCGACGTGCAGGTCCTGGCCGGCGAGCTGGCAGCGGGCGTCGCCGATGAAGGCGGAAATCGCCGCGCTGTCGTGGCGCAGCCCACGCAGCAGGCCATCGACAACCAGGCAGGCCTCGCGCAGATTGGCCAGCGAGCGGTTCATCGCCGCCTGCAGATCAGCCATCGCCTTCTGGCTTGCCGAAGCCGACCGCCGTTGCGCGGCGATGCCCGCCAGATCGCGAATCGCCGCCATCGCCTGCGTCGACTCCGCCGCGGTCGCCTGCGAGCACTGCCGCAGCGTCAGGGCGATGCTCGACAGCGCCCGCCCCTCGTCGCCGAGCCGGGCCGCCTTCAGCCCGGCGTTGAGCGCCATGATCCGCATGTCGGCATCGAACGACTGCACCACCGAGACATAGCGCTCGAGATGGCCCACCGCCGTCATTACGGCATCGAGCACCGTCTCGGCCTCGCCGCGCGCCTGGCCGATATCACGCAGCACCGTATCGGCCTCGCGGACATCGCGCTCGAGATCGGCCATGAAGGAGGTGTCGCCGCCGTCGCCGATGTCGAGGCTGCGGGCCCCGGTCTCGACGATGCGGGCAGCGTCGCGCGCCAGCCCCTCCAGCGCCGCATCGAGGGCCGTAACGTGCTGCTCATGCTCGTGCGCGGTGTCCTGAAGTTGCGCTGCCTGCAGCGGCGCCAGGCCCGGCTGCAGCACCGGCGACGCCATCGCCAGCGCCGCCACCACATGTTCCAGCCGCTGTCGGCTGCTGTCGCCGACCTGTAGCGCCATCACCGCCGCACCCACGGTCTGACGCAGATCCCGGACCAGACCACCGACCTCAAGTGCGGCCGTCTGCACCCCCTGGCGGCGGGCCTCGATCTGCCGCAGATCGGCCGTCATTCGCGCCGGCATCCCGGTCAGCACCGCCTGCCAGCGGCTCTCGACGGCGGCATGAACGCCGTGCGCGGCCCGCAGTCGCCGCTCCAGCGCCTGCATCGCCCCGGTCAGGTCGTCGAGATTTTGCTGGGACACCGCAATCGACCGGCTGATCTGGTTGGCAAAGCTGGCAAAGTCGCTGTCCCCGCCCTGCAGGGCGGCGGCGGCGATGCGCGCGTTGACCACCAGCGCCACGATCATGCGCATGCTCTGGCCGATCCGGCCGATATACTCGAGGCCGTTACCGACCAGCGCGATCATGCGCGACAGCAGGGCATCATCACCGCCGTCGGCGCCGTCGTTCATGCCACCCAGCCGCTGCACCACCAGCGACAGATCAGCCGCCGCCTCGCGCATGCCGCTGCTTTCCAGAACGCCGCTCAGTGTCTCGAAATCCCGCGTCAGGCCACCCAGCCCGTCGATCGCCAGCTCGAGCTGCTGACCGGCGGCCACGAACTGCGCCTCCAGGCCGCTGGCGATGGCGTTGATCCTGTCGCCGACACCGGGCGTGGCGACCCCCGCACCCGCGCGGACGGCGGGCCGGGCAGTCAGGACATGCACAGCGGTCAGGGCGTTCATCGGTTTCCGAGCCTCATGATTTCTGCGGCGATCTGGCCCAGCGACAGCACCCGGTCGATGCAACCGGTGGCAATAGCCTCGCGCGGCATGCCAAACACCACCGAGGTGGCTTCGTCCTGGGCGACGGTGCTGGCCCCTGCGGCCTTGAGTTCCCGCATGCCCTGGGCGCCGTCGTCGCCCATGCCGGTAAGGATGATGCCGACGGCGTTGCTGCCGGCGGTGCGCGCCGCCGAGCGGAACAGCACGTCGACCGACGGCCGATGACGGCTGACCAGCGGACCGTCCTTGATGGCGACATGATAGCGCGCGCCGCTGCGCTGGAGCAGCACATGGCGATTGCCCGGCGCGATCAGCACGCGCCCGCGCAGCACCGTGTCGCCGTCGGCGGCTTCCTTGACGTCGCAGGCGCACAGGCTGTCGAGCCGGCGGGCAAAGGATTCCGTGAAGCGCTCCGGCATGTGCTGCACGACCACGATCCCCGGGCAATCCGGCGGCAGGCTTTCGAACACATGGCGCAGCGCCTCGGTGCCGCCGGTGGAGGCGCCCACGCAGATCACCTTCTCGGTGGTCCGTGCCATGGCGCCATGGGCCGGAGGCGGCGGCAGCACCGCATCGGCGGTCAGCCTGGCCTGAACGCGCGCCTTGTCGTCGGGCACCGCCGAGCGCGGCGGCGGCCGCCGGTTGAGCCGGGCATGCCCCGCCGCCCGCACGGCATCGCAGATGCGGACGCTGGCATCCTGCAGATGCTGCACCACGTCCACCCGTGGCTTGAGGATGACGTCGACCGCGCCGGCTTCCAGCGCCTGCAGCAGGGTCGCCGAGCCCTCTTCGGTGAGCGACGAACACATCACCACCGGAATGGGGTGCTGGCTCATGATCTTGCGCAGGAAAGTGATGCCGTCCATGCGCTGCATCTCGACGTCGAGCGTGATGACATCGGGCACTTCAGTCTGGATGCGGCGGGCGGCGACAAACGGATCGCTGGCCGAACCGATGACTTCCAGACGCGGGTCGGCGCTCATGATCGCCGTCAACGCCTGCCGGACGGCGGCGGAGTCGTCGACAATCAGGACGCGGGTTTTCTGCATCAGATCAGACCTTGCGGAAAACCGTGGCAACGACCTGCTTGAGAGGCAGCGACCGGCCGCTGAAGCTTTCGGAATGGCCAAGCACCAGGTGACCACCCGGGCGCAAATGCTCCGTCAGGCGCTCCAGCACCCGCTGCTGCGTCGGCTTGTCGAAGTAGATGAGAATGTTGCGACAGAAGATCAGGTCCATGTCGCGATCGACCGGGAAGCTCGAGTCCATCAGGTTGAGGCGGCCGAAATGCACCTGCGCCCGCAGCTCCGGCGCCATGCGGAACTGGCCGCGCGCCCGGCCGCGGCCCCGACGGGTGTACAGCCGGCGCAACTCCTCGGGGATGGGCTCCAGCATCGCTTCGGGGTAGATGCCATCGACGGCGGTGCTGAGCACGTCATGGCAAATGTCGGTGCCGAGAATATAGGTCGTCAGGTCCGGCACCCGCCGGCGCGCCTCGGCCATCAGCATCGCCAGCGTATAGGCCTCCGCCCCGGTCGAGCTGGCGGCGCTCCAGATCTTGATCGGCGTCGAGGCCCGCCCCCGCCCGTCCCCCAGCATCGCCGGCAGCAGATGGCTCATCAGGAAGTCGAAATGCTCCGGCTCGCGGAAGAAGTCGGTCTTGTTGGTGGTGACCACATCGATCAGATGCGGCGCCTCGTCTTCCAGACCGCCGTCGTCGAACAGGAAGCGACAATAGGCATCGAAGGTCGCCAGGCCATGGCTGCGCAGGCGCCGGCGCAACCGGCCCTCCAGCATGGTCTTTTTCGACATCGGCATCTTGATCCGACATTCCCCAAGTGGCCTGCCGCTTGACTTCAAGATCGCCTGATTTTGCTCGCTGGGCAAGCGTTTTTCGCCCCGAGCGGTGTCTGTCGTCGCGCAAACGGCCGAAGTCGGGTGGATCAAGCCTCGAACCCGCAGC
>CAUJIW010000201.1 GCA_963205175.1 Pseudomonadota bacterium
GGCGCGATGATCGAGGAGATCGCCCAGCGGTACCGTGACCGCGTCATCATCTTCGACTCACCGCCGGCGCTGGCCTCGTCGGCCGCCTCGGTGCTGGCGCTGCACGTAGGCCAGGTGCTGTTCGTCGTCGAGGCCGAGCGCACCCGCGAGCCGCAGCTGCGCGAGGGCCTGGCGATGATTTCGGGGTGCAAAAAACCGCATCTTCTGCTCAATAAGACACGGTTTGCGACCACAGGCCGCCGCTTCGGCGCCTACTACGGCTACGGCTACGGCTACGGTTCCTGAGGTCGCCGGCAAGCAGAGGGGATCTCAATGGCGCGCATGGAGGGGGTTGTTATGCAGTCGCGGAGGCTGAGGCCGGGGGCGGCCCGCAATGTATCGGTGCTGCTGGCGGGCGCCTCGCTGCTGGCATCCGCCAGCGCGGCGCAGGCCAACGTCACATTCACGCCGCGCGTTGATGCCCGGGCGATTTTCTCGGACTCGGTGGGCGGCGGCGATGACTCCGGCGTCATCACCGTGCTGGCACCCGGCTTCTCGCTGAAAGCCGACTCGCGCCGGGTGAAGGCGCAGGCGGATTACGAGTTCAGCCGCCGGTTCGCCATTGACGGCGACCTGTCGGAAAAGCACCGCCACAAGCTCTCGGCCCGGGTGCAGTCCGAACTGGTGCGCGACTTCCTGTTCCTCAACGCCGGTGGCGTGGTGACCCAGGTGATGCGCGACCTGCGCGGCGCCGTGTCGGCGGACCCGGACGCCGACAACAACAACCTGTCGACGGTGTCGTCCTTCTACGTGTCGCCGTCGTTCAAGCAGGATGTCGGCTCGCTGGTCAATGTCTCGGGCAGCTACCGCTTCAGCTACACCAACCTGGACGATCCGAGTAATTTCTACCGGGAATCCGGCGAGAACTTCTCGCTGGCCCGCGCCTCCGACTCCTATAATCACGCCGCCACGCTCACCATCGCCAACCGCAACCCGTCGTCGCGGCTGCAATGGGCCATCCGCAACAATTTCTCGCGGGACGAGCGGGAAGACCTCAACGAGTTCCTGCGCACCTACACCTCGGTGCTCGACATCGACTATGCACTGAACCGCAAGATCCATCTGCTGGGCAGCATCGGCTACGAGGACCGTCTCGACCGCCAGGACAATATCCTCACCGACAGCACGACCGGCCTGCCGGTCCTCGACAGCGACGGACGATTGCAGATCGACCCCGCCCAGCCGCGACGCACGGTGTTCGACCGCAGCGGCCTGACGTGGGACGTGGGCGTCAAGCTCACTCCTTCCCGCCGGACCGAGCTGACGGTGCGTGGCGGGCGCCAGTTCGGCGATACCGTTTTCAGCGGCTCGCTGGCCTTCCAGGTCCGCGAGGGGCTGAAGATCACCGGCAGTTACAAGGAATCGCTGGATACCTTTGGCAACCTCTTCTCCGGCGAGCTGGACGGCCAGTCCTTCGCGTTCATGGTCAACGAGAATTATCGCGTCGGCCCGGCGCTGATCACCGTGCCGACCGAGAACGGCTATGCGATCGTCGCCGGCTCGATCAACAACGCCACCTTCCGGTCGCGGCGGGCTCAGGTGCAGGTCTCCTACCAGCGCGGCCGCAATACGTTGACGATGCTCGGCTATTACGACCGGCGCACTTTCCTCGACATCGGCCGCACCGGCGACAGCAGCACGCCCGCGCCCGATCCGACCGCCACCGGCAACGACGACAAGACATGGGGCGGCTCGCTGGTGTTCCGGCGCCAGCTCGGCCAGCGCCAGAGCCTGTCGGTGGATGCCTCCTACCAGAACTCCACCTACGCGCTGTCGCGCAGCCGCCAGGACGACTTCATCGGCGGCGGCATCAGCTATCGCATGGATCTTTCCGACAAGCTGACCGCCAGCATCAGCGCGCGGACCATCCACCGGATCAGCAACACCACCGGCGCGGATGACCAGTCCAATTCCGTGACCCTGGGCGTGAGGGCCAGTTTTTGAGGATGATCGTCATGATTGCGGGGAGAACACGGCATGTACACCGAGTTCTATAAGCTGAGCGGCCAGCCGTTTCAGCTGACCCCTGATCCGCGCTTCTATTTCGACACCCGCACGCACAAGAAGGCGATGGCCTACCTCACCTATGGCCTGAACCAGGGCGAGGGTTTCATCATCATCACCGGCGACATCGGCGCCGGCAAGACGACGCTGGTGGGCCATCTGTTCGACGCGGTCGACAAATCGCGCTTCGTGCTGGCCAAGGTGGTGAGCACCCAGCTCGACGCCGACAACACATTGAAGATGGTGGCCCATGCCTTCGGCATCGCCACCGACACGCTCGACAAGGCCGGTATCCTGCGCCGTATCGAGGACTTTCTGCGCATGCAGCACCGCGACGGCCGTCGTGTGCTGCTGATCGTCGACGAAGTGCAGAACCTGCCGGTATCGGCGCTGGAGGAGTTGCGCATGCTCTCCAATTTCCAGGAGGGCAACCGGGCGCTGCTGCAGATATTCCTGCTCGGCCAGCCGGAATTCCGCGACAAGCTCGCCATGTCGCCGGAGCTTGAGCAGCTGCGCCAGCGCGTCATCGCCACGCACCATCTGGAGCCGATGCAGGAAGAAGAACTGCCGGGCTATGTCTATCATCGTCTGGCGATGGTCGGCTGGAACAACGACCCGCTGTTCACCGAGGGCGCCTTCCGCCTGATGTACGACTATTCCGGCGGCGTGCCGCGTCGCCTCAACAATCTGAGCTCGCGCGTGCTGCTGTTCGGCGCCCTTGAGGAAAAGCACGAGATCGACGAGGCGATCGTCCATGAGGTCATCAACGACCTCAAGAAGGACAACACGCCGACCACCGGGCCCAAGCATATTTCCCAGCTCGACGCACCGCTGTCGGGCATCGGCCCGGTGCGGTCGAACCTGCCGCCGAAGATCCGCGCCGATCTGGCCGCCGCATCGGCGGAGGGGTTTGCCGGATCGCTGACGGAAGCGGAACTGTTGCGCCGGATCGACGTGCTCGAACGTTATGTCCGCGCTCATGATCGCACCATCAAGCAGATGCTGCAGATTCTGTCCGACTGGGCGGAAACCGCCACCGATCGCTTCGACAAGACGGGAACCGATGGCCAGTGACCTACCAGCGGGCGGGCAGCGCGCCGGACAGCCGGCGGCTACCTCGTCCATCGTCAATGCGATGAGCGTCGACATCGAGGAGTATTTCCAGGTCGGCGCTTTCGAGACATGCATATCCCGCGATCACTGGGACAGCCTCTCCAGCCGGGTGGACTACAACACCCAGGTGGTGCTGGATCTGTTCGCCGAGAAAAACGTCAAGGCAACCTTCTTCACCCTGGGCTGGGTCGCCGACCGTCAGCCGTCGCTGCTGCGACGGATCGTTGGCGAGGGCCATGAACTCGCGTCGCACGGCTATGCCCATGATCGCGTGTTCACCTTCTCCCCCGACCAGTTCCGCGCCGACCTCGATCGTTCGAAAAAGGCGCTGGAGGATGCCGGCGGTGTCGCCATCCACGGCTATCGCGCACCAAGCTTCTCCATCGGCAAGAACAACGCCTGGGCGCTCGACGTGCTGGCCGAACAGGGCTACCGCTATTCGTCGTCGGTGGCGCCGATCGCCCACGATCATTACGGCTGGCCGGAGGCACCGCGCTTCGCCTATCGGCCGATCGCCGGCCAACCGCTCATCGAGCTGCCGATCACGACAGTGAAAATGGCCGGCCGTACGCTGTCGTTCGGTGGCGGATTCTTCCGGCTGCTCCCCTACGACATCGCCCGCCGCGCCATCGCCAAGGTCAACAACAGCGAGGGACAGCCGGTGGTTTTCTATTTTCACCCGTGGGAAGTGGACCCCGATCAGCCGCGCGTCGCCAACGCCCCGCTGAAATCCCGCCTGCGCCACTATGTCAATCTCGGCCGGATGCGGGCCAAGCTCGCCCGGCTGTGCGACGACTTCGCCTGGGACCGGATCGACAACACCCTGAAGGTGACGAGCGATGTTTGTGTCACCGCCTGATCGCCCGCAGAGCACCATCGCGGTGCGTGCCATCGATGCCGCCGATCCGGCCGCACGGGCGCGCTGGGACCAGGCGGTGCGCGCACGCGCCGACGCCACCATGTTCCATCTCGCCGCCTGGCCGATGGCAATCGCCGAGACCTTCGGCCATCGGTTCTGGCTGCTGGCCGCCGAGCGGGACGGTGTCATCGTCGGCCTGCTGCCGTTGATTCTCGTGCGCTCGCGCCTGTTCGGCACCCGGCTGGCCTCCAACGCCTTCGCGGTCTACGGTGGCCCCCTGGCGGACGACGCGGACGTGCACGCCGCGCTGGATGCCGCCGCCATCAGGCTGCGCGACGAGACCGGCGCCAGCCTGCTGGAATATCGCAACCTGCACCGGCTGCGGCCTGACTGGCCGGCAAAGACCGACGTCTATGCCCGTTTCCGCAAGCCTATTCTCGACACGCCGGACGCCAACATGAAGGCACTGCCGTCCAAGCAGCGCAACATGATCCGCAAGGGCGAGAAAGCGGGACTGGAGGCCATCGAGGAGACCGGCGTCGATCCCGCCTGGCAGCTCTATGCCGAGTCCGTGCGTAATCTCGGCACGCCGGTATTCCCGCGCTCGCTGTTCGTCGCGCTGAAGCGCCACTACGGCGATGACTGCGTGATCCAGACCGTGCGGCACGAAGGCGTGGCGATCGCCGCCAGCCTGTCGCTGGTGTTCCGCGACGAAATCCACATCTTCTACGCCGGTGGCACCCGCGCCGGCCGGGCCGTCGCCGCCAACGACTTTCTGTTCTGGTCGGTCATGGAGGCGGGGCGCCGGCGCGGACTTGCCTCTTACGATCTCGGTCGCAGCAAGGTCGGCACCGGCGCTTACGACTTCAAGCTGAAATGGGGCATCGAGCCCGAGCCCCTGGCCTATGAGTTCCAGCTCGCGCCAGGCGCCGCGATGCCCGACATGAACCCCAACTCACCCAAATACACGCGGTTCGTTGAGCTGTGGCAGCGCCTGCCGCTGCCTGTCGCCAACTTCATCGGGCCGCTGCTGTCGCGGAGTCTCGGTTGACCATGGACGTGCTGTTTCTGGCCCATCGCATCCCCTATCCGCCCAACAAGGGGGACAAGATCCGTTCGTGGCACGTGCTGCAACATCTCGCGCAGCGCGCACGCGTGCATCTGGGATGCTTCATCGACAACCCCGATGACATGCAGCACCAGGATTATCTGCGCTCGGTCGTCGGTGGCGAATGCTGCTTCGTGCCGGTCGATCCGGTGAAGGGCAAGATCCGCGCCGTCTCCGCGTTGTGGAACAACGAATCGATCACCACCCGCTTCTATCCGCGCAGCCCGATGAAGGCGTGGGCGCAGCGGATGGTGAGCGAGCACAATATCCGGCGCATCTATCTTTATTCTTCGGCCATGGTGCCCTTCGGGCTGCCGCTGATGCGGTCCGGCCGCCGGGTGGTCATGGATTTCATCGACATGGACTCCGACAAGTGGCGCCAGTACGCCCGTTCGGCGCGCTGGCCGATGTCACGCATTTATGCCCGGGAAGCCGACCTGGTGTTCGGGCTGGAACAGCTGGGCGCGCACAAGGCGGACATCGCGCTGTTCGTCACCGAGGCGGAGGTCGCCAGCTTCAAGGCCGTCGCCGGCTCGGCCGCCCATGATGTGCGCGCGCTGCACAACGGCGTCGATCATGCCCGCTTCTCGCCCGATGGCGATTTCCAGCCGCTCGACCTGCCGGGTGCGCCGCGCCTGGTGTTCACGGGCGCCATGGACTATCTCGCCAACGTGGACGCCGTGAGCTGGTTCGCAGACGATGTGCTGCCGCTGGTCCGGCAAAGCCATCCCGAGGCGACCTTCACCATCGTCGGCGCGCGGCCGACACCCAAGGTACAGACGCTGGGCAAGCGACCCGGCATCACCGTCACCGGCACGGTGGATGACGTGCGCCCCTACATCGCCGCCGCCGACATCGCGGTGGCGCCGCTGCGCATCGCGCGCGGCGTGCAGAACAAGGTGCTGGAAGCCATGGCGATGGCCAGGACGGTGGTCGCTTCGGCCGCCGCCGCCCAGGGCATCAACGCCGAGGATGGCCGCCACTTCATCGTCGCCGACTCCGCGGCCGACATGGCGCGGGTGATCGGCGAACTCGCCGGAGACGCGCCGCGCCGGGCCGCCATCGGCCATGACGCCCGGGCGCTGGTGCTCGACCAGTACGACTGGGGGCACTGCCTGGCGACGCTTGACACCATGCTCGACCTTGATGCCTCGACGCACGAAACCCCGGACCGGGTGCCGGTGCCGATCGGAGGAGCCTCGGCATGAGGCATGATGACAACCCCGCCGCGGCAACGCCGCCGACGTCACCGGCGGCGCCGACGCCTGCCGGTCCGCCTCGTTTCTCCAGTGCCTGGCGCACCTACGGCCTGATCTGGCTGGCCACGGTGGCGGCGCTGCTGGTGCTGTTCCGCGCCGATGTCATGACCATGGTGGCGAAGTGGGAGAACGACGAGACGTTCGGCCACGCCTACATGATCCTGCCGATCGCGCTGTGGCTGGTCTGGATGCGGCGCCATGAACTGGCCCAGGTGGAGCCCAGGCCCTGGGCCTGGGGGCTTGTCGCCGTCGCCGGCTCGATGGCGCTGTGGGTGATCGGACACCTGGCCCGCGTCGCTTTTGTCGAACAGTTCGCGGTGCTGTTCGTCATCCAGTCGAGCATCCTCACCATCCTCGGCCTCAACGTCACCCGGACGTTGCTGTTCCCCATCGCCTATCTGCTGTTCATGGTGCCGTTCGGCGACCAGATCGTGCCGCAGATGCAGGACTTCACCGCGCATTTCTCGGTGCAGATGCTGCATCTGCTGGAAATCCCCGTCTATCACGACGGCATTTTCATCTCGATCCCCACCGGGGATTTCGAGGTCGCGGTCGCCTGTTCGGGCGTGCGGTTCATCATCGCCATGGTCGCGGTGGGCAGTCTTTACGCCAACCTCGCCTTCCGCTCGCCATGGCGGCGTGCGCTGCTGATGGTGGTGTCGGTGATCGTGCCGATCATCGCCAACGGTTTCCGGGCGTTTGGCATCATCTACATCGCCTACAAGACCGACAACGAATATGCCGTCGGCGTCGATCATATCGTCTACGGCTGGGTGTTCTTTTCAATCGTCATGATGGCGGTGCTGCTGATCGGGCGCACCTTCTCCGATCGCTGGATCGACGAGCCTGCCGTCGACGTGGCCGCGCTCGGGTTGAACCGCGGTGGCGCCGGCACCCCGGCCCAGGCGGCGCGCGCGCTGGCGCTGCTGGCCATGGTGGTCGGCGCGGGCGCCACCTACGCCTACTGGATCGACCACCGGCAGGCCGACGTGCGGTACAGCGGCCTCGCGGCGCCCTCGCCGGCCGGCTGGACACCGGCGACCTTCGCCGGCACCGAATGGAAACCCGTTTTCAACGGCGCCAACGCCGAACTGTTCCAGAGCTACCGGAACGGCGATGCCCGGGTCGACCTCTATGTCGCGGCATTTGATCGTCAGCACGACGACGTCGAGCTCATCGCCTTCGGCCAGACCGCCGTCGCCCCGGCGGAGCTGTGGACGCGCGCCATGGATCAGGCACGGACACTCACCATCGGTGGCCGGACGACGACCGGCGCCGTCATGCAGATCAACCGGTCGCGGACAATCGTGCGCGATGTCTGGCAGTGGTACTGGGTCAACGGCAAGCTGATCGCCGATCCTTACGTGGCCAAGATCGAGACGCTGAAGGCCAAGCTGTTCGGCGGCGACATGACGGCGGCGACCATCATCATATCCGCCGAGCGCCGGGAGGCCACGGTGCCGGCCACTGCCGAGATGCAGCACTTCGCCGACGCACTGGGTCCGGTGGAACCGGCGCTCGCGTCCATCCTGAAATCCGGAGCGCGCCCTCAATGAGCGGACACCGCCCCTCCCTGCACGAGTCACGCCGATGTGCGGCATAAGCGGCATCTTCGACACCACCGGCCAGCGCCCCGTCGACCGCGACCTGCTGGCGCGGATGACCACCACCATCGCCCATCGCGGCCCGGACGAGAATGGCTATTTCCTCGACCCCGGCGTCGGGCTGGGCCACCGGCGGCTGTCGATCATCGACCTGTCGTCCGGCCAGCAACCGATGAAGACGGCGGACGGGAATGTCGTCGTCGTGTTCAACGGTGAAATCTACAATTACCAGGAAACCCGCGCGCTGCTGATCGACTGCGGCTATCAGTTCCGCACCAACAGCGACACCGAGGTCATCCTCTACGCCTGGATGGAATGGGGCGAGGCCTGCGTGCAGCAGTTTCGCGGCATGTTCGCCTTCGCGCTCTACGACCGGCGCACCCAGACCCTGTTTCTCGCCCGCGACCGGCTGGGTGTGAAGCCGCTCCACTACAGCCTGCTGCCGGACGGCCAGTTGATCTTCGGTTCCGAACTGAAGGTGCTGCTGGCCCACCCCGGCCTGCCGCGGGCCATCGACGAACCGGCGGTCGAGGACTATTTCGCCTACGGCTACATCCCCGACCCGCGCACCATCCTGCGCGCCGCGCGCAAGCTGCCCGCCGCCCACACGCTGACCATCCGTCGCGGCAGGCCGGTGCCGGCGCCCCGCAGCTACTGGGATATTTCGTTCGAGGCCCGCCACAAGGGCAGCGCCGATGATCTGGGCGCCGAGTTCATCGAGCGCATGCGCGAGGCCGTGCGCATCCGCCTGGTGTCGGAGGTGCCGCTGGGGGCCTTCCTGTCGGGCGGCGTTGATTCCAGCGCCGTGGTGGCGATGATGGCTGGCCTGTCGTCGACACCGGTCAACACCTGCTCGATCGGCTTCGACGAGCCTGGCTTCGACGAAAGCGACTATGCGCGGCGTATCGCCGAGCGTTACCACACCAACCACCGCGCGCGGACCGTGGCATCGAGCGACTTCGCCCTGATCGACCGGCTGTCACAGGCCTATGACGAGCCGTTCGCCGATGCCTCGGCGCTGCCGACCTACCGGGTATGCGAACTGGCGCGGGAGAACGTCACCGTGGCGCTGTCAGGCGACGGCGGCGACGAGATGCTGGCCGGCTACCGCCGCTACCGGCTGCACATGAACGAGGAGCGGGTACGTGGCGCGCTGCCCCTGGGCTTGCGCGCGCCGCTGTTCGGCATGCTCGGCCGGCTCTGGCCCAAGATGGACTGGGCGCCGCGCCCGCTGCGCGCCAAGTCGACCTTCCAGGCGCTCGGCATGTCCAGCGAGGAGGCCTACTTCAATTCCATCGCCGTCACCCGTGACGATCGCCGACGGTTGCTGTTTACCGACGACTTCAGGCGGTTGCTGCAGGGTTATCGGGCGGGTGACCTCTACCGCGACACCATGGCCAACGCGCCGGCCGATGATCCGCTGTCGCAGGCGCAGTACGCCGACATCAAGATCTGGTTGCCCGGCGACATCCTGACCAAGATGGACCGCGCCAGCATGGCGGTCAGTCTGGAAGCACGCGAGCCGCTGCTCGACCACAAGCTGATGGAATGGGCCGCCGGCATCGCGCCGGACATGCGGATTCGTCATGGTGAAGGCAAGTGGCTGATGAAGAAGGCGCTCGAACCCTATGTCGACACCGACCTGCTGTACCGGCCGAAGATGGGCTTCGTGGTGCCGATCAGCCGCTGGTTCCGTGGCCCGCTGGCCGACGAGATCAGCGCCCTGGTCGACCGCTCCACGGCAATGGAGACCGGCTGGTTTGATGCCGGCTTCCTGCGCGCGGCGATCAGCGACCATCGGCGCGGCACCCGCGACAACAGCCGCCTGCTGTGGCAGTTCCTGATGTTCGAGAAGAGCGTCGGCCGCCTGCTCGACGCGCCCGTCAGCGTCGGAGCCTGATCCGGTGCGTGCTGCCCGGTTGCTGCTGACCGCGGCCCTGCTGGCCCTGAGCCCGCAGCCCGGCCATGCGCGGCTGGTGGACGCCGTGCGCCAGGTGCAGCCTTCCGTGGTTGGCATCACCACCTTCCAGGTCATGCGGTCGATGGCCTCCCACCTCGCCGGCACCGGCTTCGTGGTTGCAGACGGACGCCACATCATCACCAACTATCATGTCGTGCGCTCCAGCAACCCCGGCCAGCCGACCACCTTGTTCGCGCTGACCGCCAACGGTGGCCAGATCGACCGGCGCACCCTGACAGTGGTGGCGACCGACCGCGCGCACGACCTCGCCCTGCTGCGGCTGTCCGGCCCGCCGCTGCCGGCGGTCCGCCTGCGAGCGGACTCCGAGCTGCTGCCGGAAGGCAGCAGCGTCGCCATCACCGGCTTCCCCATCGGCACCGTGCTCGGCCTCTACCCGGCGACCCACGCCGGCATCGTCGCCGCGCGGCCGCCCAATGTCAGCCCGGTGCCCGACACCCGCTATCTCGATCCGGTGATGGTGGCGACACCGCGCTACGAGGTCTACCAGCTCGACATGGTGGCCTATCCCGGCCAGAGCGGCAGCCCGCTTTACGACGCCGAGACCGGCACCGTGATCGGCATCCTCAACGCCACCTTCATCAAGTCGACACGGGAAAAGGTGATCACCGATCCCAGCGGCATTGCCTATGCCATACCGGTGGGCTTCATCCGTCAGCTGCTGATCGAGAATGACCTGACGCCGTAGACCGCGACCGCGTGCGGTTGAAACGTCCTGAAAAACAACGCGACGCCGGTAGGTTGAGCCGCCCCGGCTTGCGGCGGGATGGCGTCCGCGCGGCGAATTCGAGCACCGGACAACAGCGCCACACACGACGGCCCTTCATGCCCCGTTGCCAGGGCCAATCCGGCGCGACGTTCTACTCGGGCACCGACTCCGGTGGCGCCATCGCCGCACCGTCGGCCACGGCGTCGTCCGGCGCCGCGTCGCCCGCTGCCGGCGCGATATCCGCCAGGCCCGTGGCATCGCGCTCCTCGGCCACCATGGCCGCGGCCGGCCGGCCGGTCACGGGCATTTCCGTGCCCGAATTGCGAATGAGCTGATAGAACAGGACTACGGCACACCCCCACCCAATCACGATACCCGCCACCCAGACGAGAATCGAGTTACGCAGGGAGAGACGGCCTGAGCTTGGTTCCATTCGTGCCATTCTGTTCTCCCGTCCTGCCGCTCGCCGCTTCCGGCGCCGACAGCTGTCGACCCAAATACTTGTCAAATGCATCACGCCGTTGACCGGTGTGCCGGCCCGCGGCGGCCGTTATGATAGTGACGCGCTATCAACGCGTCCCGCTATGATGCATTAAGCAAGTTCCAGGCCATTTCAGGAGCATGCCAAAATAGTTAAAAAAAACAAGATGAAACAACCGGGTGCCCGCCGGCCCCGTCAGACGGGTGTAAAAATGCTCGACGACTGCGGCGGATGACAGTCGCCGCATGCTTTCACTAACACCGCTCCGGTGCTCAGGAGGCGCGCGCCACCTTGGCCACACCGGCGCCTTCCGCGTCCAGCGCGTAGCCGGCCGAACGCACGGTGCGGATCAGGTCCGGCAGGTCATCGCCGTTGAGCGCCTTGCGCAACCGCCGAATGTGGACGTCCACCGTCCGCAGTTCGACATAGACGTCATGGCCCCACACCGCGTCGAGCAGCTGCTCGCGCGAGAACACCCGGCCGGGATGCTCCATGAAGTAGCGCAGCAGGCGGAACTCGGTGGGGCCAAGCTGCACCGGCGCGCCGTCACGGGTGACCTTGTGGGCGGCGGTGTCCATCTCGACGCCGCCGTAGGTGAGCGCCGCGCCGGACAGGGCGGGACGCAGACGGCGCAGCACCGCCTTGATGCGCGCCGTCAGCTCGCGCGGCGAGAAGGGTTTGGTGATGTAGTCGTCGGCGCCGGTTTCCAGGCCGCGGATGCGATCCCCTTCCTCGGTGCGGGCGGTGAGCATCAGGATCGGCAGGTTGGCGGTTTCCGGCTGCCGGCGCAGGCGGCGGCAGACCTCGATGCCGGAGAGGTGCGGGATCATCCAGTCGAGGATGACGATGTCGGGGTGTTCTTCCGCCGCCATCACCAGGGCTTCCTCGCCATCACCGGCGCGGGCGACATCGAAGCCCTCGCGTTCGAGATTGTAGGTCAGCAGCTCGGTCAGGTTGACGTCGTCCTCGACCAGAAGAACCTTGGGCTTCATGTGCATCAATCCTCGTCAGATTCCATGCCGTGGACGGAGAACGCTGTTTCGTCCCCCTTCGGCCGATCGGGTTCCATGTATTCGCCGGTGACGTTGAAGTGGACGATCTCGGCGATATTGGTGGCATGATCGCCGATCCGCTCCAGATTCTTGGCGATGAACAGAACATGGGTGGAGGGCGTGATCTGTTGCGGATTTTCCATCATGTAGGTCAGCAGCGCACGAAACAGGCTGGCGTAAAAATCATCGACGTGCTTGTCGCGCGACCATACCGTGCGCGCCAGCTCGGCGTCCCGGCTGGCGTAGGCGTCGAGGACGTCCTTCACCATCCGGGCGACCAGCTTGCCCATTTCCGGCACGATCACCACCGGCTGGATCGGCGACACCTGGGCAAGCGCCGTCGCGCGCTTGGCGATGTTCTTGGCATAGTCGCCGATGCGTTCGATGAGGGCGGCGATCTTCAGCGCCGAGATGACCTCGCGCAGATCGTCGGCCAGCGGCTGGCGGCGGGCGATGGTCTGGATGATGTGGCGTTCCGCCTCCATTTCCAGATGATCGATCGCCCGGTCGCCGGTGACGATGCGCATCGCCATTTCCGGATTGCGGCTGGCAAGCGCCTCGATGGCGCCCATGATCTGGGCCTCGGCGAGACCGCCCATCTGCGAGATGTAGGAGCGGAGCTGACGGAGATCGTCGTCGAAGGACTTGACGGTATGCGTGGTGGCCATGCTGGGTTCCTGCCTGTTCGTTGCCGTCGCGCTCAGCCGTAGCGGCCGGTGATGTAGTCCTTGGTCTTTTCCTTCTTCGGGTTGGTGAAGATCTCGGACGTCGGGCCATACTCCACCAGGTCGCCAAGATGGAAAAAGGCGGTCTTCTGACTGACGCGGGCAGCCTGCTGCATGTTGTGGGTCACGATGACGATGGCATAACGGCCGCGCAGTTCCTCGATCAGTTCCTCGATCTTGGCGGTCGCGATCGGGTCCAGCGCAGAGCAGGGCTCGTCCATCAGGATCACCTCGGGATTCACCGCGATGGCACGCGCGATGCACAGCCGCTGCTGCTGACCGCCCGACAACGCGGTCCCGGAGTCGTTGAGACGATCCTTCACCTCGTCCCAAAGGCCGGCCTTCTTCAAGCTGGTGGCGACGATTTCATCGAGCTCGGCGCGTGAGCGGGCAAGCCCGTGGATGCGCGGCCCGTAGGCGATATTCTCGTAGATCGATTTGGGAAACGGGTTGGGCTTCTGGAACACCATGCCGACACGGGCGCGCAACTGCACCACATCCATCTGCCTGTCGTAGATGTCCTGGCCATCAAGCCGCATCTCGCCGGTGACCCGCGCGCTGGCCACCGTGTCGTTCATGCGGTTGAGACAGCGCAGGAAGGTCGACTTGCCACAACCCGACGGGCCGATGAACGCCGTCACCTCGTCGGCACGCACATCGATGGACACGTCCTTGATGGCGTGCTTGTCGCCATAAAAAACATTCACGTTGCGCGCCGTCATCTTGATCGCGCCAGTGTCTTGGACTGTCATGGTCGCCTCGGTTGGGTTGTACATGGCGGACATCTCCAGTTCTTTCTACCAGCGCCGCTCGAATTTCTGGCGCAGATAAATCGCCAGGGCGTTCATCATCAGCAGGAAAACCATCAGCACGATGATGGCGGCCGATGTTTTCTCGACAAAGCCGCGTTCCACACTGTCCGACCACAGGAACACCTGCACCGGCAGCACTGTCGCGGGGTCGGTGAGGCTCGCCGGCACATCGACCACGAAGGCACGCATGCCGATCATCAGCAGCGGCGCCGTTTCACCCAGCGCGCGCGCCATGCCGATGATGGTGCCGGTCATGATGCCCGGCAGCGCCAGCGGCACGACATGATGGAACACCACCTGCAACGGCGAAGCGCCGATACCGCGCGCCGCGTCGCGGATGGAGGGCGGCACGGCCTTGATGGCGACGCGGCTGGCGATGACAATGGTCGGCAATGTCATCAGCGCCAGGGTGAGGCCGCCCACCACCGGCGCCGACCGCTGCATGCCGAAGGTGCCGAGAAACACCGCAAGGCCGAGCAGGCCGAAAATGATCGACGGCACGGCCGCGAGGTTGTTGATGTTGACCTCGATGAAATCGGTCAGCCGGTTCTTCGGCGCATATTCCTCCAGGTAGACCGCCGCCAGCACGCCAACGGGGAAGGAGATCAGCAACGTGACGAACAGCGTCAGCAGCGACCCCATGGTGGCGCCCCAGATGGCCGCCAGTTCAGGATCGCGGGAGTCGGCGGCGGTGAAGAAGCGGGTGTTGAAGCTGGTGCGAATGTCGCCATCCGCCTTGAGCTGCCGGTAATAGCCGAGCATCCGGTCGGAAATGCCGCGTTCCAGCGCCGGCAGATCGGCGTCGATCTGCCCCTTGTTCAGCATGTCGACATCGGTGGCCGCGGGCACCCAGAGGGTGATGCTCTTGCCCAGCAGCGCCGGATTGTCGACCAGGGTTTCGCGCAGATAGGCGGCGGTGCCGGGGCTCAGCAGTTCTTCGAGGTCCATCTGGTCGCCGGGATCGGTGACTTCGGGGAACCGGGCGATAAGGGCATCGCCGCCGATGAGCCCGTAGTCGGCCTGGCGCAGGCGATCCTCGGCGTCCGGCCCGGCAAGGTCCGCCGCCGTGATGCCCAGTGCTTCGGGCTTGAAGGCCACATTCAGGCGAATCTCGGTGGACTGGAAACCGGTGAGACCGTTGCCGGCAATCGAATAGAGCAGGAACGCCAGAAACAGCGCCGAGATCACCAGCGCCACCAGCCCCATGGCCTTGAAACGCGCTTCCCGCGCGTAGCGCTGGCGGATGCGCGCGACCATGGCCGGCGACGTCCAGTCGGTGGGCGTCAACGCGCCGTCGGCGAGAGCGGGCTTATTCATAGGCCTCTCGATACTTCTTCACCACGCGCAGGGCGTAGACGTTGAGGGACAGCGTGACGAGGAACAGCACCAGACCCAGCGCGAACGCGGACAGGGTCTTGGCGGAGTCGAATTCCTGGTCGCCGGTGAGCAGCGCGACGATCTGCGTCGTCACCGTCGTCACCGATTCAAACGGATTGACCGTCAGGTTGGCGGCAAGACCGGCCGCCATGACGACGATCATCGTCTCGCCGACGGCACGCGACACCGCCAGCAGGAAGCCGCCGACGATGCCGGGCAAGGCCGCCGGGATCAGCACCTTCTTGATGGTCTCCGACGGCGTGGCGCCCAGCGCCAGCGAGCCGTCCTTCATCGCCTGCGGCACGGCGGTGATGGCATCGTCCGACAGCGACGACATGAAGGGAATGATCATCACGCCCATCACCAGGCCCGCGGCCAGCGCGCTTTCCGACGACGCGCCCTCGATGCCGATGGCCTGCGCGAACTCGCGCACCGCCGGCGCCACCGTGAGGGCGGCGAAAAACCCGTAGACAACCGTCGGCACGCCCGCCAGCACCTCCAGGATCGGCTTGAGCCACTTGCGCACCAGCGGGCTGGCGTATTGATTGAGGTAGATCGCCGCCATCAGGCCCAGCGGCACCGCGACCAGCATCGCGATCAGGGTGATGAACAGGGTGCCCCAGAACAGCGGAACGGCGCCGAACGCCCCCGATGATCCCACCTGGTCGGCGCGGATCGCGGTCTGCGGACTCCAGTTGGTGCCGAACAGGAACTCCAGCGGCGAAACCTTCTCGAAGAAACGGAAGCTTTCAAACAGCAGCGACAGCAGGATGCCCAGCGTCGTCAGGATGGCGACGATCGACGCCGCGATCAGCAGCCCCATGACGAACTGCTCGACCCGCGTGCGCGCCCTGAACTGCGGCTTCACCTGCACGAAGGCATAGGCAAGACCGAGCCCGCCCAGCGCCAGGGCCAGGCCGCCGACCACCATGTTAGCGCGGGCCCCCAGCGTCGCGTAGACCCGGGCCGCCTCGGTGACGCCCGGCGTGAACGAGGCCTCCGTGCTGCCGTCCGCCAGCGACCGCACCTCGTTGAGGAACATCTGCGTCGCCATGCCCGCCTCGGGACGATCCGGCGCCGGCACCGAGGCCAGCACCGCCGGCTCGATGTAGCTCTGACCGAACAGCGCCCAGCCCAGCAGCAGGGCCAGCGGCGGCACCAGCGCCCACAGCGCGCTGTGCCACCCGTGGTAGCCCGGCCTTGAATGTACGGCGCGATAGTCGCCGTCCGCGAAACGCGAAGCCCGGCCCCGCGCCAGCACGAAGGACAGCGCCGCGAGGCCAAGAAGCATCAGGAAGACAGCGGTCATCGACATATATTCAACACCAGAAGGAAGGGGCGACCGGGGCCGCCCCTCGTTATTCTGCTCGGGATTACTTCACCGAGGCCGGATCAAGCAGCTTCAGCTGCGTCGCGTTGGCGGCCGCCTTGGCGCGATCAGCGTCGGCCGAGGCCACCAGACCGCGCCGGACGAGATAACCGCGCGGGCCCCAGGTGCTTTCCTTGGCGTATTCGGCCAGGAATTCCTTGATGCCCGGAATGGCGCCGACATGGGCGGCCTTCACATAGATGAACATCGCCCGCGAACCAGGGTACTTGAAGCTCTGCACCGTGGCGATGGTGGGCTGCACGCCATCGATGGCGACACCCTTCAGCTTGTCCATGTTTTCCTCAAGGAAGCTGTAGCCGAACGCCCCCAGCGCCTTGGGATCGGCCGCCAGCTTCTGCACGATCAGGTTGTCGTTCTCGCCGGCCTCGACATAGGCGCCGTCCTCGCGCAGCTTGGTGCAGACTTCCTTGTGCTTCTTCTCGTCCGACTTCTTCAGGGCCGCCATCGCCGGATTGGTGTTGCAGCCGGCCTCGATCAGCAGCTCGTTGAACGAATCACGGGTGCCGGAGGTCGGCGGCGGGCCGATGACGACGATCTTGTCGGCCGGCAGCTTCGGGTTGATGTCCTTCCAGGTCCGGGCCTTGTTCGGACCCTTGCCCCACGGATTGGCAGCCAGCGCCATGTAGAGCTCGCGACGGGTCAGCCCCATGTCGGGGCCGTTCTTGCTGTGCGCGATGGCAAGGCCATCCAGACCGACCTGGACTTCGATGATCTTGGTCACGCCGTTTTCGGCGCACTGCTTGACCTCGGAAGCCTTGATGCGGCGCGAGGCGTTGGTGATGTCCGGCGTGTTGGGGCCGATGCCGGAGCAGAACAGCTTGATGCCGCCGCCGGTGCCGGTCGACTCAACGATGGGCGCCCGGAACTTGGAGTTCGAGCGCGCGAAGGCTTCCGCCACCGCCGTGGTGAAGGGATAGACGGTCGACGAACCGACAACGCGAATCTGGTTGCGCGCCTCGGCGTGGCCGGCCATGGCGGTCACGGACGCGACCGCGGCGACGATCATCAGGCTCTTCTTCAGCACTGCATGATTCTCCTGTTTAATGAAGCCATGTCCGGGTGGACCATCCACCCGGAGACGCCCCAAGTTCGCGGACCGGTCCCGGGACCGGGCTGGTGCCGGCGTCCTTGTTCGACATGAGCGCTACGCATCCGGCGTGACCCGTCTATTACGCTTTTGTTGCAGTTCGATGACAATGGTCGATCACGGCCTGGGACCGCCGTCGCCGGCCCCCGCGCGCCCGGCCAGCGGCAGGGTGAAGGCAACCGTGGTGCCGACACCCAGCGTACTGGACACCTGCATCTCGCCGCGATGTTTCTCGACAATATGCTTGACGATCGCCAGGCCCAGCCCGGTACCGCCCATCTGGCGGGAACGCGCGGTATCGACGCGGTAGAAGCGTTCGGTCAACCGCGGCAGATGCTCCGGCGCGATGCCCTCGCCCTGATCGGCGACCTCGATGCGTACATGCGGCAACTGACCCGACGGCGGCGAATCGACGACCGAAACCGTCAGCGTGATCGACGTACCGCTGCGGCCGTATTTGAGCGCGTTCGACACCAGATTGTGCAGCACCTGGAGGATCTGGTCGCGGTCGGCGATTACCGGCGGCAGCGACTCGGGGATATGCTGTTCGATACGGCGGCTGTCGGCCTCCAGCCGCATCGCCAGCGTCTGGCCGACCTGGGTCAGCAACGGCCGCAGGTCGAGCGGCGTCGACGGCCGCACGTGCTTGTCGAGCTCGATGCGCGACAGCGAGAGCAGATCGTCGATGAGGCGGGCCATGCGCGCCGCCTCCTGCGCCATGATGTCGAGAAAGCGCACCCGGGCCGCCTTGTCCTCCGACGCCGGCCCCTGCAGCGTCTCGATGAAGCCGATCAGCGTCGCCAGCGGCGTGCGCAATTCATGACTGGCGTTGGCGACGAAATCGACCCGCATCCGTTCCATCAGCCGGGATTTGGTGACGTCCCGCATCGCCACCAGGATGCGCCCGTCATCAAGGTTGAGGACGTTGGCGCGCACGGCGAAGGTGCCTTCGGTGGGCGACAGGAACTGCACCTCGCCCTCCGCCGGCTGGCCGGTCAGCGACACGCTCTGGATCGCTTCCACCGCGCCGGGCTGCCGCAGGAACACGGTCAGCGTCTCACCCTCGATACCCGCGCCCAGCAACGCCCGCCCGGCGGCGTTGGCGCGCAGCACGATCAACTCGCGATCGACAATGAGCAGCGGCTCGGCCACCGCCTCGATCAGCTGCCGCACCTCGTCTCGGGCGGCCTGCTGTGCCAGATCAATGTTGATACGCTGCAACCGGTCGATGTCGCTGGCGCGCTCCCGCAGGTCCGAATCATAGGCCAGCACCAGGATCAGCGCCGCCGCCAGCACCGCGCAGACCGCGGCGCTGATCGGCTCGGCGGCAGCACCGACCAGCCAGTAGGCCAGCGCGGCGGCCAGTGCGGCAAGAGCCAGACGTTTGAGCAGGCGGCGGTTCAGGGGGTCCATATCATGATGTCCATCGGCGACTCGGCTGAAGCGAATGAGACCAGGCAGTCCTCCACGACCCGTTGCAGCAGGGCGGAAACACCGTCAATCGTCGGTATCCTTTACAGAGGCGATGTTGCAACTTCTTAACAAATCTGGATTATTGAGCAGAATCAGCAGATTGGCCATCTGGTATGGTTCTTGCTGCTGTTTTCATGGACATGAAGCTGGCATGGGTGATGTGCTGTCATCAATCGTGCCTATGTGATAGAAAGCAGCCGGGCAACCGACTGCGGATGAATGTGGGAAAAGGTGAAGCGATGAGCGACCAGAACTCGGACAACAATGTGGCGTCGCGGCGCCAGTTGCTGAAGCTGGGTGCCTTGGCGGCTCCCGCCGTGATCACGCTGAACTCGGCGCCGGCGATGGCGCAGGCCGTGTCGTCGACGCTGATGTGCGAAGTGCCTTTCCCCGAGCGCGGCCAGGAGCGGCTGTGCCGCGACGGCGCCACCTGCTACCCGGGCGGCTATGTCGACGGTCAGGGCTATGTCTGCGGTCAGGATGCGGAGTTCAAGCCGTCGACCCATGGCGGCGGCAGCATCGACTACGCCGGCCAGACCTTCAACGGCAACCAGATCGTCAACCAGCTGGCGCCCAATCGCTTCTCCAACCCGCAGAAGGCCTACTACAACTACGTCAAGAAGTTGCAGCAGGGCGAGTATGGCTATTCCTGCTTCACTTCGTTGAACAACCAGGGCCTGCTGCCGTAAGGCGTCATCGCGGAATGTTCAGGTTTGCGTCAGGGCGTGGGGCTCTTCTATCCTGACCCCACGCATTGAGGCAGGCTGTGAGCGAGCGTTACATTTCCCACATCCATCGCGACTGCGTCATCCGCGAGGCGGATGGCATCCATTTCCTGTATCATCGCCCGGCTGGCCAGACCCATATCCTGCCACCGCACGCCTACCTGCTGCTGGAGGCGGCGGCCGCCGCGCCGGCCAGTTTCGACGACCTGCTGCGCGCGCTGGCAACCGGCTACGCGCTTGATGGCAGCGCCGAGGAGCGGGCGGGCCTGCTGGAACACCTCGCCACCCTGATCGAGGCCGGCCTGATCGAGACCATGCCATGAACGGCGGGCGGCTTGCGTCACGCGGCGGTCTGGATTCGACCCTGCGGGTCGGGCCGGTGCGCTATCGGCTCCGCACGCCGCTGCCCTCGGTCGCCCGCGATATCCGTGCCGCCTATCAGGGCTATCCGTTCGACGACCCCGACGACTGCGCCGAGTTCGAGGTGAACCTGCGGCCCACCCGCTGGTGGCGGCGGTTCATCCGCCCGCAGATCACCGTGCGCACCGACATCCACACCCCCATGGTGCCGCTGCCGGGCAGCATGGGGCTGCTGGCGGCCGAAATGGGCATGAACCTGCAGGTGGCGCTGGGCATGCGCCGCTGCCTGCTGCTGCACGCCTCGACGGTCGAACGCGACGGCCTGGCCTACATCTTCCCGGCCGGCTCGGGTTCCGGCAAAAGCACGCTGTCGGCCGCCCTCGGCTTTTCCGGCGACTGGCGGTTCATGGGCGACGAATTCGCCCTGATCGACCTCGATACCGGCCTGGCGCTGCCGTTCCCGCGGCCGATCTCGCTGAAGAACCAGTCGATCGCGGTAATGCGCGCGCTTGCCCGCGACGGCGTGTTCAGTGCCGCCTTCGAGACCAGCCACAAGGGCACCATCAGTTTCCTCACCCCGCCGGCCGACGCCATCCGCCGCATGAACGAGCCCGCCCGGCCCGCCGCCATCATCTTCCCGACCTTCGAGGCCGGCGCGGCGCCCCACGGCGAGGCGATGACACGAGCCGACGTGTTCGTCCATCTCGCCAGCTCGTCGGCCAACTTCGACTTCCTCGGCGAGGCCGGCTTCGAGACCATGTGGCGGCTGGCCGAAACCTGCCCCGGCTTCATGCTGCGCTATGGCTCGACGGCGGCGGCGATCGAACTGGTGGACGCGGTGCGACGGACGGTGACGCCATGACCGGACGCCCGGCCCTCCTGCTGGCGCGCCTGCTGCGCGCGCCCGAGACCGATCAGGGCCATACCCCCGCCACGTGGTCGGCGATCCTGCGCTGTGCCCGCCATGAGGGGCTGGCGGGCGCGCTCGCCCACCGGCTGCGCGAGACCGGACGCTGGAATGACGTGCCTGATCAGGTGCGGGCGATCCTGCGCAACGCCGAGATCGACGTCGCCCATGGCCACACCCGTGCCACATGGCGCGCGCGCGGCATCGGCCGGCTGCTGCGCGATGTCGGCTGCCCGCTGATCCTGCTCAAGGGCACCGCCTATGTCGCCGCCGGCCGACAGGCGGCGAACGGTCGCTCGGCCGGCGATCTCGACATCCTGGTGCCGCGCTCGTGGCTGGGCGCGGTGGAGGCTCGGCTCGCCGACGCCGGCTGGCGTATCGTCGCCACCGACCCCTACGACATCGCCTATTATCGCCAGTGGATGCACGAACTGCCACCCATGGTGCATGAAACCCGGGGTGGCGAGCTGGACGTGCATCACACCATCCTGCCGCTGACCCACCGCCTGCGGCCCGACGCGGCGGCGCTGGTGGCGGCAGCCCAGCCGCTGCCGGACAGCGACTGGCGGGTGCTGTGCCCGGCCGACATGGTGCTGCACAGTGCCGTCCACCTGTTCTGTGACGGCGAGTTCACCAAGGGGCTGCGGAACCTGTGGGATCTGCACCAGCTGCTGATGGAGTTCGGCCGCGACCGGCGGTTCTGGGACGATCTGGTGACGCGCGCCCGCCTGCATGGGCTGGAGCGCCCGGCGGCCTATGCCCTGCGCTACACCCAGCGGCTGTTTCATACCCGGGTCGAGGCCGGCGCGCTCGCGGCGCTGCGGCCGGCGCTGCCCGATGGCGCGGCGCGCGCGCTGATGGACGCGCTGGTGCTGACCACCCTCGCCTCGGCCGGGCCGGACACGCCGGGTCCGGCGGCACGCGCTGCCCGCTTCCTGCTGTATGTCCGCGCGCACTGGCTGAAGATGCCGCCCGCCCTGCTGGCCCGCCACCTGTGGACCAAGTGGCGGATGCGCCGCCAGGGCACGCGTCGGGGCTGACCGCACGCCGACCCCCGGCGTCATTCGCCCGGCCGCGCACCGGCCTCGATCAGGACCAGCCCAGCCGCCAACGACAAGGCACCGAAGATCAGCCGCGCCTGCCGCGATTTGCCGTGACCAGCGCCGGCTGCAACGTGTCGTAGTGATCGATCAGCACATCGGCGCCAAGTTCGGCCGGCGGCACCGGCGTGAAGCCGAAACTCACCGCCACCACCGGCACGCGCGCGGCCCGCGCCGCCGCGACATCGACAGGCGAATCGCCGACCATGACGCTCGCCGCCGGCGCCTCGCCCAGCCGGGCGATGGTCTCCAGCAGGTGGCGCGGGTCGGGCTTGCGCACCTCCAGGCTGTCGCCGCCGAGGTTGACGCCGAAATAGCCGGCCCAGCCCAGCGCATCGATCAGCGCCACGCTCAGGCCGACCGGCTTGTTGGTGCACACCCCCAGCGCGATGCCGGCCTCGCGCAGTGCCTGCAACTGCGTCTCCACCCCCTCGAAGGGTCGCGAGCCGACGCACAGGTTGCGGCCGTAGAAGTCGAGGAACGCCGGCAGCAGATCCTCGACCTGCTCGGGCGTGCCGCCGCCGGTGTGGGCCAGGCCGCGCTCGATCAGCTTGCGCGCGCCGAGCCCCACCATGTCCTTCACCGTGTCGATGTCGACCGCCGGCCTGCCGGCCAGTCCGAGCACGTGGTTGGTGGCCAGCGTCAGGTCGGGTGCGGTGTC
Source organism: Pseudomonadota bacterium (assembly GCA_963205175.1). Lineage (GTDB taxonomy): Bacteria > Pseudomonadota > Alphaproteobacteria > Sphingomonadales > Sphingomonadaceae > CAUJIW01. Next base: position 22,824 of record CAUJIW010000201.1, read on the forward strand.
CACCAGCGTGCCGTCGAGGTCGAACACGACGCAGCGTGGCAGAGACGGGTCGGCTGTCGGTACGGTCATGGTATGTTTCGGGCCCGGTTATGGAATTGGCAATGGTCCTGTGGCACATGGCAGGCAGAGAGTGCAACTGACGCGCAGAGGATGGAGGGGTTCCATGACGCAAGGTCTGGCCGGGCCAGGGGCCGCCGGGCAGGCGCCCACGGCGGCACCCGTGGCGGTGATCGTGCTCGCCGCCGGCAAGGGCACGCGGATGAAGTCGGACATGCACAAGGTGCTGCACCCGATCGGCGGGCTGCCGATGGTGGGCCATGTGCTGGCCGCCGCCGATGCCCTGGGCGCCGAGCGCCGGGTGCTGGTGGTGGGTTCGCTGAAGGAGCAGGTGGAGGCCGCCTTCGGCAGCCGCGCCAGCATCGCGCTGCAGGAGCCGCAGCTTGGCACCGGGCATGCCGTGCTGGCCGCCCGCGAGGCGATGGCCGGCTTCACCGGCGATGTGCGGATTCTCTATGGTGACGTGCCGCTGGTGCGCGCCGACACGCTGCGCGCCATGCTGACCCGACTGCACCTGCCGGTGGGCGGGCGCGACCCTGCCTGCGTGGTGCTGACCTTCCGCCCGGCGGACCCGGCCGCTTACGGTCGCGTCATCGTCGACGGCGACGGCGCCATCGCCAAGATGGTCGAGTTCAAGGACGCCAGCGCCGACGAGCGCGCCATCACCCTGTGCAACTCCGGCATCATGGCGGTGCGCGGCGACCGGCTGTTCGCGCTGCTCGACCGCGTCACCAACGACAATGCCGCCGGCGAATATTATCTGCCGGACATCGTCATGCTGGCCGCCCGCGACAACGAGCCGTCGGTGGTGGTCGAGACCAGCGAGGATGAAGTGGCCGGCGTCAATTCCCGCGTCGAGCTGGCGCAGGTGGAAGCCGTGTTCCAGGCCCGCCGCCGCCGCGAGGCGATGCTGGCCGGCGCCACCCTGATCGCGCCGGAGACGGTGTTCTTCGCCCACGACACGGTGATCGGCCGCGACGTGGTGATCGAGCCCAACGTGGTGTTCGGTCCCGGCGTCTCGGTCGCCGATGGCGCGGTCATCCACGCCTTCTGCCATCTGGAGGGCACGACGGTCGGCCCGCGCGCCGAGGTCGGGCCGTTCGCCCGCCTGCGCCCCGGCGCCGAGCTGAAGGACAAGGCCAAGGTCGGCAACTTCGTCGAGATCAAGAAGGCGGTGCTGGAGGCCGGCGCCAAGGTCAACCACCTCACCTACATCGGTGACGCCTGGGTGGGGCCGAAGGCCAATGTCGGCGCCGGCACCATCACCTGCAATTACGACGGCTTCTTCAAATACAAGACGACCATCGGCGCCGGCGCCTTCATCGGCTCCAACACCGCGCTGGTGGCGCCGGTCACCATCGGCGAGGGCGCCATCGTCGGCGCCGGCAGCGTGGTGACGCAGGATGTGGCGGCCGATGCGCTGGCGGTGGCCCGCGGCGCGCAGTCGGCGAAACCGGGCTGGGCGGCGCGTTTCCGCACGGCGATGACGGCGAAGAAAAAGGCAGGATAAGCAAGATGTGTGGCATCATTGGCATCATTGGCACTGAAACCGTCGCCGACCGGCTGCTCGACGGCCTGAAGCGGCTGGAATATCGCGGCTACGATTCCGCCGGCATCTGCACCCTGGTCGACGGCCAGCTGACCCGCCGCCGCGCCGAGGGCAAGCTGAAGAACCTCGAACGCCGGCTCTACGACGAGCCGCTGCCGGGCACGCTGGGCATCGCCCACACCCGCTGGGCGACCCATGGCGCGCCCACCGAGTACAACGCCCACCCGCACGCCACCCGGCATGTGGCGCTGGTGCACAACGGCATCATCGAGAACTTCAAGGAACTGCGCGGCGAGCTGATCGCCGCCGGCTGCCA
>CAUJIW010000202.1 GCA_963205175.1 Pseudomonadota bacterium
TGATCGCTTGCGAGGCCGAGATGATGGCCTGCAGTCCCGAGCCGCACAGGCGGTTGACGTTGAAGGCCAGCGTTTCCTTGGGCAGGCCGGCGTTCATCGCGGCGACGCGGCTGAGGTAGGCGTCGCGCGGCTCGGTCGGGATCACCGTGCCCATCGCCAGGTGGCCGACGCTCGCGGCGCCGGCGCCGCTGCGCGCGAGCGCCGTCTTGACGGCCAGCGTGGCCAGGTCGGACAGCGGGACGTCCTTGAGCGCACCGCCGAAGGTGCCGATGGCGGTGCGGGCTGCGCCGACCACGAATACGTCGCGGGGAAGGGCCATGGTGATGTCTCCAGCTATGGGTTTGGAATGGGCGCAAGTTACGCCGCAATCGATACAGCGGGCTTACAGGCGAGGCGGCTCGTGGGCTGCTGGGTGCCTCAGCCGCCTGACAGGGCGAGCGGATCGTCGGCGCGGTCGCTGCTGAGGTGTGCCGTGCAGTCGATCCGCAAGGCGCGCGGTGCCATGCCCGGGCCGGCGGCCGCGACGATCTCCGTCACCGACGCATTGGCGATTCGCGCCGGCAACGTGGTGCCCGGCGGCAGCGCCACGCGGCGGACCAGCAGGCTGTGGATGACGAGTCCGTGCGTGACGAGCGCGAACGTGCCGCCGGTCGCCTGCGCGGCGATCAGCGCCGCGTCGAAAGCCCGGTCGATGCGTGCCTCGAAGTCGGGCACGGATTCGCCGCCCGTCGGCGCTTCCTGCATCGCCAGGGGGTCGAAGCCGAGGCTGTCATAGGCGCGGCCGCGCAGGTCGCCGAAGTTGCGTTCATGAAGCAAGGGTTGCGGCAGTGCGGCGAGACCGCAGGCTCTGGCGATCGCATCGGCGGTCTGCCAGGCGCGCGGCAGATCGCTGGACCACAGCGCGCTCAGGGCTTCGGCACGGAGCCGTTCGGCGACGGCACGGGCCTGCAACAGGCCGCGGGGGCTTAGCGGGGTATCCGGCGGCTGCATGACACGAGCCGCATTCAACGGCGTTTCGCCGTGCCGAACCAGAAGCAGTCGCATCGGCCGGCCGGTGGCCGCGACCCGCTCAGCGATGGCGGCGGATCGGCAAGGGCTGGGGGGCGTTGGCTACGATCCGGCGCAGACGCTCGGCGCCGGTGAAGGCCAGCAGTACCGGCAGCAACACCACCGCGGCCAGTCCGGCGGTCAGGAACACCGGGAGGGTGATCAGCAATAGCAGCACCGTGGCGACGTGGCGCCAGTTCAGGCCAGCCTGAGGACCCCCGTGAAACCTGGCGGTCCGGGCGGTCTGGCCGATGGCGACGACTTCTTGGCGCATGGGCTGGCTTTCAGGTTTTTGCTGGTTTCAACCTTAGTGGCATGTGCCCCCCCCGAACAAGGGGGGCATCCACCTTCATTTGTTACGAAGTGTGAGCCATTCACATCGCTGTCATTCGTGGCAACTTCCGCACGGAGGGGCCGAAATGGCAGCCCGAAGGCGTGCTGTTGTGCCGAACGGACAGCGCTTCGGATGTCGACAATGACTCGGCCCGCGCGCACATGTGCATCGGGCGAGCCTTGCATTCCATGACCGTCGACATCCGAACCCTGCTGATTGCCTTGATGATCAATCTGGTCACCATCGCGCTGGCCCTGCCTGCCGTGATGGGCCGGGTGAACGTGCCGGCTCGGCATGCCCAGTGGGCCGCGGCACTGCAGGCAGGCGGCTGGGTGCTGATCCTGCTGTCCGGGTTGGTCGAGCGTGGCAGTGCCGTCGACTGGATGCTGTCGTCGGCATCCATGGCCTGCATGGCTGTCAGCCTGGCCTTGCTGGGCGCCGCCTTCGATCTGTGGTGCGGCCGGCGCACGCACGACCGCTGGCTGGTTGCCCTGGCTGTGCTGATGCCGCTGGGTTATGCGCTGGGTTTCTCGAACTACGCCTTCCGTGTCGGCTGGGCCAACGGGCTGCTGGCGCTGCAGATGATCCTGGTGGCCGTTGCCGTGGGCCGGCTGCCGGCGCTGCCGGTGGGTCGCTGGCGCTGGCTGGTCGTCGCCAGCATGCTGGCCCAGGCCGTGGTGACGCTGTGGCGCGGCGTGCTCGGCGCCTTCTTCACCGACGCCTACCCGCGTTTCCTGACGCCGCACCCGGTGAACCATGCCTCGGCGGTGGTGGCGCTGGCGACATCCATGCTGACGCTGGTGGGCATCCTGCTGGCCCACCGCGACGAAGCCGCCCGCGAACTCGAGCGGCTGGCCAGCCTCGACGGCCTGACCGGCGTGTTCAACCGCCGCGCCTGGCTCGACCTGGCCCGGGCGCGCTTTGCCGCCAGCCTGCGCTACGGCCACACCATGGCAGTGCTGATGATCGACATCGACCACTTCAAGCAGATCAACGACGCCCACGGCCACGACGCCGGTGACCGGGCGCTCGAGCTGGTCGCGCGCGAGATGCAGGCCGCGGCACGTGCGGGTGACATCGTCGGGCGCTACGGCGGCGAGGAGGTCTGCGTCTTGATGGCCCAGGCCGACGACGAGGCAGCGCGCCGCTTCGACCAGCGCCTGCGCCGACGCCTGTGCGAGGCCGCACTCGGCGAACTCGGATTCGAGATCGGCTACAGCGCCGGCGTGTCGCACTGCCGCGACGCCGGCGACAGCCTGGACGCGATGCTCAAGCGCGCCGACGCGGCGTTGTACCGCGCCAAGGACGCCGGCCGCGCACGCACGCTGGACACCTCGTTCGGCGTGCTGCAGGCGGCCTGATCGCCCGTCTCACATGCTGCGCCGGTATTGCCCGCCCACCTCGAACAGCGCGGTGGTGATCTGCCCGAGCGAGCAGCAGCGCACCGCGTCCATCAGCACCTCGAACACGTTGCCGTTGGCGATCACCGCCTGCTGAAGGCGTGCCAAGGCCGCCGGTGCCTCGGCGGCATGCCGGGCATGAAAGTCCTGCAAGCGCGCGAGCTGGCTTTGTTTCTCGTCCTCGGTGGAGCGAGCCAGCTCCAGCGTGGTCGGCGTCGGGTCGCCATGCGGGTTGCGGAAGGTGTTCACGCCGATGATCGGGTACTCGCCGGTGTGCTTCTGCATCTCGTAGTGCATCGACTCTTCCTGGATCTTGCTGCGCTGGTAGCCGGTC